>NZ_JBIWPO010000155.1:0-1002 GCF_044768275.1 Streptomyces sp. NPDC101152 | reverse complement strand
GACAGAACCGCGGACATCGCCAAGGACCTGCGGGTGAGTGAGCGTTCGGTGGAGCAGTGGCGCCGCAACTGGCGTGAGGGCGGCATGGAGGGGCTGAAGTCGAAGGGGCCCGCGAAACTGCCGAAGCTGTCGGACGAACGGTTTGCCGTGCTGGAGAAGGAGCTGGCCAAAGGGCCGGCCGTGCATGGCTGGGAAGATCAGCGGTGGACGCTGGAACGCGTCGCAACGCTGATCGACCGCCAGTTCCAGATCAGTTGCTCGATCGCCGGAGTGTGGCGGCTGCTGCACCGCCACGGCTGGTCCTGGCAGAGCCCTGCCCGTCGCGCACTTGAACGTGACGAGCACGCGGTCGAGCTCTGGAAGAAGGACGTGTGGCCGCAGGTGGAAGCACCGCGGCGGCGCTCGGGGCCTGGATCGTCTTCGAGGACGAGGCCGGGTTCGCGATGACGCCGCCACGAGCCCGCACGTGGGGCCGGCGCGGGCAGACTCCCGTGGTGCGAGTGCGGGGACGGTCCCGGCGGCGGATCTCCATCGCCGCGATGTGCTGCTACCGGCCCGGCGAGAGGTCCCGGCTGATCTACCGGCCCCGCTTCCACCCGCTCCTGAAAGGAGCACGCAAGAGTTTCGCCTGGCAGGACTACCGCGACCTCCTGGTCCGTGCGCACCTGCAGCTCGGCGCTCCGATCGTGGTCGTCTGGGACAATTTGAACACCCATCGTGCCGCCGGGATGAGGAAGTACGCAGCCGGCCACGACTGGCTCACCGTCATCCAACTTCCTTCCTACAGCCCGGACTTGAATCCGGTGGAAGGCGTCTGGTCGCTGTTACGGCGCGGGTGGATGGCCAACACCGCGTTCAGCGACCCCGACCACCTCACCCGCACCCTCCGCCAGGGCCTATCCCACATCCAGCGCCATCCCGAACTCATTGACGGCTGCCTCACCGAGACCGGACTGACCATCACTTCACACCAACCGAACCCAACCTGAAAAGCTCAGTAAC
>NZ_JBIWPO010000154.1:0-1003 GCF_044768275.1 Streptomyces sp. NPDC101152 | reverse complement strand
TTTTAGTAGCACGCTCAAGACCCGAAGCGGAGTGATCTAGCCATGGGCAGGTTGAAGCGGCTGTAAGAGGTCGTGGAGGACCGAACCCACCAGGGTTGAAAACCTGGGGGATGACCTGTGGTTAGGGGTGAAAGGCCAATCAAACTCCGTGATAGCTGGTTCTCCCCGAAATGCATTTAGGTGCAGCGTCGTGTGTTTCTTGCCGGAGGTAGAGCACTGGATAGGCGATGGGCCCTACCGGGTTACTGACCTTAGCCAAACTCCGAATGCCGGTAAGTGAGAGCGCGGCAGTGAGACTGTGGGGGATAAGCTCCATGGTCGAGAGGGAAACAGCCCAGAGCATCGACTAAGGCCCCTAAGCGTACGCTAAGTGGGAAAGGATGTGGAGTCGCAGAGACAACCAGGAGGTTGGCTTAGAAGCAGCCACCCTTGAAAGAGTGCGTAATAGCTCACTGGTCTAGTGATTCCGCGCCGACAATGTAGCGGGGCTCAAGCGTACCGCCGAAGTCGTGTCATTGCAGTAATACTCCCAACGGAGGCTGTGATGGGTAGGGGAGCGTCGTCTGCCGGGTGAAGCAGCCGCGTAAGCGAGTTGTGGACGGTTGACGAGTGAGAATGCAGGCATGAGTAGCGATTCACACGTGGGAAACGTGTGCGCCGATTGACTAAGGGTTCCTGGGTCAAGCTGATCTGCCCAGGGTAAGTCGGGACCTAAGGCGAGGCCGACAGGCGTAGTCGATGGATAACCGGTTGATATTCCGGTACCCGCTGTGAAGCGTCAAACATCGAACCTTCTGATGCTAAGGCCGTGAAGCCGCCCCGGAGCCTTCGGGCAAGGGGGAGTGGTGGAGCCGCTGATCCAAGGTGGTAGTAGGTGAGTGATGGGGTGACGCAGGAAGGTAGTCCATCCCGGGCGGTGGTTGTCCCGGGGTAAGGGTGTAGGCCGTGATCCAGGTAAATCCGGGTCACTTGTGGCTGAGACCTGATGCCGAGCCGATTGTGG
>NZ_JBIWPO010000153.1:0-1006 GCF_044768275.1 Streptomyces sp. NPDC101152 | reverse complement strand
CCTCGGTGGGTGAGCCTGGGGTGCATCCGGTCCCAGGCCATCGCCTCGGCCTTGCCGTAGCGGGCGGTGTCCGTGCTGGTGGTGACGTCGGGCTCGTGCCAGCTGTCGGGCTTGGCGAAAGTGAGGACGCCGCCGTGCCGACGGGGCCGTCCGCCCTTCGGGCCGCAGCGGGGCGGGCCGGGGTCGCGGAGCATGACCCGGTCCGAGCGCAGGCGCCCGAGCAGCATCACCGGCAGGTCGGCCAGGGCGTGGGCGAGGTAGGTGACGTCGTAGCCGGCGTCCATCACGATGAGGATCTCCGGGTCGCCCGGCCGCCAGTGCTCGGCCTGCGTCAACCGCTTCACGACATCGCGTAGTTGGGCGGCGGTGACGAGGGTCGCGTCGTCGGCGGGTCCCAGGCGGACGGCGTCCAGCAGTGCGACCCAGGAGGTGCGGCCGGATTCCAGCGCGGCGACGAAGGAGTACGGCCAGCCCGGCACGAACTGGTCCGTCTTGCGGTCGCCACGTCCGTAGACGTGGCAGAACAGCCGGTCGTCGCTGGTCGGGGCATCGGGACGGAGCCAGTTGCTCACGTCCACGGCCAGCACGATCCGGCCGTCGACTGCCTTCGGCAGCGGCAAGCCGGCCAGCGCGCGGCGCAGGCGTGTCGGCTCCAGCCAGCCGCGGTCCAAAGCCGCGTACAGCGCACCGTGCCCGCGCCGGTGCTCGACCGCCAGAGACAGCTCGACCAGGGTCTTCACCGGCCCGTCCGCGCACAGCACCGCGTCGGTGAGCTCGAAGAGCGCATCCGCGCGGGCGTAGAGGCATTCGTAGAACTCGACCCGAAAGCGGGACAACACGTCCAACGCCTCGCCTGTGGACGCATCGACAGACAGACTCATACACAGCGGCCGTTCTCTTGTACTTCGTGACTCGACATCTCGAAGCGTGGAGAACGGCCGCCTCCACTGTCCCGGAAAGAACCGCAGATCAGCAGGTCGTGTGACCTGCGACGTTAAACGCCAAG
>NZ_JBIWPO010000152.1:0-1011 GCF_044768275.1 Streptomyces sp. NPDC101152 | reverse complement strand
GGACGGGTGGCGGAGGTGCGGACGACGAGGGTGGGCGGGATGACGATGTGCGGGATCTCCTCGGCCGCCGGGACTCCCGTGTCGGGGTCACCGACGATCCCGATCAGCGCCCGCAGCGCACGCCGGCCCAGCTCGTCGAAGTCCTGACGGACACTGGTCAGCGCCGGACCGAAGTACTCCGTCTCCGGCATGTCGTCGAAGCCGACCACACTGATGTCCTCCGGCACCCGCCGCCCCGCCTGCTGCAACGCCCGCAACAGACCCAACGCCATCTGGTCGTTCGCACAGAACACCGCGGTCACCCGGTCATCGGCCGCGATCCGCCGGCCCAGCTCGAACCCGGTCCGCGCCGTCCAGTCCGTGCCCGCCAACGGCTCCACCACCGGCGCACCCCGCCGCAGCAGCGTGGCCCGCCACCCGGCCTCCCGCTCCTGCGCATCCAGCCAGGACCGCGGCCCCAGCAGATGGTGCACCGTGCGATGCCCGAGATCCAGCAGATAGGTGGTGGCCAGCTCGGCGCCCGCCTCGTTGTCCACGGCCACCGACGCCAACGCGGTGTGGGTGCCGCAGCCGACCGCCACCAACGGCACGTCCGCCGGCACGTTCGCCAGCGCACCCACCGCGGCCGTCTGCGGAGCGATCACGATGATCCCCTCCACCCCCTGACCCCGCAGCCGGTCCACCGCGTCCAGCACCGAACGCCGGTCCAGCGAACCCACCGCGGCCACCGTCACGAAGTACTCGTGCTGCCGCGCCGCCTGCTCGATCCCGTACAACATGCACGCCGGCCCGTACAACGTCGTGTTGAAACTGATCACACCCAGCGTGCGGGTCCGCCGGGTCGCCAGCGTCCGCGCGGCCGCGTTCGGCCGGTACCCCAGCTCCTGCACCGCCGCCAGCACCCGGTCCCGGGTCACCGGCCGCACATTCGGATGATCATGCAGCACCCGCGAGACCGTCTGATGCGACACCCCCGCAAGCCGCGCCACATCCGCCATCACCGGCGCACGC
>NZ_JBIWPO010000151.1:0-1035 GCF_044768275.1 Streptomyces sp. NPDC101152 | reverse complement strand
CGGGGTGCCGGTCAGGCTGCGTTCTCCCGCGGGTTGAGGGTGACGGTGTAGCCGAGCTGGTTGAGCTGGTTGATGGCCCGGCGGGTGGCGCGTTCGGGGTCGCGTTGGGTGAAGTAGGTGCCGCCGAGTTCCTGGTAGGGCACGTTGTCGGTGAGCATGTGCCAGATCGCGGTGATGATCGAGTGCTCGACGGCGACCAGCGCCCTGAGCGGGCCGCGGCGGGCGGTCAGCCGCTTGTAACGGGCCTGCAGATAGGTGTCCTTGGTTCTCACCGCGCCGAACGCGGCGAGGCCGAGGGCCCCTTTGAGATAGGGGTTGCCCGGCCGGACTTTGGTGTTCTTGGTGCGGCCGGCGGACTCGTGGTGGCCGGGGCAGACCCCGGCCCAGGACGCGAGGTGCTTGGCGGTGGCGAAGCGGTTCATGTCACCACCGGTCTCCGCGATGATCACTTCGGCGGTGGCCTGGTTGATGCCCGGGATGGTGTCGAGCAGGTCGAGGACGTCACGAAAGGGGGCCATCGCCTCCTCGATCCGTCCGGTGAGCTGATCGATCACCATGGTGAGGTGGTCGTACTGGTCCAGATGCAGGCGGGCCAGGAACGCATGGTGGGCACGGAAGCGTCCGGTCAGGGCCTCGGTGAGTTCGGGGATTTTGTTGCGGAGCTTGCGTTTTGCCAGGTCCGCGAGGACCTGCGGGTCGGCTTCACCGCGGATGAGGGCTTCGAGCATGGCCCGGCCGGAGACGCCCATGATGTCGGAGGCGACGGCGGAGAGTTTGATGCCGGTGTCCTCCAGCAGCTTCTCCAGCCGCTGGACCACGCGCCCGCGTTCACGGGTGGTGGTCGTCCGGGCGCGCGTGAGGTCCCGCAGTTCACGGATCGGCTCGGGCGGTACGAAGGAGGGCCTCACCAGGCCGTGAGCGCCGAGCTGGGCCAGCCACGCCGCGTCCGAGACGTCCGTCTTGCGGCCCGGCAGGTTCTTGACCTGCCGCGCGTTGACGAGGATCACGTTCAAGCCCTCGGCCAGCACGTAGTAG
>NZ_JBIWPO010000150.1:0-1137 GCF_044768275.1 Streptomyces sp. NPDC101152 | reverse complement strand
TTCGTGCTGCAGATGACCTTGCGGATCTCGACGTCGAAGGACAAGAAGGGCACCATCTCGGCCCAGGCGTCGGACCACAGCTTGATCACGGCCGGATACTTGGCGCCCCACTTCTCGGAGAACTCCAAGAACCGCTCGGTCGCGGCGGCCTCGCTGGCAGCGGTGTAGACGGGCTTGAGATCCTTGGCGACCTTGTCCCAGTCCTGACGGGCACAGTACCGAATGCTGTTGCGAATCAAGTGAACGATGCACGTCTGGACGACCGTGCGGGGCCAGACCGCCTCGACCGCGTCCGGCAGACCTTTCAACCCGTCGCAGACGAGCATCAGGACATCTTCAACTCCGCGATTCTTCAGCTCGGTGAAGACCTGCAGCCAGTGCTTGGCGCCCTCGCCACCGTCACCGGCCCAGATCCCGAGAATGTCCCGGGTGCCCTCGACCGTGACGGCCATCGCCACGTAGATGGGTCGGTTGGCGACCTTGCCATCGCGAATCTTCACGTTGATGGCGTCCACGAAGACGACCGGGTAGACGCGGTCCAGCGGGCGGGACTGCCATTCCGCCATGCCCTCCATCACCTTGTCCGTGATCGTGGTGATGGTCTGCTTGGACACCTCCGCCCCGTACACCTCGGCCAGATGCGCCGATATCTCCCCGTGCGTGAGGCCCTTCGCGGACAGGGACAGCACCATCTCGTCCACGCCGGTCAGACGGCGCTGCCGCTTGCGGACGATCTGCGGCTCGAAGGTGCCCGCGGTGTCGCGGGGCACCTTCACCTCGACCGGGCCGACCTCGGTCAGCACCGTCTTGGCCCGGGTGCCGTTACGGCTGTTGCCGCTGTTCCTGCCGGCCACGTCGTGCTTGTCATAGCCGACGTGATCGGTGATCTCGCCCTCCAGGGCAGACTCCAGCACCCGCTTCGTCAGCTGCTGCAACAGACCCCCCTCCCCGGTCAGCTGCAGCCCCTCCGACCGGGCACGCTCCACCAGCATCGCGACGAGCTGCTCGTCGGACACAGGCGCAGGCTCCCCCAACTGGGCACTCTGGACAGGCTCCACGGTCTCCAACTCCACGGCGGTATCAGTCACTTGACGTCTCTCCCATGATCGTCGGATCCGCCGTTAGATTTACACTCCC
>NZ_JBIWPO010000149.1:0-1202 GCF_044768275.1 Streptomyces sp. NPDC101152 | reverse complement strand
AGTGGTCTGCGTCGTAAGTCCTTCGGGGGTTGACTTTGGAGCTGGTTGCAGGCCTGTTCGCGGTCAGGTGCCGAGGCCTGTGAGGTGGAGGTGGCAGGCGGTGTCGAGGGCGTCCTCGGGGGTGCCGCTGCCACTGCCGGTGGGCAGGAGGGCGTCCTGGTAGCGGTCGCTGGCCGGGTCGTGCAGGGCGAAGCCCCAACGGCTCGCGGTGCCGTGGTAGCGCAGGCGCATCAGCTTGAGGCTCCCGCCGCCGGCCAGTTCGCCTTCCACGTAGGCGTACTGGCCCCGGTGGCGGACGCGCAGGCCGGCCAGCTGCGGCCAGGCGGCCTTGGCGCGCATGTTCAGGTACAGCTCGAGCTGGAGCCGGGTATGTTCCGAGGGCGTTGGCACAGCGGACATCCTGCCGGAGGGCCGGCGATCGGGGGCGGCAGGATACGTCCTGTCGTGATCCACTTCTCGTGATCGGCGTGCCCGCCTTGCCCGTTGCCCCCGCCCGCCCGATAACCCTGGCCGCCTCCGAGCGCAAGCGGCTCAAGACGATGGCCTACGGCCACAAGACCGAACACCGGCTCCGTCAGCGCGCCCAGGTCGTCCTGCACGCGGCCCGGGGCCGCCCCAACGTCCGCATCGCCCGCGTGATGGGGCTGCACCTGGACACCGTCCGCACCTGGCGCGGCCGATTTGCCGAGCACCGGCTGCCCGCCCTGTCCGACCGCAAGCGCTCCGGGCGTCCCGCCTCCTTCACACCGCTGCAGACCGCCCAGGTCAAGGCCCTGGCCTGCCAACTGCCCGCCGAGAGCGGCACACCGCTCTCGCGCTGGTCGGCCCCGGAGCTGGCCCGCGAGGTCGTCGCCCGCGCCATCGCCGGCGCGATCTCCGCCTCCACCGTGCGGCGCTGGCTCAAGCAGGACGCGATCAAGCCCTGGCAGCACCAGTCCTGGATCTTCATCACCGACCCTGCCTTCCGGTCCAGGGCCGAGCGCGTGCTCGACCTCTATGCCCGCATCTGGAAAGGCGAAGCGCTCGGCGCGGACGAGTACGTGATCAGCGCGGATGAGAAGACCTCCATCCAGGCCCGCTGCCGCTGCCACCCCGCCCTGGCCCCCGGGCAGGCCAGGGCGATGCGGGTGAACCACACCTACGGCCGCGGCGGAGCCCTGGCCTACCTGGCCGCCTACGACGTCCACCACGCGAAGACCTTC
>NZ_JBIWPO010000148.1:0-1213 GCF_044768275.1 Streptomyces sp. NPDC101152 | reverse complement strand
AGGTTGCGCAGCTGCCGCAGGGCGGGGTGGCGCCTTCTGATGGCGTTGAGTTGGGTGATGAGGGGGGTGATGGTGCGGCCCTCGCGTTCGGCGGTGTCCCAGTCGCGGGGGCGGAGCTGGTACTTCTCCGAGTCGAGGTATTCCTCGCTGCCTGGGCGCAGGGGGGTGTTCTCGCACAGTTCGTAGCCGGAGTAGACGCCCCAGGTGGGGGAGAGGGTGGCGGCGAGGACGGCGCGGACCTCGAAGGCGGGGCGGCCGCCGTGCTGGAGGAACTCGTGGAGGATGTCGGGGGTGTTGACGAAGAAGTTGGGCCGCATGTAGGCGGCCGTCTCGGTGGACAGTTCGGTGAGGTAGTCGGTGAGTTCCTGCTTGGTGGTGCGCCAGGTGAAGTAGGTGTAGGACTGCTGGAAGCCGATCTGGGCGAGGGTGCGCATCATCGCGGGGCGGGTGAAGGCCTCGGCGAGGAAGATGACGTCGGGGTCGGTGGCGTTGATCTGGTCGATGACCCGCTGCCAGAAGACGACGGGTTTGGTGTGGGGGTTGTCGACGCGGAAGATCCGTACGCCGAGGCCCATCCACAGGCGCAGGATGCGCAGGGTTTCGGTGATCAGGCCGTCCATGTCGGCGTCGAAGGCGATGGGGTAGATGTCCTGGTACTTCTTGGGGGGGTTCTCGGCGTAGGCGATGGTGCCGTCGGGGCGGTGGTTGAACCACTCGGGGTGTTTGTGGACCCAGGGGTGGTCGGGGGAGCACTGCAGGGCGAAGTCGAGGGCGATCTCCAGGCCGAGGGTGCCCGCGTGGTCGACGAAGCGGGCGAAGTCGTCGAGGGTGCCGAGTCGGGGGTGGACGGTGTCGTGGCCGCCTTCGGGGGAGCCGATGGCCCAGGGGACGCCGACGTCGTCGGGGGTGGGGGAGAGGGTGTTGTTGCGGCCTTTTCGGTAGGTGGTGCCGATGGGGTGGATGGGGGGGAGGTAGACGACGTCGAAGCCCATGGCGGCGATGGCGGGCAGGCGGCGGGCGGCGGTGGCGAAGGTGCCGTGGGGCTGGGTGGCGGTGCCCTCGGAGCGGGGGAAGAACTCGTACCAGGCGCCGTACAGGGCGCGTTCGCGTTCCACCAGCAGGGGCAGGGTCTCGGAGGCGGTGACCAGTTCCCGCAGCGGGTGCCGGGCCAGGACCGCGTCCACCTCCGGCGTCAACGCCGCCGCCAGACGGG
>NZ_JBIWPO010000147.1:0-1348 GCF_044768275.1 Streptomyces sp. NPDC101152 | reverse complement strand
GCCGGGACTCCGCCATGCCCAGGCAACGCAATCACCCGGCCCACGTGACGGCAGACGAACAGCGACGCCTCATCACCCCAACCGAAACGCCGAGGTTAGTGCCTGGCGAAGTGCCGCTGTCTCGTTCCGTCCGAGCCGGAACAGCGTGGAGAGGGCCGCACTCTTCTCGGTTCTCTCCAGCGTGGTGATCGTGGTGGCAGGAGGTGCCGTCCGGCTGAGCAGCTCGGGACTTGGCTGCCCCACCTGGCCCAAGTGCACGGACGCAAGCTTGACGCCGACACCGGCGATGGGCGTCCATGGCGAGATCGAATTCGCCAACCGGACACTGATCTATCTGCTCTGCGCGGCAGTGGGCTGGCTCATCATCGTCGCGACCAGACAGCGCGACCGCCGTCCGGGGTTGACTGCGCTGGCCTGGGTGCAGTTCGCGCTCGTGGTCGCTGAGGCGGTGCTGGGAGGCATACCCGTGCTCACCGGACTCAACCCCTTCATCGTGGCTGCGCACTTCCTGCTGGCGATGGTCTTCATCGTAGCGACGGTGGCCGCCTGGGAACGTAGTCGTGAAGGCGACGCTGCGCCCCGGCTGTTGGTCCCCGGGGCGATCCGATACCTCAGCATGCTGCTGTGCGCGGTCAGCGGCCTGGTCCTGATCGCCGGAACCGCGGTGACCGGCACCGGACCACATTCCGGTGACACCGGGGTAGCGCCCCGGATGCCCTTTGACTGGGACCGGGTGGCGCAGTTGCATGCGGATTTGGTGTTCCTGGTGTGCGGGCTGACGATCGCACTGCTCTTTGCGATCAAGGGTGCGGGCGGCCCGCAGAGGGCCTTTCGCCGAACCGTCGAACTGGCGGTGCTGCTGGTCCTCCAAGGTATGATCGGGTACTGGCAGTACTTCACCGGCCTTCCCTCATGGCTGGTCGGCATCCACGTGACAGGCGCGACCCTCGTGTGGATCGCTGCGTTGCGGATCCCGTTCGCACTTCGTGAGCGCCCCTTCACATTGATCACCCCGGTGTCACGGTTGGACCTTTCAACACCGGTCGGCTGAGCGAACGGCCGTGCCGGCAGGGAGGTTCCCCTTAGGGCCGCACAGATAGGTGCGGTGGGGGAGGTCAGAGGCAGAACGGGCACGGACCCTGGTGATCATGGAGTTGCGAAGCTCTGTGATTACCGGGACTCTTGCAGAAAGCCCCGGCGTTCACGCCGGGGATGAATGCATCTCAGGACTGCTCTGATGTGCACGTTAGAGCGGACGTTTTTGCTGCTCGATGTACTGGCGGACGATCGCCAGCGGTGCTCCGCCGCACGATGCGGAGAAGTACGAGGGCGACCACAGGTGCCCGTG
>NZ_JBIWPO010000146.1:0-1374 GCF_044768275.1 Streptomyces sp. NPDC101152 | reverse complement strand
CGTTGACATCTTGTTTCAGCCCGGCAGGCCATGTCTTCCTGCAGAGCGGTGCAATGTCCTGGTGCTCGTGGTGGGGGTCCCGTGGGCGCCAAGCGGATGCCTGAATCACGCCGGGCTTTGACGCCTCGCTGTAGACCGCGCGGCGTTCGGCGCCTTTGAGGACCACCACAGTGCGGGTGTTGATGTTCGTCGGTGCTGGGCGTACGCCTTCCACCAACCCGGCCCAGACGCCTTGAGGCAGATCGCGCGCCACCCAGGACCGTGGAACGTCAACACCCGCACCTTGATCACTCGTTGGTGTTGGTGGTGCGAGCCCGCTGCATGGTGACCTCTTGTGAAGCCCGAGCCGTCTGAGCTCCCGGATAGACCGAGGCCCGTGGGGTGAGCTGGTGCCACGAACGGCTACTGAGGTGGCGGACCGGCCCTTGCGCCGAGTCCTGGGATTAGGTCGCCGCGTGGTTCCGCATGAGCTCGTGACCTGCGCAAACTGCACCATGGGGAGGAACATCTTGATCTACTGCGGAATCGACTGGGCCGAGCGTACGCACGACGTCGCCCTGGTCGACGACAGCGGCCAGTTACTGGCCAAGCGGCACATCACCGACGACGCCGCGGGCTACAAGATCCTGCTGGACCTGCTGGTCGAGTACGGCGACAGCGAGGAGAACCCGATCCCGGTCGCGATCGAGACTTCGCGCGGCCTGCTCGTTGCCGTTCTGCGGACCGGCAAGCGGCAGGTGTTCGCGATCAACCCGATGGCCGCCGCCCGCTACCGCGACCGGCACTCTGTCTCGCGCAAGAAGTCCGACCCCGGCGACGCCCTGGTCCTTGCGAACATCCTGCGCACCGACATGCACGCCCACCGGCCGCTGCCCAACGACAGCGACCTCGGCCGGGCCATCGCCGTCCTCGCCCGTGCTCAGCAGGACTCGCTCTGGAACCGCCAGCAGCTGTCCAACCAGCTCCGCTCGCTGTTGCGGGAGTACTATCCGGCCGCCCTGGCGGCCTTCGAATCCTGGCGCAACGGCCTGTGCCGGCCGGAGGCCCGAGAGCTCCTCAAGGCTGCCCCGACACCGGCCCGGGCCGCGCGGCTGACCCGCACGCAGCTGGAAGCCGCGCTCAAGCGGGCCGGCCGCAAGCGCAGCATCACGGCCGAGGCCGAGCGACTCCGTGGCGTCTTCCGCGCCGACTACGCCCACCAGCCGCAGCTCGTCGAGGACGCGCTGGGCAAGCAAATGCTGGCACTCCTGGTCCAGTTGGAGGCCGCCTGCACCGCCGCCGACGATCTCACGGAGGCGGTCGAAGAGGCTTTCCCTCAGCACCCGGACGCTGAGATCATCCTCAGCTTCCCCGGCCTCGGCGTCCAGCTCGGCG
>NZ_JBIWPO010000145.1:0-1379 GCF_044768275.1 Streptomyces sp. NPDC101152 | reverse complement strand
CCATTGGTAGTCAGGGGCGCGGTGCTCTTTCGAGCCCGTTTCCCCATTCCCCTTTCAATCCGTGCGTGCGGTTTTCCCGCACACGGCTTACCGGTGATCTTCTTGACATGGTTACGCAGTCTTCGGATAGCGGATGGTGCCACGCAGGCAGTACAGGCCGTGCCCCGCAAACCACTCTTCCGTCCACGCATTTTGCTGCCCACCACGCAAGTTACGCCCCCGCTTCTTGATCATCAATCGGCGAAGTCGCCACACCACGTGGCTGTCAACCTGGCGGAACTTCTTGGCGGCATTCCCGGTACGGAAGTAGTTTCCCCAGCCGCGCAGGACTGGATTCAGCTCCGCGATCACGTCACGGATATCCATTCCCGACCGACGGCGGTCAGTCCGCTCACGGACCTTGTCCCGGAGTCTCTTCATCGCCGCTTGCGAGGGCCAGCGGTGCAGGTAGAAGCGGACCGTGCCGTACTTCTCCCACGACCGGCCCGAAAAGCGGGCTCTGAAGTGGCAGCCGAGGAAGTCGAGTCCTTCCCGGCCCTCTCTGAGGTCAACCACCTTCGTCTTGTCCGGGTGCAGCCGCAACCCCAGCGAGCCGAGGATCTCCCCGACCGCAGCCAGAGCCTTCCTGGCCTGGCTCGCCGAACGGCACAGGACGACTCCGTCGTCCGCGTACCGCACCAGCTCACCCACCCCGCGCTTGGACAGCTCGGAGTCCAGGACGTGCAGGTAGATGTTGGCCAGCAAAGGCGAGATGACCCCGCCCTGAGGAGTCCCAGCGACCGTCCGCTGAACCTCACCGTCCACCATCACACCCGCTTGCAGCCACAGACGGACCAGCTTGAGCACCCGACGATCCGACACCCGACGCCCCACCTCAGCGAGCAGCCGATCATGGCTGATCTCACCGAAGAAGTTACGGATATCGAACTCCACGACAAAGCAGTTCCCCTTGACGAAGCCGACACGAAGCCGTTCCATCGCCTGCGTCGCCGACCGCTTCGGCCGGAAACCGTACGAGCACGGGAGAAAACCCGCCTCGAAAACAGGCTCCAGCACGATCTTCGCCGCCTGCTGAGCAACTCTGTCGCGCACCGTCGGAATACCCAGCGGCCGTCTGCCACCCTGTGGTTTCGGTATATCCACACGCCTGGCCGGCGCAGGACGATACGCACCTGAGCGGAGAGCGAGCTGGAGTTCACCGAGCATCCGCCGAACCCCGTACTCGTTCTCCACAAACGCCAGGGTGACCCGATCCACCCCGGCACTTCCCCTGTTGGCCCGAACCCGTTCCCACGCCTCCCACAGAACGTCACCTCTGTGGATACGGTCATACAGGGCATGGAAACGCCGCTCCGGCGACTGCTTGGCCGCAGCCCATA
>NZ_JBIWPO010000144.1:0-1443 GCF_044768275.1 Streptomyces sp. NPDC101152 | reverse complement strand
GGGTGGCTGCCTAATGCTGTTGTCAAGCCACGAGATGCAGGGGCGGCCGGGCCTGGTAGGGCTGGCGGTCGCGGAGGATGGCGTAGAGGACGTTGACGCGTCGTCGGGCCAGGGCGATCAGGGCCTGGTGGTGCCGTTTGCCTTCGGTGCGCTTGCGGTCGTAGTAGGCCCGCGAGGCGGGATCGTTCTTGATCGCGCAGAAAGCGGACTGGTAGAAGACCCGTTTGAGGGCCTTGTCGCCGCCGCTCGCGCCACGGGAGTAGCGGATCTTGCCGGACTGCGACAGGACCGGGGCCAGTCCGCAGGCGGCGGCGAGGGAATCGCCGCCGGTGAAACGGCGGATGCTGCCGACGGCCGCGAGGAACTCCGCGGTGAGGGCGACCCCCATCCCCGGCAGGCTGAGGATGAGGGCCCCGTCAGGGTGGGCGGCCACCAGCTGCTCGATCTCTCCCTCCAGGGCTTTCAACTTGGTCCGCAGCACGAGAAGTTCGTCGGCGAACTCGCGGATCATCCGGGCGGTGCGGCGTTCGCCGGCCACGGCGGTGTGCTGGGAGCGGGCCGAGGCGACGGCCGCTTCGGCCAGGGCCTGGGCGGTGGGCTGTGTGACGCCGCGCCGGGTGAGGTAGCCGGTGATGCGGGCTATGCCGGCCTGGCGGATCTCGGCCGGGGTGACGTAGCGGGACAGCAGCAGCACGCTGGCCTTGGTCCTGGGCTGCACCACTCGGTCCAGGCCGGGGTGGATGGCGGTGAGCAGGTCGCGCAGCCGGTTGATGAGCGCGGTGATGTCCCTGACCAGGTGGGTGCGGTGGCCGACCAGCAGCCGCAGTTCCACCGCGGCTTCGTCGGGCAGCTCGATGCGGCGCAGGTCGTCGCGGAGCAGGACCTGTTCGGCGATGACTTTGGCGTCGCGGGGGTCGGACTTGTTCTCGCCGCCGCGGGTGCCCCGGCGGGCGCGGTTGACGGCCAGACCGGGCACGTGGACGCAGGTGAAGTCCCCGGCCAGCAGCATCGCGGTCAGGAGGCCGGAGATCCCGCCGACCACGTCCAGCCCGATGCTGAGCGGGCCGTGTTCGCTTTCGACGGCGTGCAGTTCGGCCACCGCCTGAGCGATGGCCGCGGAGTCGTTGTCGACCCGGTGGCTCAGCAGCAGCCGGGCGCGGTCGTCGACGACGGCCAGCCAGTGGAACTCCTTGGCGATGTCGAATCCTGCGGTGGCACTCATGACGCTCCCCTCGCCGTGCGACCTGCGGCGCGACTCCTTCCGCCCGTCCTCGCCCTACCAAGCGATGGTCCGCAGAGCCTAATCAGCAGTCCGGAAGAAGTGGCGGGGCAGGGGGATCAGCCACCGAAGCCATGGAGGGCAGCCAGCATGAAAACCATCCCTGCCCCACCCGCGCAGTCCCAGAGTCGCGAACTCACGGGACGCACTCAAGAAGGTAGGGC
>NZ_JBIWPO010000143.1:0-1501 GCF_044768275.1 Streptomyces sp. NPDC101152 | reverse complement strand
ACGGTCGTTGCCTCAGAACTAACACAGTGGACGCGAGCAACTGAGGACAAGCCCTCGGCCTATTAGTACCGGTCACCTCCACCAGTTACCTGGCTTCCAGATCCGGCCTATCAACCCAGTCGTCTACTGGGAGCCTTACCCCATCAAGTGGGTGGGAGTCCTCATCTCGAAGCAGGCTTCCCGCTTAGATGCTTTCAGCGGTTATCCCTCCCGAACGTAGCCAACCAGCCATGCCCTTGGCAGAACAACTGGCACACCAGAGGTTCGTCCGTCCCGGTCCTCTCGTACTAGGGACAGCCCTTCTCAAGACTCCTACGCGCACAGCGGATAGGGACCGAACTGTCTCACGACGTTCTAAACCCAGCTCGCGTACCGCTTTAATGGGCGAACAGCCCAACCCTTGGGACCGACTCCAGCCCCAGGATGCGACGAGCCGACATCGAGGTGCCAAACCATCCCGTCGATATGGACTCTTGGGGAAGATCAGCCTGTTATCCCCGGGGTACCTTTTATCCGTTGAGCGACGGCGCTTCCACAAGCCACCGCCGGATCACTAGTCCCGACTTTCGTCCCTGCTCGACCCGTCGGTCTCACAGTCAAGCTCCCTTGTGCACTTACACTCAACACCTGATTGCCAACCAGGCTGAGGGAACCTTTGGGCGCCTCCGTTACCCTTTAGGAGGCAACCGCCCCAGTTAAACTACCCATCAGACACTGTCCCTGATCCGGATCACGGACCCAGGTTAGACATCCAGCACGACCAGACTGGTATTTCAACGACGACTCCACAAGTACTGGCGTACCCGCTTCACAGTCTCCCAGCTATCCTACACAAGCCGAACCGAACACCAATATCAAACTGTAGTAAAGGTCCCGGGGTCTTTCCGTCCTGCTGCGCGAAACGAGCATCTTTACTCGTAGTGCAATTTCACCGGGCCTATGGTTGAGACAGTCGAGAAGTCGTTACGCCATTCGTGCAGGTCGGAACTTACCCGACAAGGAATTTCGCTACCTTAGGATGGTTATAGTTACCACCGCCGTTTACTGGCGCTTAAGTTCTCAGCTTCGCCACACCGAAATGTGACTAACCGGTCCCCTTAACGTTCCAGCACCGGGCAGGCGTCAGTCCGTATACATCGCCTTACGGCTTCGCACGGACCTGTGTTTTTAGTAAACAGTCGCTTCTCGCTGGTCTCTGCGGCCACCCCCAGCTCACCGTGCAAAACGGATCACCAGGTGTGGCCCCCCTTCTCCCGAAGTTACGGGGGCATTTTGCCGAGTTCCTTAACCATAGTTCACCCGAACGCCTCGGTATTCTCTACCAGACCACCTGAGTCGGTTTAGGGTACGGGCCGCCATGAAACTCGCTAGAGGCTTTTCTCGACAGCATAGGATCATCCACTTCACCACAATCGGCTCGGCATCAGGTCTCAGCCACAAGTGACCCGGATTTACCTGGATCACGGCCTACACCCTTACCCCGGGACAACCACCGCCCGGG
>NZ_JBIWPO010000142.1:0-1548 GCF_044768275.1 Streptomyces sp. NPDC101152 | reverse complement strand
GCCTCGGGGCACCGCTTGACCGCTGATGAGGGGCCTGACGACCGCCCGGTCCGGTGCAACGCCGGACCGCTTCAGGGCGGGGATGTCTGCGTAACGTGGTTGCCGGCGTGTGGTGCCGCAGGGACGGCCAGGAGTTGGGGAGATGAGAGGCGAGGGGCACGCGCACATGGTCGACACGACCGCGATAGATCTCTTCCTCGGCCTGGACCTGGGTAAGGAGTTCCACCACGCCCACGGCCGGACCGGGGATGGCAGGACCGTGCACGACAAGCGCCTGCCCAATACCGAGCCCAAGCTGCTGGAGCTGTTCAGCAAGCTGGTGGCGAAGTTCGGGACAGTGCTGGTGGTCGTGGACCAGGTCGCCAACATCGGCGCGCTGCCGCTGACGGTGGCCCGCGCGGCGGGCTGCCGGGTGGCCTACCTGCCCGGGCTGTCGATGCGGCGGGCCGCCGACCTGCATCCGGGCGAGGCCAAGACCGACGCCCGCGACGCGTTCGTGATCGCTGAGACCGCCCGGACCATGCCGCACACCCTGCGCGCGGTCGACCGAGACGACGAGGTACTGGCCGAGCTGACCATGCTCACCGGCTACGACAACGACCTGGCCGGTGAGGTCAACCGCGCCACCAACCGGCTGCGTGGCCTGCTCTCCCAGATCCACCCCTCGCTCGAGCGCGTGCTCGGCCCGCGTCTGGCCTACCCCTATGTCCAGGCCCTCCTCCAACGGCACGGCTCCCCGGCGCGGCTGAGGAAACTGGGCCGGGCCCGCTGCGAGGCCCTGCTCAAGGCACACGGTTCGCGCAAGGCCCATCACCTCACCACCGAGATCTTCGACGCGCTCGCCGAGCAGACTCTCGTCGTTCCCGGCACCGAGGCGTCCGCCCTGATCGTGCCGGGCCTGGCCGCCCAGCTTGCCGCCGCCCATGCCCAGCGACAGGCCACCGAGCAGGAGATCGCAGCCCTGCTGGAGGCCCTCCCTCTTTTCCACCTCCTGACGTCACTGCCCGGCATGGGCGTCAGGACCACGGCCGCCGTGATCGTCGCCATCGGCGACGGCAGCGGTTTCCGCACCGCCGGGCACCTCGCCTCCTACGCCGGACTCGCCCCAGCGACGAAGTCCTCGGGGACATCCATCCGAGGCGAGCACGCCCCCCATCGCGGCAACCGCCTACTCAAACGCGCCCTGTTCCAGGCCGCGTTCGCCGCGATCGGCTGCAAGCGCGACCCGTCCTCGCGGGTCTACTACGACCGCCAGCGCGCCCGCGGCAAGACCCACACCCAGGCCATCCTCCGCCTGGCGAGACAACGCGTGAACGTCATCCACGCGATGATCCGCACCGGCACCTTCTACGAACCACGCACCCTCGACCTCGCCGCCTGAACACCCCGCTCACCGGCACGGCCACCCCGCCAAGCCGGCCACCGGCCCGCCCACACGACACCCGATCCGCCGGGAACGCCACGCGAAGCGTGACGTCCCCGAAAACCAGCACGAACCCCTATGAACCAGCCCCGCCAGGATTGACGAAACAGATAGGGGCACCCCCC
>NZ_JBIWPO010000141.1:0-1599 GCF_044768275.1 Streptomyces sp. NPDC101152 | reverse complement strand
CTAGTGCTCTGACCGGGAAGGTTGGCCGGGTTGGTGATTCCGGCGGTTGGATGTCCCGAGACGTCCGTCCGACTGCTGGGGGTGTGGGGTGGCTGAGCCTGTCCGTGTACGCAGGCTGACTGACCAGGAGGGGCAGAAGCTGCAGCAAATCGTGCGCCGGGGCAGCACCAGTTCGGTGCGCTACCGGCGCGCGATGATGTTGCTGGCCTCGGCCGGCGGCAACCGGGTCCCTGTGATCGCGAAGCTGGTGCAGGCCGACGAGGACACCGTCCGGGATGTGATCCACCGGTTCAACGAGATCGGCCTGGCCGCCCTGGACCCTCGATGGGCGGGAGGCCGTCCCCGCCTGCTCAACCGTGACGACGAGGACTTCGTCGCCCAGACGGCCACCACCCGCCCGACCAAGCTCGGCCAGCCCTTCACCCGCTGGTCCATCCGCAAACTCGCCACCTACCTGCGAAAAGTACACGGCCGCGTCATCCGGATCGGCCGTGAGGCGTTACGGTGCCTGCTCGCCCGCCGCGGCATCACCTTCCAGCGGACCAAGACATGGAAGGAATCGCCTGACCCCGAGCGCGACGCCAAGCTGGACCGCATCGAGGAGGTGCTGGAGCGTTTCCCGGATCGTGTATTTGCGTTCGACGAGTTCGGGCCGCTCGGCATCCGGCCCACCGCCGGGTTGTGCTGGGCCGAGCAAGGCCGGCCCGAGCGGCATCCCGCGACTTACCACCGCACCCACGGGGTGCGGTACTTCCACGGTTGCTACTCGATCGGCGACGATCGCCTGTGGGGCGTCAACCGGCGCAAGAAGGGCGCCGCGAACACCCTGGCCGCTCTGAAATCGATCCGGACCGCCCGCCCGGACGGCGCCCCGATCTACGTGATCCTGGACAACCTGTCCGCACACAAAGGCGCCGATATCCGTCGCTGGGCGAAGAAGAACAAGGTCAAGCTGTGCTTCACCCCGACCTATGCGTCTTGGGCGAACCCGATCGAGGCCCACTTCGGACCGCTGCGGCAGTTCACCGTCGCCAACTCCAACCACCCCAACCACACGGCCCAGACGCGCGCCCTGCACGCCTACCTGCGCTGGCGCAATAAGAACGCCCGCCATCCCGACGTGCTGGCCGCCCAACGACGCGAACGCGCCCGCATCCGCAGTGAGAAGGGCATCCGCTGGGGCGGGCGAGCAGTGAAAGCCGCGTGACCATGCCAACGGCACCGGCGACACTGGCGCCATGACCGTTGATCGCGAGGCACTTCAGACCAGCTGGAACCAGACCCGTAACCACCTCGACGCCGCCCGGGGCCACCTGACGGGCCTGGCGAACATCGACCTCTCGGCGACGCTTGAGTTCCTGGAGCACAACGAGCTGGGACTGGCCTTCGACTGTCTCGTCGATCTCGGTGACGACCTCGAGCTGCCGCTCACCTTCTGGCAGCACCTCGACCGGGCAGCTCGTGAGATGCGGCTCTACAGCGATGCGCTGCACACACCCCACCTCACGGCTGCCGACCTCTGCCGCCGCCACCTCGCAGCTGCCTCCGAGCAGGAGTGACCCCCGCTAACCCGGTAAACCTTCCCGGTCAGAGCACTAG
>NZ_JBIWPO010000140.1:0-1603 GCF_044768275.1 Streptomyces sp. NPDC101152 | reverse complement strand
TTGGCCATCGCCCTGTGAAGGGACTTCTTGGCCGGGTAGGTGTAGATGAAGTGCTGGTTAGTACCTCGCTTGCAATGACGCTGGATACGCCACCCCAAGAAGTCGAGGCCCTGGTCGATATGGGTGATCAGCGTCTTCTCGGCCGACAAGCGCAAGCCCATCGGCGCGAGAACCGCGGCTACTTCATCCCGGATCTCCTCGGCATGCTCGCGGTATCCCGACACCATGACAAGAAAGTCATCCGCGTACCGCACGAGACGGTAGTTGGCGAGCCCCTTCCGGCGTCGGGACCGTCTCACGTGCTCGGCAGCCCGAGGGCCTCCCGCGTGCTGGTCGAAGTGCTCGTCCAGGATCGAGAGGGCCACATTGGCGAGCAGCGGCGACAAGATGCCACCCTGCGGGGTTCCGGTGTCGTTCTCCATGAAAGTTCCGGTCTCCACCAGGATTCCGGATTTCAGGAACGCCTTCACCAGACTGAGCACGCGCTTGTCCCCGATTCGTTCCCGTACCCGGTCCATGAGGGCCGTGTGCGAGATCTCGTCGAAGCACGCCTTGATGTCGCCCTCAACGATCCACTCGTAGGTGGACTTCGCGAAATGGCGAGTCTCGGCTACCGCGTCGTGTGCCCGGCGATTCGGACGGAACCCGTAGGAACACGGGGAGAAATCCGCCTCGAAGATCGGCTCCAACACCAGCTTCAGGGACGCTTGTACCAGTCGGTCCCGGATCGTGGGGATGCCCAGGCGGCGGAGTTTCCCGTTCGCCTTCGGAATCATCCTCTCCTTCACCGGGAGCGGTTGGAACGTCCCCGCTTTGAGCGAGGTGCGTACCTCTGCGAGGAACGCCTCCGCTCCGGACCCCAGTTCAATGGAGGTGACGGTGGAGCCGTCTACTCCTGCTGTTCTGGCGCCCTTATTTCCCCGGACCCGACCCCATGCCACCAGAAGAAAGGCGGGGTCGGTGACCAGATTGAACAGGTCATCGAACTTGCGATCAGGGTCATTGCTGGCCCAGGAGTGCAACTTGGTCTGCATCCTCTGTACCTTGAGGTCCGCCCATTCAATGGCGTCCTCAAGATCGCCGGTATTCACCAGCGTTCTCCAGACATTGTAGAAGCCGTATTGCCGACTTGCTGGCTCCCTTCGCCATGTGGACGGCTTTCCCGTCCTCCGACTACTACGGAACCTCCGCCCCACCCTATGGCCATCAGTCGGCAACGGACCTGTCCCGTTCCCGGAATGGGTATCCGGGTGAGGGACGACCAAAGGCGGTTCCCACGTTCACTTGTCATCGCTTGTCCAGAGAGGCACCCAGCTTTGCCCCGGCAGCATCGCCACGCCTACGCCGCAGGCTTTCAACGTGGCCTCCTCACCGGCCGCTCCGTTCCGGCTTCGGAGTCAGGGGCGGTCATCGACTTCCCCTGTGCACTGCATCCCGGCCCATATCCACCAGATTCGAGCCGGTTCAAGTCTTACGGGACGTCAGGCACTGGTTCACTTTCGTTGTACCTGCTGGACTCGTTCGCCGGACCCACGGCGCCTGGCAGTGTCACCGTGTCCCGGCTTTGTCGGGGCTGCTCTCCGCCCTTCCCTCCGTTCCGAGG
>NZ_JBIWPO010000139.1:0-1612 GCF_044768275.1 Streptomyces sp. NPDC101152 | reverse complement strand
GGTGGTGTGACGCGGTAGACGGCGCTGGCGTGCGGGGGGAGGTGGGCGGGGCCGGAGGTGATGGTCCACCAGTCGGAGGCGCCCTGGCCGGCGCGGCTGGCGAAGTGTGGGGTGAGGCGGCTGTTGGTGGTGTTGCGGGCGTGGACGGTGATGGCGGTGACCCGGGTGGCGGTGCCGTGGTGGGTGTAGCGGGGGGTGAGGGTGACGTGCAGGGGCGGGGGGCTGGCGGCGGCGATGGTGGTGCACACCGCGGCGGGCACCAGGAGGGCGGCGGCGAGGATGCTCTTGGCGCGGTGGCTGGTCAGGGGGTGGGGGAGGTGGGGTTGCCAGGCGGTGGCGAGGGCGGTGGCGGGGACGGTGGCCGCGGCGGCGAGCCACAGCGGGGTCATCATCAGGAAGTAGCCGTCCTGGGAGCGGGTGGAGAGGTAGAACACGGTCCAGGGCAGCACGGTCAGGGCCACGCCCAGGCGGCGGACGAACAAGGCGGTGGCCGCCAGCAGGCCGAGCAGGAGGAGCAGGCTGGCGTAGGAGTAGTAGTCCAGGCGGCTGCTGCCGCCGGTGAAGTAGTAGGAGATGCCCATCAGTCCCTGGCCGTGCAGGATCGCTTTCTGCTCGATGGGCAGCAGGGTGCCGTGCAGCCAGGCGGTGAAGCCCTCGACGGCGAAGTAGGCGTTGACGGCCGCCCAGGCCAGTGCCGCGGTGGCGGCGTAGCGGGCGGTGACCGCGAGGGCGTTGCGGGGGCCGAGTTCGCCGCGGCGTACCGCGTACAGGCCGATCAGCAGGAACGGGGCGATGAACCAGGCCAGCTGCTGGGCGGCGCAGGCCGCGCCCAGCAGGGCGGCCCGTCCCACACCCCGCCCGCCGAGGCGGCCGCCGGCGCCGGTAGCGGGCCAGCGCACCACCACCGGCACCAGCAGCGCCAGCGCGGTGATCGCCGGGTAGCCGGAGTAGGCGTACTGCGGCAGCAGCCCGAAGCCGAGACAGACGGCGGTGGCCGCCGACCGCCACGGGGCCGGCAGCACCCACCACAGCACGACCGTCGAGACGAGCAGAGCGGCGGTGGTGACCAGGGTGGCGGCCGCGGTGGAGTGCACCACCGCGTGCACCGGGGCGGCCAGCAGCGCGGTCAGCGGCGGGTAGCCGTAGGTGTAGTCGGCGCCGCCGGACATGGTCTTGGTGATGCCGACGTCCGGGCCGCCGAACAGCCAGGGCCAGGGCTGGCCGTAGACGGGATGGCCGTGCAGGATCTGCTGGGCCGCCTGCGCGGTCAACACGCCCTCGTCGGTGCCCGCGTGGTCCAGCACGAACCCGCACACCACCAGCGTGACGGCGGTCACCAGCACCAGCGCGTCCACCCGCACCAGCGCCCGCCGCCCGCGCACCATCAGCGACAGGACGGCGCACACCAGGATCGAGGCGTAACACACCGAGATCACCGCGCCGACCACCCGGTGCGACTCCATCGCATCCGTCCAGGCCACCCGCGTCCCGATGAACAGACTGACCGTCGCCACCAGCGTCATACCCCGGTGCAACGCCAGCGGCCCCGGATCCCCGTCACCGGACACCGACACGACAGCCGGCGGTGGCGTCACCAACTCCGCCCCAGCGG
>NZ_JBIWPO010000138.1:0-1695 GCF_044768275.1 Streptomyces sp. NPDC101152 | reverse complement strand
AGAAGCCGTATGCCTATCGATCATGAGCGCGGTTCTGATCGAACGGGGTCCCAAGTCGAGTGATCTTGGCCGCGCGGGCGCATGAAAGCAGGACCTCCGGTGCAGCACGAGGGTTGCGAAGCCAACTCGAGTGCCAGGAGGCCCTGTTGTCCCAGTCTTGCGTGACGGACCTGTTCCCGTCCAACTCCCGCGTGTCGGCGTGCGATTGCCTCGCTCACCGGTTCGGGAACGCGGCCGACCGCCCGGAGAGGGCGCCGGTGTATCCCTCCGACATGACGGATGAGGAATGGGCGGTGGTGCGCGACGCGATGCCGGTCCCGGCCTGGCTGGAGGGCCGGGGCGGACAGCCGGAGGGCTACTGCCACCGGCAGATGCTGGACGCGATCTTCTACGTCACCGACAATGGGATCAAGTGGCGCTCCCTGCCTGTCGATTACCCGGCATGGGACCGCGTATACGCCTACTTTCGCAGGTGGCGACGGGCGGGCCTGGCCCGGGAGTTCCATGACCGGCTGCGCGGAAGGGTCCGTGAGGCCGAGGGCCGTCAGCCAGAGCCGACGGCAGCGATCATCGACTCGCAGTCGGTGAAGGGCGCCTCCTCGGTGCCCGCCGCCTCACGCGGCTACGACGGCGGCAAGAAGATCAACGGAAGGCGCCGGCACGTCATCACGGACAGCATCGGCCTCGTCTTGATGGTGCTGGTGACGGCCGGACACGTGACCGACCGGCAGGCCGCCCGCGTCATGCTGCCCCATCTGCGGGCGCGGTTCCGCACGATCACGCTGGTGTGGGCCGACGGCGGCTACACCGGCCGCCTGGTCGACTGGGCGAAGGAGAAACTCCAGCTCACGCTGGAGATCGTCAAACGCAGCGACGACATGAAGGGGTTCGTGGTGCTGCCGAGAAGGTGGGTGGTCGAGCGCACCCTGGGATGGCTGATGCGCTCGCGGCGCCTGGTGCGCGACTTCGAGACACTGCCCGCCTCCAGCGAGGCGTTCATCTACTTCTCGCAGGCCATGCTCATGAGCCGCCGTCTTGCCCGGACAGCCTCCCGGCCCCGGCAGGAGCGGTCACAGTGGACTGCCGCGGCGTGAACCGTCCAGACGGCGACACCGCCAGCCAGCCCCGCTCGGCCAGGCGCCTTGCCTTGGACCGCACCCCCTCGATCTTCGCCGGCACCAACTCCAGCCCCAGCCCGGATGCGATCTCCTTCGCCGACACCCCCTCACCGCCTCCCGGACCTGACTCCACCAGCTCCACGATCCGCCGGTAATCCGGCGCGAGCGCCTCCGCCGTCGCCCCCTCCCCGAAGTGCGGCACGATCGACCCCGCAACCGGGACCTTCACCGCTGTGGTCTCCGGCACCGGTTCCGGCGCCTCCCGCACGGCCGTATCCGCCGCATCACCGCGGGCGGCCAGGGCCTCGGCCAGCTCCGCCCGAGCGATCGCCCGGCGGTCCAACACCGCCTCGGCCGCGGCGAGTTCGGACAAGACCCGGTCCGCCTCCACCTGAAGTTCCTCCACCCGCACCCGGGCAACGGCCTCCCGCTCCTCCAGCAACCCCATCACCGACGCCACCGGCCACCTCCGCATCATCGAGGACGAACTGATCGCCCGAACGCTCCCACGACGGCATCGGAACCATGCCTGAGCAGCGGAAACTCAGTGATCACATCCGGAAAGACAACGGCTTCT
>NZ_JBIWPO010000137.1:0-1796 GCF_044768275.1 Streptomyces sp. NPDC101152 | reverse complement strand
CCCCAAGGCCGGGTAGTTAAGGTTTCCGGCCGGGGTGCAAGGCGGGGCGGGACGGGGCCCGTCGCGGTGTGCAGAACGTGATCAACGCGGCCCCGTTGAAGCAGGTGTCGACCAAGACGTCCTGCCCATGGAGCCGCGTTGCCTGTCCATTCTGCCTCCCCGCCCGCCCTGGCGACCCTCTCGCGGGAAATCACCCTGGCCGCAGGGCGTTTCGCCGCCGGGCACCTGGGCGGACTGACGCCCTTCCTGCCTTTCGAACTGGTGGACGCCGTGCTGGAGGAGACCCGTGCGGTCCAGCAGCGGCTGCGGGATCTGCCTTCGCGGGTCGGGGTGTACTTCCTCCTGGCGATGTGCCTGTTCCCGGAGGTCGGATACCGGCTGGTGTGGGACAAAATGACGGCTGGACTCGGCGGCCTCCTCCCGGCGCCGAGCACGAAGGGCCTGCGCGACCTTCGACGCCGGGTGGGCTGCGCCCCGCTGAAGACCCTGTTTGAGGTGGTGGCCGGAGCACTGGCGCAACCACACACTCCCGGGGCCCGTTTCGGCCCCTACCGCACCGTCTCCTTCGACGGCTGCAGCTCCATCAAGACCGCCGACAGCGAACGCAACCGGGGCTGGCTGGGCCGATGCCCACACGGCGGCTACCCCCAACTCGAGCTGATGACGCTGGTCGAGACCGGAACCCGGGCGGTGATCGCCGCGATCTTCGGGCCTACCCGGGAGGGCGAGACCTCCTACGCCACCCGGCTGCTTTCGCACCTTCGCCCCGACATGCTGGTGCTGTGGGACCGGGGCTTCGACGGCAACGACTTCCTCGCCGCCGTGCACACCACCGGCGCCCGCATCGTGGGCCGCATCAGCCAGCGCCGCCGCCCGCCGGTGCTGAAGACCCTCGCAGATGCCTCCTACCTGTCGGCTATCGGCGGCGTCCCGGTACGCATCATCGAGGCCCAGATCAGCGTCACCTGCGCGGACGGCAGCAGCTTCGCAGGCACCTACCGCCTGGTGACCACGCTGCTGGACGCCCACCGCTTCCCCGCCGACCGCCTCGTGCGCCTCTATCACGAGCGCTGGGAACACGAGAGCGCCTATTACGCGCTGCGTCACACCATCCTCAACGGGCGCGTGCTGCGCTCGTGCGACCCGGTCGGCGTCGAGCAGGAGATGTGGGCCCTGCTGGTCCTCTACCAGTTGCTGCGCCGGGCCATGGTCGAGGCGGCGGAGTCCCGGCCGGGCACCGATCCCGACCGCTGCGGCTTCACCGTCGCCCTCCACACAGCCCGCGACCTGGTGGTACGCGCGGAAGGAATCCTCGAGCAGGGACTCGGGACAATTGGAAGCAGGGTCTTGGCAGCGCTGGTGCCGGCACGCCGGCCCCGCGTCAGCACCCGAAAGGTGAAATCGCCCATCTCCCGATATGCGGAACGGAAGTTGGACGGCCGCCCGGACGCAAGCCAGACGGTGACTGCCGTGACGATCACGCTCCTACAGCCCCCGCCCCCTCGCCCCGAACTGCCGGCGGCCACGGTCCCCCAGTACGTCGGTGCCGGCAAGACCAGCAACCGCATGGCGCGCGTCCTGGCCGTGCTGCAGGAAGAGCCCGAGCGGCAGTGGCGGGCCCGAGAGATCGCCGAGCTCCTCGGCGACGTCACCCTCGTCGCCACTTACCGGCAACTCGCCCGCTGGACTGAGAAAGGGCTGATCAAGAGGATCCGTACAGGCCGCTACGCGGCAGCCGCACCGCCAACGGCCACTGCCTTGCGCCCCGGTCATCAGCGCTAACTACCCGGCCTTGG
>NZ_JBIWPO010000135.1:0-1893 GCF_044768275.1 Streptomyces sp. NPDC101152 | reverse complement strand
CTAGTGCAGCGCCGCA
Source organism: Streptomyces sp. NPDC101152 (assembly GCF_044768275.1). Classification (NCBI taxonomy): domain Bacteria; kingdom Bacillati; phylum Actinomycetota; class Actinomycetes; order Kitasatosporales; family Streptomycetaceae; genus Streptomyces; species Streptomyces sp. NPDC101152. The sequence continues at coordinate 1,877 of NZ_JBIWPO010000135.1, read as the reverse complement.
TTGATCTTGCGGGGGTCTGTGTCCCGCTGTCAGCAGACGAAGGGGCTGCTGACAGCGGGCAGTGATGTGTCAGTTCTTGACGAGCACGGTCGCGTGGGCGGATAGCGCGGTGTTGACCTCTGCTGGATCGAAGGCTGCGGGGTCGAACTGGTCCGCAGAGTCGAGGCCGAGCCATTCCAGGCGGTCTTCGTGCTCTTCGTGGTGGGGATCGGCAAGGATCTCGATGAGGTAGTCGTATCCCCAGATGCCGCCGCAGTCCTCGGGCGGGCAAGCTCGGCGGCCGGTGAGGCATCGTGGGTAGGCGGTGTCCGGCTCGGGCTCGGTGATGTCCTCGATGAGGATGTCGTGTTCCCAGTCGTCGCCGAAGTCGTAGGTGTAGAGGAGCCGGTCGCCGGTGCGGGCAGCGACCTGGCGGAGCTGCTTGGAGGCGGCGCTGCGGATGCCCAGGTCACGGTCGGCGGTGCCGTATCGGTCCCGTCCGCTTTCGAAGGCCCACATGTGGTAGTCCTCCCAACCGAAAGCGGCCTGGATGACGTCGTGCAGCTCGCGCAAGGTGATGCCGGACGGTACTTCCAGGCGGCGCCAGATCGGAGGCCGGGAGTCCCGCAAGGTGATCTTGATCTTGTGGACGGTCTTGCTCGGCGCCGTCCGCGAGGCCGGCTTCGCACTCCTGCTGTTCGCCATGGCGGCCATCCTGCCACCCATCCTCACCGCCTTCCGGCGGGCGTGTGGCCCTCGCCGACGACAATGATCAACGCCACTGACAGAGCCGCGGGAGTGGGGGCGTGTGCCGTGGAAAGTCCGTTCCAGGTGGCCTGGAGCAGTGAAGAGCGCGCGTTACTGGAGGACTTGACGCGTTCGCGGACTGCGCCGTTGCGCCGGGTGCAGCGGGCCCGGGCCGCACTGGCCTATGCAGACGGTGACACGAACGCGGCTGTTGCCCGCGCGCTTGGCCTGCATCTGGACACCGTGCGGCGCTGGCGCAAGCGGTTCGCCGCCGAGGGGATGGCCGCGCTGGAGGACCGGCCCCGCCCGGGCCGCGCCCGCCGCTACGGACCCGACGTGCACCTGGCCATCGTCGCCACCGTCACCTCCGCCCGCCCCGACACCGACAGCCAGTGGACCCATCGGGCCATCGCTCATCGCCTGGCCTCTGCCGGGATCTCAGCGTCCCAGGTCGGGCGGATCCTGGCCGACCTGGATCTCAAACCGCACCTGGTGCGGGGCTGGCTCACCCGGCCGGAGGATCCGGACTTCTACGCCAGGGCCACCGAGGTGTGCGCGCTCTACCTGCGCCGCCCGCCCCACTCGATAGTGCTCAGTGTGGATGAGAAGACCGCGATGCAGGCTCGCTCGCGCCGTCATCCGACCCGGCCGGCCCGCCCCGGCCAGATCGAGCGGCGCGAGTTCGAGTACCGCAGGCACGGCACGGCCTCCATCGTCGCGGCCCTGGACGTGCACACCGGGCAGGTCCTGGTCGAGGACATCACCCGCAACGACTCGGCCGCCTTCATCCGTTTCCTGCGACTGCTGGATCAGAGCATCGACCCGGCCCTGACCATCCACCTGGTACTCGACAACGGGTCGTCCCATGTCTCGAAGGCGACCCGGGCCTGGCTGGCAGCGCATCCAAGATTCACCGTCCACCACACGCCCAAACACGCCTCGTGGCTCAACCAAGTCGAGATCTTCTTTTCGATCCTGGCTCGCCGACTGCTGCGACGCGGTGAGTTCGCCTCGCGCCAGGACCTCATCGACCAGATCCTCAACTTCACCCTCGCCTACGACGATGAGGCTCAGCCGTTCCGCTGGACCTACGACGGCACCCCACTCAAAGCCGCATGACCCCCGCAAGATCAATGCGGCGCTGCACTAGT
>NZ_JBIWPO010000134.1:0-2137 GCF_044768275.1 Streptomyces sp. NPDC101152 | reverse complement strand
GTGAGGTCGACCCGGAGCGCGGTACTGGCCTCACGGCCAGCCCGTTTCTCCGGGTCGCCTCCCGAACCCGGCGTGCACCGCTAAGCGCACCGGGCTCTCCACAAGCCCCGCAGGATTCGCGTTCGCCTCATGCTGTGCTCGGCCAGGGTGTCGGGATGCGTGTTCCCCGGTAGTAGTAGCGCTTGGCGCTTACCCTGGCCGGGTCGAACAGCTCCCTTCCGCCCTCGGTGGGCCAGATGCCGTAGCGTCGGCGCAGTTCCTTCCAGGGAGTTCGCCGATGCTTGCGCTCTTGCCACCTGACCACCTCTTTCCAGAGGTAGGACCTCAGGTAGCTGAAGGTCGCATTCGAGCATCCGTACTTGAAGTACGCGGTCCAGCCCCGCAGCATCATGTTGAGCTGACGCAGCAGGTCTACGAGCGACAGGTTCGTGCTCCGCCGGCACATCGTCTTCACCTTGGCCATGACGGCGGCCAGCACCTTCTTGGCCGGGTAGACGTAGACGTAGTGCTTGCCGGTGCCCCGCTTCCGGTGACGCTGGATGCGCCAGCCGAGAAAGTCGAGACCGTCCTCGATGTGGGTGATCAGGGTCTTCTCCGGCGACAGGCGCAGGCCCATCGTGGACAGCACCCCGGCGAGTTCCTCCCGCAGAGCCTCGGCGTGCGCCTTGGTGCCCGACACCAGCAGGCACCAGTCGTCCGCGAACCGCACGAGGCGGTAGTTGGGCAGACCGTGGCGACGTCGCTTGGCTCTCCCATACGGGCTTGCTCCGGGCCCACCCGGCCCCTGGGCGACATGCTCGTCCAAGACCGAGAGAGCCACATTGCTGAGCAATGGGGAAAGAATCGACCCCTGCGGAGTTCCGGCATCGGTGTCCACCCACGTGCCATCCTCATCGAGGATGCCCGCTTTGAGGAACGCCTTCACCAGAGCCAGGACGCGTTTGTCCCCGACGCGTTTCCGCACCCGGTCCATAAGAGCGGAATGCGAGATTTCGTCGAAGCAGGCTTTAATGTCCCCCTCCACGATCCACTCATACGAGCGGGACGCGAAGTGGTGCACCTCTGCCACCGCGTCATGGGCCCGGCGATTCGGGCGGAACCCATACGAGCATGGGAGGAAATCCGCCTCGAACACAGGCTCCAACACCAGCTTCAAGGACGCCTGGACCACCCGGTCGCGGATCGTGGCGATCCCCAGATAGCGAACCTTGCCGCCCGCCTTGGGAATCGCCCGCCGCCGCGCCGGAAGGGGCCGGAAGGTGCGAGCCTTGAGACCTTCCCGCAGTTCCGCAAGGAACCCCTCCAGCCCGCGCACGGACTCGATGTAGTAGGCGGTCTCACCGTCCACTCCCGCCGTGCGCGCGCCCTTGTTGTTCCGCACCCGATCCCAGGCCACCAGCAGGAAACCCGGGTCGGCAACGAGGTTGTACAGATCATCGAACCTGCGATGAGGATCATCACGGGCCCAACGGTGCAGCTTGGTCTGGATCTCCAGTACCCGGCGTTCCGCCTTGAGCAAGGCGTATTCCAGCTCGTCAGTGTTCACCAACGTTCTCCCGGTATTCCAGCATCCGTACTGCCGACTTGCTGGCCCCCTTCGCCATGCGCGAGCCTCTCGCCCGCTCGGACTACTACGGGGCCTCCGCCCCGTTCCGCACCTTCGACGGACGACGCGTCTATCCCACCGGCCCGAATGGACTTCGGATCGTGGAAACGATGCGGAACGGTTCCCGTGTTCACGGGGAATCGATTGATCAGTCCGGCATCCAGCTTTGCCCCGGCAGCATCGCCACGGTTACGCCGCAGGCTTTCGCCGTGGCCTCCCCACCGACACGCTAAATCGGCTTCGGAGTCGGCCCGCTCGGTGAACGGTCCGTGCACTGTAACCCGGCCCATATCCGCCAGATTTGAGCCGGTGCCACGCTTACGGAGCTTTGCCACTGGTTCCTCTCGTATGCCCTCTGATCTCGCTCGCCGGACCCGGTCCGTCTGGCAGTTCCGAGCCGTCCCGGCTTTGTCAGCGCTGCTTCCCGCCCTCCCCGGCGCCTCCCGGGTCGGACTGCGCTCAGCTTCCACTGGGCCGCTGCGACGGCCCGGCGAGGAGGTCTTGCACCTCCTTCGATTCCCCGCGCCTCAC
>NZ_JBIWPO010000133.1:0-2343 GCF_044768275.1 Streptomyces sp. NPDC101152 | reverse complement strand
CCGCGTCCGAGACGTCCGTCTTGCGGCCCGGCAGGTTCTTGACCTGCCGCGCGTTGACGAGGATCACGTTCAAGCCCTCGGCCAGCACGTAGTAGTGAAGTCGGCCGGGGACGCGGTTCCGGTCTTTCGACCAGCCCGTTTCCCCCGGCCGCTTCCCGCACCCGCCGTGCGACTTTCACCGCAACGGGCGCTCCACAAGCCCCGTTCAAGGTACCGGGGGTACTCCTCATCCCGTGGTCGGCCACGGAGTTGGAATCACTGTTCCCCGATACCGGTAGCGCGTTGTGCTGACCTTCGCGGGATTGAACAGCATTCTGTCCTCTGTGCCCGGCCACCAGCCACCGCCGCAGAAACGGCGGCGCAGGTCCTTCACGGTGATCCGGCGGTGCTTCCTGAACAACCATTTCATGACCCGAGTCCATGCATAAGAGCTCAGGTACTTGAAGGTCACGCTGGACACCCCGGGCCGGAAGTAGGCGCACCAGCCCCGCAGGATCCAGTTGAGCTGGATCAGCAGGGCATCGAGCGGCTGGCCCGTATCCATTCCCCGACATACCGTTTTCACCTTGCCCGTCACGGCCTTGACGGCCTTGCGTGACGGATAGGTGTAGACGTAATGCCGGTCTGTGCCTCGCTTGCGGTGGCGCTGGATGCGCCATCCCAAGAAATCGAGGCCATCATCGATGTGGGTGATCAAGGTCTTCTCCGGCGACAGCCGCAATCCCATCGTGGATAGGACCGTGGCGGCTTGTTCCCGCAGCTCCTCGGCGTCGGCCAGGGTCCCCGAGACCATCAGACACCAATCGTCCGCGTAGCGGACGAGTCTGCAGTTCGGCAGTCCCAGAGCCTTTCTCCGTGCCCGTTGATAAGGCTTCGTAGCGGGCCCGCCCGGCGCCTGGGCGACGTACTCGTCCAGGACCGAGAGAGCCACATTACTGAGCAACGGCGACAGAATTGATCCTTGTGGAGTACCAGAGTTGTTCTCCCGCAGCACGCGATCCTCCCCGAGGATGCCTGCCTTGAGGAACGCCTTCACCAAGCCCAGCACACGCTTGTCTGCGATGCGAGCACGCACCCGGTCCAAAAGAGCGGTATGCGAGATCTCATCGAAACAGGCTTTGATGTCGCCCTCAATGATCCACTCATAGGACTTGGACGTGAGGAAGCGCACCTCTGCCACCGCGTCGTGAGCCCGGCGGTTCGGACGGAATCCATACGAACACGGGAGGAAATCCGTCTCGAAAATTGGCTCCAACACCAGTTTCAGGGACGCCTGCACCACCCGGTCAGCGATCGTATTGATACCCAGGCGGCGCAGTTTCCCGCCCGCCTTGGGAATCATCCGCTCCCGCACCGGCAGCGGACGGAAACTGCGGTCCTTCAACGATTCCCGCAGCCTGCCGAGAAAATTCTCGACGCCCGTCGTCAGCGCGATGGAACGGGCAGTGCGCCCGTCCACCCCGGCTGTCCTGGCCCCCTTGTTCCCCTTCACCCGGTCCCACGCGACCAACAAGAACGCGGGATCGGCGACGAGATTGAACAGATCATCGAACCAGCGATGAGGATCATCACCGGCCCAACGGTGCAGCTTCGTCTGGATCTCCAGTACCCGGCGCTCCGCCTTCACAAAGGCGTACTCCAGCTCGTCGGTATTCACCAACGACACCTCCTGGCCTTCCAGTTCGACCGCTGCCGACTTGCTGGCCCCCTTCGCCATGCACGTGCCTCTCGCACGCTCGGACTACTACGGGGCCTCCGCCCCATCCCACGGCCATCAGTCGGCAACGGACCTGCCCACCACCGGGCTGGACGCCCGGCGGGAGGGCGACCGCGGATGGTTCCCACGTTCACCTGGAATCGATCGATGAGGGAGGTGTCCGCCTTTACTCCGACAGCATCGCCACGCCTACGCCGCAGGCATTCACCGTGGCCTCCCCACCGGACCCGTCCAACCGGCTTCGGAGTTGACCGTCCCGCAGCAGCAGGACGGCCACGCGCTGCACACCGGCCCGTATCCATCAGATTTGAGCCGGCACTGGCCTTACGGAGCGTCAAACAGCGGTTCCTCACGTACACCTTCTCATCACTGCTTGCCGGACCCGGGCCGTCTGACAGTGCCGACCCGTCCCGTACGTTGTCGGAGGCTGCTCCCGCCCTCCCCGGCGTTCCCCGGCTCGGACTGCCTCCCAGCTTCACCGGCCAGCTGCGACTGACCAGCGGCGGGGTCCTTTCACCCCCGCTCGACTCCGTGAGGTCGACCCGGAGCGCGGTACTGGCCTCACGGCCAGCCCGTTTCTCCGGGTCGCCTCCCGAACCCGGCGTGCACCGCTAAGCGCACCGGGC
>NZ_JBIWPO010000132.1:0-2365 GCF_044768275.1 Streptomyces sp. NPDC101152 | reverse complement strand
TGTCGGCGTACAGGTGAACGTCCTCAGCCACGTACGGATGAACGAGGCCAGTTTCTGACGCGCTGAGGGTCAGCGGTGGGCACTCTGCTGCTTGGTCGGTGTGGGGCGGCGGAGGACGGCTGACGATGGTTTTGGATCCGCATCGCTGGTTGGAACTGCGGCGGTTTCGCGGCCTGTTCGAGTCCGGGGCGATGAGCCTGTCGGAGATCGCCCGGGAGACCGGGCTGGACCGCAAGACGGTCCGCAAGTACCTCGCTGCCAAGGGGCCGGCTTCGCCTCCGCGGCGGACGTCGAACGGACGGCACCAGCAGCGGATGGTCGACGAGTTCGCGCCGCTGATCGACTCGATGCTGCGGGCCGAGATCCTGATGAAGGCCACCGTCATCCACGAGCGTCTGGCCAGGGACTACGGGTTCACCGGCAACTACCAGCGCGTCAAGCTGTATGTCCAAGAAGCCCGCCCCAGGATCGCGGAGGAACTCGGCATCACGCCTCGGGAACTGGCTGGCATGCACCGCCGCTTCGAGGTGATCCCTGGCGCCCAGGCCCAGGTCGACTGGGGCGATGAGGGCAAGATCCTCGCCCACATGGGCATCGGGAAAGTCTACTCCTTCCACATGACGCTGTCGTACTCGCGCGACCCATTCTGCTGCTTCACCACCAGCCAGGACCTGCAGACCTTCTTCGACTGCCACCGGCGGGCCTTCGCGCACTTCGGCGGGGTGCCGATGACGATCGTCTACGACCGCACCAAGACCGTCGTGCGTCGGCATGTCGCTCCTGGTCAGGCGGTTCCGCTGCATCCGGAGGCGGTCGCCTTCGCCGGCCACTACGACTTCGACATCGACGTGCTGGCCGCCTATCGGCCCCAGGGCAAAGGCCGGGTCGAGCGGCAGGTCGACATCGTCCGTGACCACGTCCTGGCCGGGCGTTCTTTCTCCTCCCTCGAGGAGATGGACGCCGCCTTCGCCGCCTGGGTGCCGCAGCGGCGATCCCAGGTCCACCGCACCTACCGGGAGGTCATCGGCGAGCGGGCGGCCCGCGACCACGCGGCCCTCAAGCCGCTGCCGGCCACCCCCTATCTGGTGGCCGAGCGGCATCTGCGGCCGGTCGGAAAGGACTGCCTGGTCGCCTTTGGCGGCAACCTCTACTCGGTGCCCGCCCGCAAGGTCCGTCCCCGCCAGCTGGTCGAGGTCCGAGCCACGAGGTCCCAGATCATGCTGCATTCCACCGTCCCCGACGCAAGCGGCGAGACCCTGCTGGCCATGCACGCGCGGGCGGTCGGCCGCGGGGTCCGCGTGGTCGACGAGAGCCACTGGGACGGACTGCCCACTGGCCAAGGCCGCCGGGTCACCACCGGCGACGTCGTCGTCCCGCCTCGACGTGAGCGACTTCCCGAGGAGTCGGCCGGGTCCTTGCAGGCTCTGCTGAACCGGGCCGCGGTCACTCGGGTCGAGGTCGGCCGCCGTCCCTTGTCGGTCTATGACGAACTGACCGGCACCCGCCCCTTCACCACCCACCCGAGCACGAGGGAAACATCGTGAGCGAGCTGGTCAGTACCCGCATCCGCACCACGGCCGGCAAGCTCGGCCTGCCCCACCTCGCCGAAACCATCAACGAGTACATCCGGCGGGCCGACGAGGCCAAGATGGGCTACCTCGACTTCCTCGACCTGGTCCTGTCCGAGGAACTCGCCGTCCGCGACGACCGCCGCTTCCGGCAGGGCCTGCGGCTGTCGAAGCTGCCGCATCACAAGACGCTCGACGAGTACGACTTCTCCTTCCAGCCCGACCTCGACCCGCGCAAGGTCAAAGACCTCGCCACCCTCTCCTTCGTCGAGGCCAAAGCGAACGCGGCCCTGCTCGGCCCGCCCGGGGTCGGCAAGACACACATCGCCGTCGCCCTGGCGGTCGCGGCCTGCCGGGCCGGCTACTCGATCTACTTCACCAGCCTCGACGACATGGTCCGCAACCTGAAGACCGCCGAAGCCGCCGGACGACTCTTGAACAAGCTCGGCACCTACCTGCGGCCCAGCGTCCTGGTCGTGGATGAGGTCGGCTACCAGCCCCTCGAACGGGCCGAGGCGAACCTTGTCTTCCAGGTGATCTCCAAGCGCTACGAGAAGGGCTCGATCATCCTGACCTCGAACAAGACCTTCAGCGAGTGGGGCCAGGTCTTCGGCGACGAGGTCCTCGCCACCGCCATCCTCGACCGGCTCCTCCACCACTGCGACGTGATCTCCATCAACGGCCCCAGCTACCGGCTGAAGAACCGCCTCAAGGCCATCGAGCGAGAGACCGAAGTGGCCTAACCGCCGGGGACGTTCGCCCGTACGCAACTGGGGACCAGAGGCCGTACGCCGACA
>NZ_JBIWPO010000131.1:0-2376 GCF_044768275.1 Streptomyces sp. NPDC101152 | reverse complement strand
CTGGACAGGCTCCACGGTCTCCAACTCCACGGCGGTATCAGTCACTTGACGTCTCTCCCATGATCGTCGGATCCGCCGTTAGATTTACACTCCCGGGCACGGCGACCCTGTGGTGTCCCGACTGCCGCAAACCGTTCGGACGTCGTAGGCCTGGCGCGGTACGGGGGCTCTGGATCGGGTGGCCTGCTGGTCTCGGCAGTTAGCGCGCCTCGCGCACGACAGCCACACCCCCTGCCGGAACGGTGACCCAACCGGTGACGTCCTTGCCGGTGAGGAGGTCGACCCCGTTGGCGGGTACTTCGGCACCGCTCCCGCCGTGGTCGATCAGGAACAGGTAGTCGGCGTATGGGCTGGTGCGCCGGACGGCTTCGACGCCCTCCAGCGGGGTGGCGAGCACCGGCTGGACGCCGGCCTCGTCGCAGATGCGGTTCAGCAGTGCGGCGAGGGCCGCAGGGTCGGGGCGGGTCGCCAGATACCAGGCGGTTCCCGCACCGAAGGGGTGCCGGGTGACGGCTGGTACACCCCTCAGTGGACCGTCTTCGTAGGACACGACCGCTTCAGCACCCGCGAGCCGGACCCGCTCGGACCACAAGGTGGCGGTCGCGCCTGCGGGGACTGCACCGGTGAGGTGGAGCGTCTGCCCGGGCAGCAGCGGGAAGAGCTCGTCGGTCCGTACGCCGAGGACGTCCCGGAAGGCACCTGGGTAACCGCCCAGCCGTACATGACAGTTGGCGTCGACCATTCCGCTGTGGAAGCCGACGGCCAGCGTGCCACCGCGCTCGGCGAAGCCCGTGAGGTTTGTCGCGCCCGCGTCGTCCACGAGGTACAGGCTGGGGGCGAGAACCAGACGGTACGGGGACAGGTCCGTGTCGGGGCGTACGAAGTCCACGGCGACACCGGCCTGCCACAGGGGCCCGTACCAGTCCCGTACGAGGTCCAGGAAGCGCAGTTCGCTGCTGGGCTGAGAGGGTTGTTCCATCGCCCAGCGGGCGTTCCAGTCCCACACCACCGCGACCTGGGCGGCCGTCGTGCTTCCCCGCACCTCGGCCAACGCCTTCAGATCTGCACCGAGTTGGACCACATCGCGCCAGATCTGGCTGTCGGTCCCGGCGTGCGGCAGCATCGCGGAGTGCCACTGCTCGGCGCCGGCCTTGGCCGCGCGCCACTGGAAGTAGGCGATGCCGTCGGCGCCGTGGGCGACGTGGGCGAGGGCGTTGCGGCGCATCTCGCCTGCGGTTTTTGCCCGGTTGACCGGCTGCCAGTTGACGGCACCGGTGGAGTGCTCCATCAGCAGCCAGGGTCCGCCGGCAATGGAGCGGACCAGGTCGCCGCTGAGGGCGAGGTCGATCTGGGACTCGGGGTCGGTGGACTGCAGGTAGTGGTCATTGGAGACGATGTCCAGCTCCGGTGCCCAGCGCCAGTAGTCGAGGGCGTCGATGCTGAAGTTCACCATGAAGTTGGTGGTGGCGGGGGTCGATGGGGCTGCGGCTCGCAGCACGTCTCGTTCCGCTGTGTAGAGCGAGAGCAACTCGTCGGAGCAGAAGCGCCGCCAGTCCAGCAGATGGGCGGGATTGGGGTCGGCGCCGGTGGCGCGGGGCGGCAGGATCTGGTTCCAGTCGTAGTACCACTGGCTCCAGAAAGCGGTGCCCCAGGCGTCGTTGAGTACGGCCAGGTCGTCGCCGTACTTCGCCTTCAGCCAGCTGCGGAACGCCTCCGCGCTGGTGTCGCAGTAGCAGGCCGCGTTGTGGCAGCCGTACTCGTTGTGGATGTGCCACATCGCGACAGCCGGGTGGTCGGCATAGCGCTCCGCCAGGGCACGCGCGATGCGCAGCGCGGCCGTGCGGTAGGCCGGGCTGGACGGGCAGAATGTCTGGCGGCTACCGTACGAGAGCGAGCGGCCGTCGCGATCGAGGGGCAGCGCCTCCGGATGCTGGACGAAGAACCAGGCGGGCGGCGCGGCCGTCGGGGTGGCCAGGTCGGCGGCGATGCCGTGCTCGTGCAGCAGCTCCAGCAACCGGTCCGTACGGGAGAAGTCGAACTCCCCCTCGGCGGGCTCCAGCAGCGCCCACGAGAAGATGCCCACGCTCACCATGGTCACCCCGGCCTCGACCATCAGGGCCACGTCCTCGGCCCAGACCTCCTCGGGCCACTGCTCGGGGTTGTAGTCACCACCGTAGGCGATGCCAGGCACGCGGAGCGTGGGCGCGGCGGAGCCGTTGAGAGATTCAGGAAGTGTCACTGGGGTCACTTTCGATTTGTACGGAGGCTACAAGTGGCCTGTGTTCAGCCCTTGTTGGCGCCGAGGGTGAGGCCGCTGACGAACTGGCGCTGGAGCACGAAGTAGACGATCAGGGTGGGGATCGCGGTGAGCAGCGC
>NZ_JBIWPO010000130.1:0-2507 GCF_044768275.1 Streptomyces sp. NPDC101152 | reverse complement strand
CGAGATGTCGTGTTCTCAGCGCAGGTCCTGTGGCATTCCGTCGGCATGATGCTCATGTTCCTTCCGCGTTGTCTGTTTGTTGAATCTCGGTCCAGCGGCGGCGGTTGTGGTGGCCCGCGGGGAGTTGGTGCAGTGCGCGTAGCCGTTCCACTTCGTCCGGGCCGGCTGTGATGATCCAGCGGTGTGGCGGGCGGGTGTCCTGCCGCCCGTTGACCCAGCCGCGTTGGAGCCATCCGAACAGGGTGGCCACCGGCATTCCGATCTCGCGGGCGAGCGTGGCGAGCCACCATTCGCCGGGAGCGAGGACGGGGTCCGCCGGCCGTGTCTGGGTTCGGGTGGGGCGGAGTTGGTGACGCTGGAGGAGTTGTAGTTTCTCGCCGGTGTGGAACCGTTCCTTGCGGTGCGGCGGGCGCAGGCCCTCTGCGGCGAGTTGGTCGGCGATGGCGTTCGCGGTCAGTCCCGTGGCCGCCAGGGTGCGCAGTCGTTCCACCAGGGTGGGGTAGTAGGAGAGTTGGTCCAGGCGGGCGACCGGGCGCAGCAGGTCTGCGGTGCTCTGGCTGCCGCCGGCCCAGGTCAGGACGGCGTGTACTTTCTCGCTGGTTCCCTGGGCGGTGACCTGGACCTGTTCGACCACGCAGCGCAGCAGTCGTTTGCGGTCGGTGCGGGTGGTGGTCGGTGCCCGCCAGAGTGCGGGGATGTCGCGTGCGAGGACGCGGATGGCGGCGAGGTCGACCGCGCTCAGGCGCACGGGGCGGCTTTGGACGAAGTGCTGGTAGTCCTCGCTGAGTTGCTGGTGGGCGGTGAGGGCCTCTTCCCAGTCTTTCTCCAACTGCCGTATCACCAGACGGTTTTCGGGTTCGGCGAGCTGATACTGGCGTCGGGCCCGGTCGCAGGCCAGCTCGGTGCGCTCAAGTCGCTGCCGCCAGATGCGGTCCACTTCCAGGCGGTGCTGTTCGACCTGTTCGGCGGCGTGCACGGACAGCTCGAGCGCGGCCGGGGCCAGCGCCGCAAGGACCTGCTCGACCACGTAGGCGTCCAGGAAGGCCCCGGCCATCTGCTGGCACCGCTCCACCCCGTAGGTCAGGTGCTGGCGCAGGCAGACGTAGCGGTGCACCAGCCCGGTCTTGGTGTTCTCGTAGTTCACGCCCATGCGGCGGTGGCAGATCCCGCACATCACCAGGCCGGTCAGCAGCGCGGGTCCCTGGCGTGGGGCTCCCAGGCTCTCGGCCCGGGCCCGATTGGCCTGCATCCGGGCGATGTTGCGCTCGTACTGGGCGACGGTGATGTAGGCGGGCAGCATGTCGGGAATCGTCACCAGCCACTGGTCGGCCGCGATGCGGACCTTGCCGGACTGGGGATGGCCGGGAAGCCTGAGGGAAGGGTCGATGCGGGAGCGCCCATAGGCGTAGATCCCGGCATAGGCCGGATTGCGCAGCATATTCTGGATGCCGGTCTGGTGCGGACGGCGCCAGACGACCTCGCCCTTGGCCACTCCCGCGCGTTCCCGCATCCCGATCTGCACCTGGTGCTCGGTCAAAAACCGCAGCACCGCATGCACCGTCCCGAGCTGTTCGAAGAGCTGGAAGACCAGCCGGACGACACTCTGCACCTGCTCGTCCGGGTCGAACGCCGCCTCGCCGGAGGGCCTGCGGACATAGCCGGCCGGCAGCGGCACGGCCAGCTCGCCCCGCGCGGCCTTCGCCAGCCGGCCCGACGCCATCCGCTGCTTGATCAGGTGCAGTTCGACCTCGCTCATGGTGCCCTTCAGGCCCAACAGCAATCGGTCGTTGTACTCGTTGGGATCGTAGACCCCGTCGGTGTCCGCCAGCAGAGTCCGCGCCAGGCTGCACAGTTCGATCAACTGGTGCCAGTCCCGCCCCGCCCGCGCCAGCCGGGACATCTCGATGCCGAGCACCAGCCCCACATGCCCCATCGTGATCTCGGTGACCAGCCGCTGGAAACCCGGCCGGTCCTGCGCACCCGCCGCGGACCGGCCCAGATCCTCGTCGATCACCAGCACCCGAGTCCGCGCCCACCCGAGCGCCACCGCCCGCTCCACCAGGCCGTACTGCAGCCGCGTCGACTCACCATGGTCGACAACCTGCTGCCTGGACGACTGCCGTACATACACGACCGCCAGCCCGTCACGGTGCCGCCCCTGCACCTTGCCTGACTCACGCTCCCGCAGCGTCACCGCCGTCACCCCCGCTCGTTGCCGCGGCGGGCGGGCTCGTCAGCACCCGGCTCATCAACAGGCTCAGTAACCGCACCGCCGCCCGACGGTTCAGCTCCGGCAGTACCTCCCACCGCGACGCTTCCGGGCGGCCCTCCTCCATCTGGGGAGCACGCTCCCGCTGTCGCCGTCCACGACGCGTCACCTTCGTCCAGGTCACGAGCCTTCAGGCAGTCGACCAACTCGACCAGCCGCAACAGGCCCTCACTGCTGATAATCGGCGCGTCCATACCCCGTTGTCCATCGCACCCTGCACTGTGACAAGCAGACTGAG
>NZ_JBIWPO010000129.1:0-2798 GCF_044768275.1 Streptomyces sp. NPDC101152 | reverse complement strand
CTGGACCGAGATTCAACAAACAGACAACGCGGAAGGAACATGAGCATCATGCCGACGGAATGCCACAGGACCTGCGCTGAGAACACGACATCTCGACGGGGTTGAGGTCGGGTGAGTAGGCGGGCAGTAGGAACACGACCAGCCAGGCCCGTTCGGCGATCTGCTCACGTATTGCGTGGGAGACGTGGGTGTCGAGGCGGTCCCAGACCAGCACGATCGGCGCCTTGACGAGTTGGCGGACGCCGTCGATCAGCGCGATGAAGTCCCGCTCGCCCATGCTACGGCGTCCGTCCTTGCCGGCTCGGTGGGTGCGCAGGCGGTGGCACAGCCGGGTCCGAGAGCCGGAGCCGCACCGCGATCAGCCCGGCCACGGAAAGGCGTCCCGAGCGTCGGCCGCTCACCGTCTCGACCGGGGTGCGGCCGCGCGACCCCAGGTGCGTCCTTTGGGCGGCCGGCGAGTGAAGCCTGCCTCGTCCTCGAAGCAGATGTAGCCTCCGCAGGCCGCCCGGACCCTTCTACCTCGGCATCTCGGTGTCCTTGTCGCACACACCATAGGGCGGACGGAACAGCAACGGCGCAGTGCCGTAGTGCTCGGTGAGGACCTTCTGGTCCCCGCACACGTTCTCCTGGCGGGCCAGCGAGAGATGACTCATCACAGGATGATGCAGAGTGTGGTTCTGAATGTGGTTACCCAGCGCCTGCAGCGTTTTGAAGTACGCGTAGTCCGACTTGATGGCGTTCATCAGGAATATCGTGATGGGTGTCTTCAAGTCACGCACCATGGCTACGAACGCGGGGTCCCTTTCCAGTCCGCCGTCAATGGTGATGAAAACGACCCGCTGTGACGTCGATACCTGGGCGAACACCGGGACCTCACCGGTGGCAGAGAGTGAGATGGGCTTGTCCGCCGGAGGGTTCGGCGCCAAGCGCATCGGGGTCAGCCCCCACCTGTGCCAGGCGGTGGCGCAGTGCTGACGATGGTCGTGGTCGGCGGCGGCAGAAGCCCGCTGTGCATGGACGATGGCCAGCTCTCCTTGGCGGTCGGCCACGCCGAGTCCTCCGGCGCGACCTGCACGACGCGGAGACCGTCGGCGCCATTCCCACACGGAGCGACGCCGGTGCAGATCCCTTCCCACCGACTCCGCGTCAGCGCACCCCGATAGCGACGTCCCGGGTGCGACCCGATGCTGTGGATGTCAGGGTGATCGCAGTCAGCGGCTGCGAAGGGACGGTCACGTGAGGACGCCGAGGAACCTCCGCCCCCGGGCGCGCTGCTCTGGTGCGAGGGCGGTGCGCCTCGCCGGGATGCTTCTCACGGCGGCAGTCACGATCGTGCTCGTCATGGCGGCCGGCGGCTGTGCCGGTCAGCCGTCCGGGCCCGCCGCGAACGCGGCTGCCCGTCCGGCCCTGCCCCAGGTCTCGGTGGTCGACCACACCTATCAGGTGCCGCGGCCGCTGCCCCAGCGCCCTCCGGGCACGCTGATCGCCGCGACCGACCACGGACGTGACACCCGGTTCGGTGGCGCCCGGCGCTGGACCGTGCTCTACCACTCGGTGAACGCCCGCCGAGCCGACGTCCCCGTCAGCGGCACGGTCCTCGTCCCGCCGGGCGCACCGCCTCACGGCGGGTGGCCGGTGGTGTCCTGGGCGCACGGCACCACGGGCGTCGCCGACTCCTGTGCACCCTCGCAGCTGGCGAACCTGGGGTCCGACGCCTATGCCCAGGAGGTGCGCGCACTGCTGCAGGCCGGTTACGCGGTGACCGCTTCGGACTATCCGGGCCTGGGCACCCCCGGCATGCACACCTACCTGGTGGGCGCGGACGAGGGCAACGCGGTCGTGGACATCGTCACCGCCGCCCGCCAACTCCTGCCCGGCCTGGGAAACCTCTGGTTCGCGGTCGGGCACTCCCAGGGCGGGCAGGCCGCACTGTTCGCAGCCCGGGCTCCCGGCCGAGCGGGGGCCACCCGTCCTGCCGGTACGGTCGCCATCGCCCCGGCCAGCCACCTGGAAGCGATGCTGCCCGGCGTCAAGGCCTCGCACGTGCCCAGCGAGCTGTCCTTCGCCTTCTACGCACTGGCCGGTCTCAGCGCCACCGACCCCTCCCACACCCTGCCGTCACTGCTCGGGGCAACGGCGGCGGACGTCGCCGTCCGTTACCTTGCCCAGTGCCAGGCGGACGGCCACCAGGCGCTCAGTCACCTCGACACCGACCAGGCCCTGCCGCTGAGCACCGGCTCGCTTGCACGGGTCGGAGAACAGATGGGCGCCTACGGGGACCCCGACCGAGCCGCCGTCGCCACCGCGGTCATGGTCGTCCAGGGACAGGACGACCATGACGTGCCGCCCGTGTGGACCGTCGCCGTGGTCCAGAACCTGCGCCGCCTCGGCTCGCCCTCGGTCACCGCCCGCACGTATCCCGGCGCGGGCCACGACCAGGTCCTGGGCCGGTCGATCTGCGATCTCCTCGCCTTCCTCCACACCCACGCGGGGCCCACGCCCGGCCTCTGCGCCCCCTTCCGCACCACCGCGGGCTGAGGCGCGGCAGACAAGGCTCCCGATCAGTCGGACCGCCCGGCCGACACCGTCTCGAACCGCTTCGGGAGCCGATGGACGTCGCCGACGACCCTCGCCGGATCGGTGATCGTGTCGGTGGCGGACCCGGGAAGTCCCTCCTGCGCGCACCAGCGCTGCGGGAGGAGCAGGACGCCGGCCGTGAGCAGCAGCACGGTCCACAGCCGCAGGGTTCCGAGCTGGGACGCGTCGCCGATCAGGCCGGGCGCCAGATGCAGGCCCGT
>NZ_JBIWPO010000128.1:0-2847 GCF_044768275.1 Streptomyces sp. NPDC101152 | reverse complement strand
CACGTGCCCGCGCAGCGCGGTGAAGCAGGAAGTCCCCGGAAGGGTCAGACGACCCAGGCCGGAATCCCTGGACTTTAGGCCAGGGAGCACGTCAATGGGGACCTGTGCCCGCGCTGCCCTCATGGCTGACCGAACTGCTCTGGGACTGCCACGCCCGCGCGTCAGCAACCGGATCATCTTCGACAAGCTCCTGCAACTTGTGAGCAGAAATCTCTCGCAGGCTGCAAGACGGCTCACGCAACAGAGTCCAACGCCGGGGCAATTGTGGCGAAGGCCCGGTCGGTCAGTTCGGCGGGGTCCTCAGCACCGTCGCTACCGCTCCACCGTTGCAGTACGGCGTCGAAGGCGGTGAGCGCCATCCCGGCGGCTAGCTGCGGGTACAGATCGGTGTCGGGGTCGAGCCGCAGGCGCTGCGCCAACTCTGCTGCCAGGTCGTCGCGCCACTGATCCTGGCGCTCCAGGAAGCGTGCGCGCAGGGCGGGGGTGCGCAGAATCAGCTGAACGACGCGCAGTGCCCTGTCGGAATGGTCGGCGCAGGCGGCCATGGAGGCCCAGACGGTGTGCTGCAGGGCCGCGGAAGGCTGCTCCTCGGTGGGGCGAGACGCCAGCGCTGCGTGCATGCCGGTGCCCATGTCGGCCAGGAACTGGACGACCACGTCCTCCTTGGAGGCGAAGTACCGGAAGAAGGTTCGCTTGGATACGCCGGCGGTGGCCGCGATCTCGTCGATGGTGACCGCGTCGAATCCCTTCAGCGCCAGTAGCTGCAGTGCCGCTTCGCTCAGCTCGTTGGAGACGAGTTGGCGTTTGCGTTGGGCCATGGTGACTTCAGGGCGGGGGCTCACTGGGCAATCCTACCGCCTGCCATCCATGGCACTTGGTAACCTCTTGACACCAAGTGTCATAGGAGGCAACGTGTGCCGCATGAGGATGAATCAGCGCTGGACCGCCGATCAGATCCCGGACCAGGCCAAGCGGGTGTTCGTCGTCACCGGAGCCAACAGCGGCCTCGGCCTGGCGACCACCCGGGCACTCGCCCGCAAGGGCGGGCACGTGATCCTCGCGGTGCGCGACGAGGCAAAAGGCCACCTGGCCGCCGCAGAGATCACCGCTGAGCAGCCTGGCGCCGCCCTTGAAGTGCGCCGCCTCGACCTGGCCGATCTCGATTCGGTCCGAGCATTCGCCGATCAGTTACGCGGCGATCATCCGCGGCTGGACGTGCTCGTCAACAACGCCGGTGTAATGGCGCCGCCCCGCTCGCTGAGCGCCCAGGGACACGAGTTGCAGTTCGCCTGCAACCACCTCGGCCACTTCGCGCTCACTGGTCTGCTGCTCGACCTGCTGACCGACGGCAACGACCCCTGCGTGGTCACGGTAAGTTCGACCAACCACCGGCAGGGGCACCTCTACTTCGACGACCTTTCCGGTGAGCGCAAGTACTCGCCCATGAGGTTCTACAACCAGTCGAAGTTCGCCAACGCCGTCTTCGGATGGGAACTCCACCGGAGATTGACCGCGGCCGGCAGCTCGGTGCGCAGCGTGCTCGCCCACCCCGGCTATACCTCCACCAACCTGCAAACAAGCGCGCCGGTCGGCATGGTGAAGGTGCTGTTCGGCCGCATCCTTGCCCCGCTCGCCCAGCCCCCGGAGCAGGGTGCACTGCCCCTGCTGTACGCGGCCACCGCCCCAGACGTGAAGGGCGGTGAGTTCATCGGGCCGGACGGCTTCGCCGAGCTGCGAGGCGGCCCGACGCAAGTGCAGTTGTCCACCGCGGCAGCCGATCCCCAGACCGGCCGCCGTCTGTGGGAACTGTCGGAACAACTCACCGACGTGCGGTTCCTGTTTCCGGCCACTTTCTACCGGTAGTTCGTTAAATCCGGCGGTAGAGATCAAGACCGTGTCCGGTGGTGACCGCGTCGATCAGGTCCTGGAGCTCGGAGGGTGGGTCCGTGTCCGTCCAGGCCCGCCACCACCGGTTGAGGGTGACGGCGGGGGTGAGCCAGGAACGGATGGCCCGTAACGCCCTGGGCCAGCAAGGCTGTTGGGGCCGGTGTGGTTCGGCTGGGCCCCCTCTCTGGCCCCTCCTCGGGACATGGATCTGGCGCGGTGGCATCCAGGGGTCCGGGTGGGGCGAACCATTGGTCCCAGCAGAAGGAGAAGGCGCAGTTGACCAGGGTCTGGTGGCGGCGGATGGCGCGGTCGGAGCGGACTTGGAAGTCGGCCCAGCCCAGTTCGTCCTTGATCTGCTTGTAGCTCTGCTCGATCCAGGGCCGCAGGCCGTAGAGGCGGACGATCTCGGCGAGGTCGGCCGGCGGGTGCGCGCTGGTGGTGGCGTGGGGTGCTTCGGGGTGGGGCAGACACCTCAGGCGCTCAACGTGTCAAGCAGCTGCGGCAAGAGCGGTTGGAAAGGCCGTGTCTTCATCGAACAGCGTCTGGTGCTGAAGGCAGTAGTAGAGCTGCCCGAGCATGCGGTTGAAGAGGTTCCGTTGGGCGGCGGCATGCCAGTCACCATGGTCGTCCCGGCGGCGCCGGTAGTGGGTCTTGGCGCCGGGCGAGGCGGTGATGGAGGAGAAGGCCCAGAGGTACCCGGCGGCGTTGAGGCGGTCGTTTTTGACCCACCGGCGAGTGATGCTCGACTTCTTGCCGGAGGCCCTGGTGATGGGCGAGGCGCCGGCGTATGCCTTCAGACCGCGGGCGTCCGCGAAGCGGGCCTTGTCGTCTCCGATCTCGGCGAGCACCCGGGCGCCGAGCTGGACGCCGAGCTGGACGCCGAGGCCGGGGAAGCTGAGGATGATCTCAGCGTCCGGGTGCTGAGGGAAAGCCTCTTCGACCGCCTCCGTGAGATCGTCG
>NZ_JBIWPO010000127.1:0-3025 GCF_044768275.1 Streptomyces sp. NPDC101152 | reverse complement strand
GAACGCCACGCGAAGCGTGACGTCCCCGAAAACCAGCACGAACCCCTATGAACCAGCCCCGCCAGGATTGACGAAACAGATAGGGGCACCCCCCGCAGCGCACCGAGCCAGTCATGGTCGTTCGCTGGAAGCCCAACAGCCCTTGGAATCGATCATCTAGTAGATGCCGATGGGCCGACCGGGACCGGCTCCCTGATCGACGACATCGTCCGCGAGGGTGCAAGGCGGATGCTGGCCGCAGCCCTGCAAGCTGAAGTCAACGCCTATACAGCCGAGTTGGCCGACAGACGTGACGAGTGCGGACGCCGCTTGGTGGTCCGCGACGACTACCATCAGCCGAGGGGAGTCATGACCGCGGCCAGGGTGGTCGAGGCGAAGGCCCCGCCAGTGAACGACAGGCGCATCGACGAGGTGACCGGCGAGCGCAAGCGGTTCTCCTCGGCGATCCTGCCACCGTGGTGCCGCAAGTCCCCGAAGATCAGCAAGGTGCTGCCTCTGCGCTATCTGACCACGACGCGTTGAGCGAGCGCGACTTGTCCGGCAGGGACTCTGTCTATGTCTGGGCCGACGGCATCCACCTGCGTATACGCCTGCGCGAGGCGAAGTGGTGCGTGCTCATCCCGATGGGCGTGCGTGCGGACGGCAACAAGGAGCTGATCGCTATGAGTGACGGCTACCGTGAATCGGTCGACTCCTGGGCGGATCTTCTGGGCGACTGCGCTCGGCGTGGGATGCGTGCTCCAGTCCTCGCGGTCGGTGGTGGGGCTCTCAGCTTCTGGCAGGCCCTGGCCCAGGTGTTCCCCGAGGCGCGGCATCAGAGGTACTTGGTTCACAAGATCGCCAACGTCGTGAACGCTCTGCCGAAGTCTGCCCAGCCCAGCGCGAGCAAGCCCCTGCAGGAGATCCGCAACGCCGAAGACCGCGACCACGTCCTCCAAGCCGTTGTCGAGTTCGCCAAGACGTACGGAGCGGCATGGTCGACCTGCGTGGGGGAGGCGAGTGCCGGCCGGAGCTGCCGGTTCTCCTCCCGCACCTGCTCCAGAACGGTCGCCGGCCCTTCGGCCGACGCGGGCTGCGATTGGCTGGACGAAACCGGCTTCTCCACGCGCGGGTCACTCAGGTGGTTCGGTGCGTGTTCGGAGTTGCTGCCAGCAGCGGTGGACGTGTCGTTCGGCTTCGTGCACGGCTCGGGAGGCATCGTGCGACAGTGCGGCCGGCGATGTTGGGGTCTGCTCGGGCCGGGACCCCATGCAGCGATGGTCAGGGCGGCTGACGCGTGCTCGGCTGTCATGGTGGAGGATCGCTGCCCGGGCGACCAGGATCGCGGCGATAACTGCGGCGGCGGTCAGCGCGGTAGCCGCGTGCTGATCGGACATGACTGTGAGGGTCCTTCGTAGGCGGTCTGGGGCGGTCGGCAGGGCCGGTATCGGTGTCGTTCCAGCCCTGCCGTCTGCGTATGCCCGTCAGCCAGGCCAGGTTCCGGTCAGGCTACGGGTGGCGGTGGCGCCCGCGCGGTCGACGGCCGCCTTGACGCCGGCGAATATCGCGCCTTGCAGGGTGGCGGCGAGCAGCACCTCGCGCCAGGAGCGCTGTTCGTCGGTGGCGTCCGGGGCATCGTCGTCGTGGCCGAGCATCTTCCACGCCTGCTTGAACACGGCTCCGGCGGTCATGCCGCTGATGGCGCCGAGCGCCAGACCGACCGGCTTGTATGCGATCTTCGATACCTTCACCCGGCTCACCCTTTGCGGCGGCAGGCCAGCCACACCACGACGGCCACGCCGGCCGCGGTAAGCAGCAGGGTGCGGTTGTCGCGCGCCAGCTGCGCGCCCTGGGCGGTTTTCTGTCGCACGGGCTCGGGCGCCTTCTCCTCCCACAAGTGACCGGCCTGGGCCGCCTTCGCGTGGGCCTGTTCGGCGGCTTGGGCGGCTTTGTCCTTGACCGGGTCGGGCAGGTGGTCCTGCGCGTGATGTGCCAGGTCGGTGGCTTTCGTCTTCAGCTCCCCGGCCTTCACCGTGGCCTGCTCCTTGAGTTCGCCGGCCTTGGTGGCGGCCTGGTGCTTGACCTCGGCGGCCTTGTCCTGGGCGCGGGTTTTGACGTCGGTCTTCGCCGCCAGCGCCTCGACCGTCTGGCCGAGCTCGGTGCGGGTCTGTTCGACCTGCTCGCGCAGTTCGTCGGGTCCGGCGGCGGTGGGCTCGTCATGAGGCGGCTGGGTCATCGCTGTGCACTCTCCTTGATCTCGGCCACGTCGGCCTTCACGTTCTCGATCGTCTGCTCGGGCGTGGGCGGCGAGGCCTGTTCCACCTGCTTCTTTCCACTCATGACCATGATCGCGGCGATCACACCCAGGACCCCGGTGACGATCAGTGCCGCCGCCCACACCGGCAGTGGCACCGCCAGCGCGGCGATCGCGGTGGCGACCAGCGCCTGCAGCATCAGGAAGCCAACGACGCCGGCCCCGCCGAACAGGCCGCCGCCCTTGCCGTAGCGCTTGCCCTTCCGCTTCATCTCCGCCTGAGCCAGCCGCAGTTCGCCGCGTACCAGCTCGGTCAGCTGCTGTGAGGAGCGCTGCACCAACTCGCTCACCGGCTCCTGGCCCGCGCCGCGGTCGGATCGGGCATGGTGTGGCTGCGTACTCGACACGACGTTCATCTCCCGTCCCTCTCGATCGTGCGGGCCGGACCGCGTCAGGCACCCGACCGTCCCGTCTCGGCGCGAGTACCCCAAACAGGAGAATCATGGGCGCACGGTGCGGCCTGGGACGGGCACGGGAGCGGGGGGTTTGGCCGGGCTCTTGGGCGGTTAGCCGCAGTGTGTGGTCTGGTAGGCGGCAGCCTGTCGGCTTGTAGCCAAGTTGCGCCTGGCCGCCGAAGGGCGGGCGGTCAGCGGCCGATGGAGAAGCGCATGGTGGTGCCTGCCTCGCCGGTGTGGGTGCGCATCGGCCGGCCCGCGTCGGTCAGGGCGGTGAGGATCTGCTGGTAGGCGGGGTGGTCTGGGATGTCGGGACGCTCCGGCTCGGCAGCGGGTG
>NZ_JBIWPO010000126.1:0-3123 GCF_044768275.1 Streptomyces sp. NPDC101152 | reverse complement strand
CCAAGCAGCAGAGTGCCCACCGCTGACCCTCAGCGCGTCAGAAACTGGCCTCGTTCATCCGTACGTGGCTGAGGACGTTCACCTGTACGCCGACAGCGGGCGTCCAACCGCGGCGTGGTTGATCTTTTTGCCCTGCTGTTCCAGGGCGGCGAGTGCGGTCAGGGCTCGCTGGCGATTGTCGATGCCGACCCGCCGACGGACCTGGGCGAGGGTGTGCGGGTTGCCGCGGAGGTTCATGCCGCGGCGGTCTGGAGACGGGTGCGGGCGGCAGGAGGGCGTGGGTGTTGCGGCGTTGCCGCCGGCCGGCACCCTGAACCGATCTGCGGCGGGAGGTCGGCACCGGGAACCATCCAGCAGATGGATAGGCGAGATCCACCAGTTGAATGGCGTAGGGGGTAGGCGACAGGGAGCAACTTGCCCGATAGTCGTGCAAGTCCAGACGCCCCCTCATTCCTCCGGGCGTTTCCCTTTGTGCACTGGCGCTCTGCAGTGTGGCACGGCCACGGCGGCAGCCTGCCGCGTGCCCTGTCACCGCCCGCGTGGAGGCCTTGCGTGCCCGGTTTCACCTCCTCACCCGTTCCCACCGACGGTTTCGCCGTCCGGAGCACCGAGCCCGTGCCGGAATCCGGGGGCGGTCTGCGCTTGACGCTCCTGATAAGCGGGAGTTGTCTGCCGGTCCTCGGCGCGGTGCTACTCGCTCCCGTGTTGCCGAAGCTGCAGGAGCTGTTCAGCACGGTGCCGGACGCGGACGTACTGGTCCCGTTGATCCTCACGATTCCCGCGCTCACGCTCGCCCTGGTCTCCCCCCTCGCGGGTGTCCTGATCGACCGCCTGGGACGCAGGATCCCGCTGGTCGTCGCGGCCGTCCTGTACGCGCTGTTCGGCACCGCTCCGCTGTGGCTGGACTCGCTCGGTGCCATCGTGGCCAGCCGTGCCCTCCTCGGTGTCGCCGAGGCCGTCGTCTTGACCTCCTGCACGACGCTGATCGGCGACTACTACGCGGGCCGGGCACGCGACCGCTACCTCGCCCTGCAGACGGTGTGCGCCACCATTTCCGCCACCGCCTTGTTCATAGTCGGCGGGGCGATGGGCACCTCGGACTGGCGCGCCCCGTTCCAGCTCTACGCCGTCGGGCTGCTCCTCGCCCCCGCGATGGCCGCATTCCTGCCCAAGCCCGGGCCGGGCGCCCCCGTGGACGAGGCGCTCACCGTCGGGGGCCGGCCCTCCTCGGCCGGCCGGCTGGCCGGCATCTGCCTGCTCTCGGTGTTCGGTGGCATCGTCTTCTACGTCGTCCCGGCCGAGACGGCCTACCTGATGAACGGCCTGGGCATACAGTCCAGCACCATCATCGGCATGGTCACCGCGATCGCCAGCACGGCCACGGTCATCGGCTCCGTCATCTTCGCCTCGATGATCGGCCGGCCGGAGCGCAGACTGGCCGCGATCCTCGCCCTGTGCGCAGCAGGGTTCATACTGATCAGCCTGGCCCACAACGTGGCGATTCTGATCTTCGGCACCTTCCTGAACTGCATCGGCACCGGCTTTCTGCTGCCCACGCTGCTCACCTGGGCCATGTCAAAGCTGCAATACCGCAACCGTGGCCGGGGCACCGGACTGTGGATCGCGTCGTTCTTCCTCGGGCAGTTCCTCTGCCCGCCCGCCCTGCTCGCCCTCAAGTCCGCCACCGGCCACCTCACTACGGCCGTCGGCGCCCTCGGCCTCGCCTCCGCGCTCGTGGCGGCCGGACTGCTGCCCCTGCTCCGGAAGACCAGCCACCAGGAGACCCTGCAAACGTGAGCCGGGCCGACCATCCGCCTCCGACCTCAGCACCGCGCAGCACACTGTTGTACCAGTCCCGCACCGGCTGCCAGCGGGGCTACCTCCCTCACGGCCTGTCCCCTGTTGGTGCGATGAAGTACCACTTCTACAACTGTCGCGACGATCGAGCAGCAAAAACGTCCCCTGTGACCTGCGCGCCAGAGCGGTCCTGAGACGCGTTTGCCCCCCCGGCCGAAGCCGGGGATTCCACGCAAGATCAGAGATGGGGCGGCGGGAAGATGTCAGTGAAGGCCTTGGACGGGACTGTTGCCCGGCCCTCGACGAACCATTCCCGACCGAATACCCAACTGAAGACAGGGGCCGGAAGACGAACCACCACCCTCATCACGGAAGCAAGCCGGCCTGTCCCCGATACCTCCGAACGGTGGGAGGCAAGAGCTGCCTGTTTCTGACCGGCGAACCGTCGGACATCAATGGTGTGTGTGATGGCCGCGCGCGAACTGTAGGCGGTGCGCAGCGCATCCGCGTCGAACCTAAACGGGATCCTCAGCAGGCGGACAAGCTTCACCAGGCGAGCCACGACATCTCGCGGCATGGTCGCCTCCAGCACCCGATCCACCCCGGCCAGCTCGGCCGCACGCTTGCCGACTTCGTGCACCTTGACGTGGTCGCGATGGCCGTATCCGCCATTGGCGTCGTAGCTGATAAGCAGTTCCGCGTCTTCCTCGCGCAGGACGGCGGCCAGCCGCTCGGCCGCCTCCTCCGTGTCTGCCCGCACGAAGCGTGCCCGATCCGGCGGATCCGGATAGAGCACGGCACCATGGCCGCTGCTCGCATACCCCAGGTGCACGACGCGTGTCACACCCAGCACGGCCGCGCTCGCCTGCAGTTCACTCAGGCGTGGCGCTCCGCCCTCCGGCACGGCATCCATGAGGCCATCCGTGGCGACCACGATCACCACGCGATGTCCCTCGGCTGCGGCCCGCGCGAGCGTGCCACCTGTTAGGAACACCTCGTCGTCCGGGTGGGCGTGAAAGGCCAAGATGGTTGCCATGGGCCCATCCTGGGTCATGGCACTCATCGGTGTCTCCTGTCCCACCCGCACATGCTCTGCCGGCCCCGGCCCCAGCAGGAGGCGGAGCGACACGAACGTGACCACCCCAACGGCCCGCTCCACCGGCCCCACTACCGCACCTGCCAAATGCGCCACCAACCGCCCCAACTCCCCTGAAGCGCACACCCAGTTGATGCCCAGTTCAGCGATCCAGCGCACCTTCGGTGCGCGCCGGGGGCGTGGTAAATCCCGTGGTGCGAGCCGAGGTGCTTCTGTCTGCCCTGACATGG
>NZ_JBIWPO010000125.1:0-3158 GCF_044768275.1 Streptomyces sp. NPDC101152 | reverse complement strand
CGCAGTGTGCTGCGTGGTGTGGGTGGTGCCGCGCTGCTCGCCGGCGCGGGTATCCCGTTGCTGAGCGCCTGCGGGAGCAGCAGCGGCAGTTCGTCGGACAGCAAGACCGTCAGCCTCGGCTCCAACTCCTCCGACGCGGTGCCCAAGAAGGCGTTCGCGCAGATCTACGACGCCTTCACGAAGAAGGAGGGCATCAAGGTCCAGGTCAACACGAAGGACCACAACACCTTCCAGGAGCAGATCAACTCGTACCTGCAGGGCACGCCGGACGACGTGTTCACCTGGTTCGCGGGCTACCGCATGCAGTTCTTCGCGGCCAAGAACCTCGCCTCGCCGATCGACGACGTGTGGCAGACCATCGGGGGCAACTTCCCCGACGCGATGAAGCAGCTGTCCAAGGGCGAGGACGGCAAGTACTACTTCGTGCCGCTATACACGTACCCGTGGGCGCTCTTCTACCGCAAGAGCGTCTTCCAGGCCAAGGGCTACCAGGTCCCCACCACGTGGGACCAGCTCGTCACCCTGTGCAAGAAGATGAAGCAGGACGGCCTGGTCCCGATCGCGTTCGGCGACAAGGACGCCTGGCCGGCGATGGGCACCTTCGACCAGATCAACTTCCGCCTCAACGGCTACGACTTCCACAAGTCGCTGATGGCGGGCAAGGAGTCCTGGACCGACCCGAAGGTCAAGGCGGTCTTCGACCACTGGTCGGAGCTGCTGCCCTACCACCAGGACGGCTTCATGGGCCGCACCTGGCAGGACGCGGCGCAGACGCTGGTGTCGAAGAAGGCGGGCATGTACCTGCTGGGCACGTTCGTGGCGCAGCAGTTCACCAACAAGGCCGACGCGGACGACCTCGACTTCTTCGCCTTCCCGGAGATCAACTCGCAGTTCGGGCAGGACACCGTGGAGGCGCCCACCGACGGCTTCATGGTCTCCAAGGCCCCCAAGAACAAGGCCGGCGTCACCAAGCTGATGGAGTACCTGGGCACGCCGGAGGCCGAGCAGATCTACCTGAAGGCCGACTCCTCCGTGGTGGCCGCCTCCAGCAAGGCCGACACCTCCTCGTACACGCCGCTGCAGAAGAAGGCGTACACGATGATCAGCGGCGCCAAGTCCCTGACCCAGTTCATGGACCGCGACTCCCGCCCGGACTTCACCTCCACGGTGATGCAGCCGGGTCTGCAGAAGTTCCTGCAGAACCCCAAGGATGTCGACAGCCTGCTGTCCTCCATCGAACGCCAGAAGAAGCAGATCTTCGCCTCTTCGTGAGCTGAGCGGCTTAATGAGCATCGACACCAACACGAAGTCCCCGGAGGCGGCCGCCGTGCCGCCTCCTGGGCGCGCGTCCGAGAAGAAGCGGGTCCAGCAGGGGCACAAGCGCCTGCTGACCCGCCGCGACCGCATCACGCTCGGCTTCATGGCCGGCGTGCCGACGGTCCTGCACGTGGCCCTCGTCTGGGTCACCGCCATCGCCTCGATCTTCCTGGCGTTCACCAGCTGGGACGGCATCGGCTTCAGCTCCATCAAGTGGGTGGGGCTGGAGAACTTCAAGCAGCTGTTCACCAGCAACCCGCAGTTCTGGCCGGCGGTCGAGCACAACATCATCTGGTTCGTCGTGCTCATCCTGATCCCGACGCCGATGGGCCTGTTCCTGGCCGTCCAGCTGGACAAGAAGATCCGCTTCAGCCGGGTCTACCAGACGGCCTACTTCCTGCCCGTGGTGGTCTCCCTCGCGGTGACCGGGTTCGTCTGGCAGCTGGTCTACAATCCCGACACCGGCCTGATCAACAGCATCATCGGGGCCAACAAGCCCGGCCACTACATCGACTGGATCGGCGACCCCCACCTCAACCTGTGGGCGGTGCTGGTGGCCGCGTCCTGGCGGCACACCGGCTACATGATGATCCTCTACCTGGCCGGCCTGAAGGGCGTCGACCCGTCCCTGCGGGAGGCCTCCTCCCTGGACGGCGCGAACGAGTGGCAGACGTTCAAGAACGTCATCTTCCCCACCCTGCGCCCGACCAACACGGTCGTCCTGGTGGTCACCATCATCGAGGCGCTGCGCGCCTTCGACTTGGTCTTCGTCTTCAACAAGGGCGCCCAGGGGACCGAGTTGCTGTCGATCCTGATCACCAACAACATCATCGGCGAGTCCAGCCGCATCGGTTACGGCTCCGCGATCGCCGTGGTCCTGCTGGTGATCTCCCTCGCGGTCATCATCCCCTACCTGATCGCGACCTTCCGGAAGGAGCGCCAGGCATGAGCACCATGAGCGCCGCGGCGCCGATCAAGCAGCGCAACCCGGTCCGGCCGGCCCGCGTCCTGCTGCACGTCTTCCTGGTCACCACCTCGCTGGCCTGGCTGGCCCCGCTGCTGTGGGCGATCTTCGCGGCCCTGCGGCCGTACTCGGAGACCAGCAACAAGGGTTACGTGTCCTGGCCGAGCAAGCTCACGTTCGACAACTTCAAGAACGCGTTCGAACAGTCGGGCATGATGCACTACTTCGGCAACACACTGATCATCGCCGTGCCCGCGGTGCTGCTCACGCTGCTGCTGTCGTCGATGGTCGCGTTCTACGTCAGCCGCTTCGACTTCCGCCTGAACATCTTCCTGCTGCTGGTGTTCACCGCCGGCAACCTGCTGCCCCAGCAGGTCATCATCACCCCGCTGTACCGGATGTACCTGCTGTTCAACCTGCCGGGCATCACCGCCAGCGGGAAGCTGTACGACTCCGCCCTCGGCCTGGTCCTCATCCACGTGGCGTTCCAGTCCGGGTTCTGCGCCTTCGTGCTGTCCAACTACATGCGGATGCTGCCGCACGAGCTGACCGAGGCCGCCCTGGTCGACGGCGCCTCGGTGTGGCGGATGTACTGGCAGATCGTGCTGCCGCTGTGCAAGCCCGCGATGGCCGCCCTGGCGACGTTGCTGTCCATCTGGATCTACAACGACTTCTTCTGGGCCATCGTGCTGATCTCCACGGGCGAGAACATGCCGATCACCTCCGCGCTGAACAACCTCTCCGGCCAGTACTTCACCGACCCCAACCTGGTCGCCGCCGGAGCGCTGCTCACCGCGATCCCCACCCTGATCGTCTACTTCGTGCTCCAGCGCCAGTTCGTCAGCGGCCTCACCCTCGGCGCCAACAAGGGCTGAAC
>NZ_JBIWPO010000124.1:0-3232 GCF_044768275.1 Streptomyces sp. NPDC101152 | reverse complement strand
GCGTCGGCGGAGCTCGCCTTCGACCACCGGACGCCGGCGGACCTGGCACCGGCAGCCGTGCCGATGGAGACACCCACCCCGGGGATGAACGGGCGGGGGCAGGACGACGGCCGTCGGTCGCGTCCTGCCCGCCCAGCCGTCGGCCCGGATCAGGCGGCGATCGAGTCGGCGATGCCGTACCCGGCCTCGGCGATCGCGGCGCGCAGTCGCTCGTCGTCGAGGTCCATGCCGTGCACGGTGACGGCGTTGGCCGCGAGATCGACCACGACCTCGAGCGCAAGCAGCGCCGGCCGCAGCCCCGGACCAAGGTCCACAGCCTTCTTCCGGCCCCCACCAGGACGACGGAACCGCCCCAACAGAGCCTGACCAGATTCCAGTTCAGCCGCTCCGCGCGAGACACCATGCCCTAGCGACAACGCCTCCGTCCCTATGGCCAGCCGACGCCGGCGCTCGTCCAGACGCGGCAACAACACCTGGAACTTCGCAGCCAGGACGGCCTCGATCCCCTCCGGTCTCCCCCTACCAGAACAACGAGTCTCACAGTTGGAAGCCACGACTTGTTTCGCGGCAAGAAGCCCTAAGCCGGGCGCCTAGGGCAGCGCGATGGACCGGCCCGCCGACGGGTGAAGTCGCTCCGCTCCACGCAACCGGACGCTTCGCTTCCGGTCACACGGGCGGGGCGCCGTGGTAGTCGAGGTCAGAAGGAAGCAGGTCGAAAGCCTGCCCGATCAGCTGGGAGTCCGGCGCATCCCAGCCGGCGGCACGCCATGCCGTGATGGTTGTTTGCACCGCGGAGAACACGATCGAAGCCACCAGATATGGCCGCGGATCCGTGGCGGGGTCGGCGCCCAGGCGGGCGCCGACCAATCGCGCGACCTCGTCCAGTCGGGCGAGGCCCCGTTCTATACGCGCGGCCGCCAGCGCCGGACTAGTCGAGATCAGCTGCTGCATCCGCTGGTGGCGAGCCGGCTCCGAGCCGGTCGCCTGCTCCTCGTAGGCCCGCACCAGTTCCACCACGGCCTGCCGCATCCCGGTCAGTACCGGTACGTCCGTCGGCTGAGCTGCGAAACTCTCGAGCATCGCCGTTATCTGATCGTCCGCGAGCGCGAGCGCAACATGCTCCTTCGAGGCGAAATACCGGAAAAAGGTGCGCGTTGAGACGTCCGCCGCCGCTGCGATCTGGTCCACCGTAGTGGCCTCGAACCCGTTGGCGCAGAACAACTCCTGCGCCGCATCGATCAGCATCTCGCGGGTGCGGCGCTTCTTCCGCTCGCGCAGGCCAGACGTATCCACCCTGCGAAGACTATCGCAATCTGGCGCAGCATGCCATTTGCCACTTGATGAATCTTGTCACTGTCTGCCAAAATGCAGAGCATGCCGAAACCTCCTGCGCTGACGTCCCCCTACTGGAAGCTTCAACGCCAGCTCGCGCGTCTCAATGCGTGGCTGTTCCGCAAGACCCGAGGCAAGGTGGGCGGCAGCTATCAAAAGGCCCCCGTGCTGCTGCTCAACCATGTGGGCCGCAAGTCCGGCCAGGCCCGCACCAGCCCGCTGATCTATCTGGACGACGAGCCGCG
Organism: Streptomyces sp. NPDC101152; assembly: GCF_044768275.1. Classification (NCBI taxonomy): domain Bacteria; kingdom Bacillati; phylum Actinomycetota; class Actinomycetes; order Kitasatosporales; family Streptomycetaceae; genus Streptomyces; species Streptomyces sp. NPDC101152. The sequence continues at coordinate 1,655 of NZ_JBIWPO010000124.1, read as the reverse complement.
GCTGGTCGTCATTGCGTCGAAGGGCGGCACAGACGCCCACCCAGCGTGGTTCCACAACCTGATGGCCATGGAGTCCGCTGAGGTCGAACTCCGGGGAGGGCAGCGCCGCCGGGTCCGCCCGCGCGTCGCCGACGGCGACGAAAGGGCGAGGCTGTGGGAACGGATGGTGGCTGTCTACGAGCCTTACGCGACCTATGCCACCTACACCTCACGCCATATCCCGGTCGTCGTGCTCGAGCCCGTCCGTGACTGAACCCGCCGGGGGCCGCTATAGCGCCCTCATGGGCAGCCTCAAAGAGAGAAACAGTGTGCCGGTACCAGCCCGGACATCGGCGAACGGGAGGAACAACCCGGTAAAGAACGTAGAGCCCACTACCTCGCCTGCGCCCCGCTCGAGGCCACGGTCGCCGACCTGGTCCGCGTCGCCGGTAGCCGCTGGAAGATCGAGGAGTGCTTCCAAAGCTCGAAGAACGACTGCGGCCTGGACCAGCGCGAGGTCCGCCGCTACGTGGGCTGGTATCGGCACATCGCGCTGGCCATGCTCGCCCACGTCTTCCTCGCCGTGATGGCCGTGCAGGAGCGCGAGGTGACGAGGCCAGCGCATCCGACCTCGTGGACCTGACATCAGCCGAAATCCGTCGTCTGCCGGCAACTGAACCCGTCTCCCTGCTGCACGCTGCGACCATGCAGTGAACTGGTCCCGATGGAGACGCCGCCACCACTCATCACATGCGGCGTGGGCACCCGTTGGTGGGACAGCTGGCGCAAGACCGCCCCGCGCATGCCAAGCCGCCGCTACACCCCCCTGGGCATTCATCACTCTCAGAGTGCGGTGCGTGACCTTCCGTCCAACTTGTCATCGCTCGATGGTGTGACGTTGAAGCATCGCTGCCGGTCAGGCGTTCGGGGTTCGCTTGAGTTGTGGCATGAGCATGCATAAGCCGTACCCGAGCGATCTCACCGACGAGCAGTGGGACCTCGTTGAACCCGTGATCACGGCGTGGAAGGCCCGGCATCCGTCGGTCAGCGGGCATCAGGGCAAGTACGCGATGCGGGAGATCGTGAACGCGATCCTCTACCAGAACCACACGGGGTGTCAGTGGGAGTTCCTGCCGCACGACATGCCTCCACCCGGAGCGGTGAAGTACTACTTCTACCTCTGGCGCGACGAGGGCACCGATCAGGACATTCATGACCTGCTGCGCTGGCAGCTGCGGGAGAAGCGGAAGCGATTAGCCGACCCGAGTCTGGTGGTTCTGGACACGCAGAGCATCCACGCCGCCGTCGGCGTCCCCGCCACGACGACCGGCAAGGATGCCGCGAAAAGGGTGCCAGGTAGGAAGAGATGCCTGGCCGTGGACGTACTGGGCCTCGTCATCGACTGCGTCGTCCTGCCCGCCTCCGCACACGAGAAAACCGCCGGCATTGCCCTGCTGGACGGTGTTGTCGAGCAGTGCGACACGGTGACCAAGGCCCTGGTCGACCAGGGCTTCAAGAAGACGGTCGTCGATCACGGCAAGAACCATGGCATCGACGTCGAGATCGTCGAGCGCAACCCGGACGACAAGGGCTTCGTTCCGCAGGCCAAGCGGTGGATCGTGGAACAGACGAACGGGATCTTGATGTTCTACCGCCGTCTCGTGCGCGACTACGAA
>NZ_JBIWPO010000123.1:0-3406 GCF_044768275.1 Streptomyces sp. NPDC101152 | reverse complement strand
ACCGAGGCTGAACGCACCGGACGCGGCCTGTCCCTGGAAGAACTCAAGGGCATCCGCAACCGGGTACGGCTCCGCAAGCCCCAACGGGTCGCACTTCATGCCTGGGCCTTCGCCCAGCTCGCAGGCTTCATCGTCTACAAGGCCAAGCGGGCCGGGGTGCCCCTGGTCTTCGTCGATCCCGCGTACACGTCCCAGACGTGCTGCGAGTGCGGCCACACGGACAAGAAAAACCGCGTTGACCAGGGACTTTTCATCTGCCGGCGGTGCGGGGTCGTTGCCCACGCGGACCGGAATGCTTCCCACAACATCGCCACCCGTGGCGAGAGCGTGTGGAACGCGGGGCGTGAGTCACGCGCCCCTGCCACCCGATAGGGGTGTCTGGACGGAGGAGTCAACCCAGCAGCCAGCTGGGCACTACCTCCAAACCCGGCCCTTCACTTCAGGGCCGGGTCAAGTTGACTGCAGTATGAAGGTGCCGCCCGTGGTCGTTGCCAGTTCCGGCCCGAAGGCGGCTGCTGGTGTCCATGCCCCGGGGCTGGCGACACCACGGGCCAGCCGTTCGGTGACGTCGGCGGTGACGTCGGCCGTGAAGTCCATGCCGTCACCGGTGCGGAGCCATCCCTCGTGCCGAGTGCCGTCCGCCCACTCCACGACGGCGTGCCCCCAGGAGTGCTCACGCGGGCGGGCTGTGGCCTTCACCGGGACCCGGCCGAGCAGGTCGACGGCGAGGCGTCGCATCGCGGGAACGGACAACAGGCGGGCGAGCAGGGGAAGTAGGGCACGCATCAGCGCCGAGGTCGGCGCGAGAGCGGAGGTGGCGGCGACGAACGGTGCTCCGCTCACCGCATGGGCCGCGACGAGCTCACCCGAGGCGACACCAGCCGACACCGCCGACTCCCCGTCCGGAAAGGTGAGTCGCTGCGGGTCCGCGCCGAGGCGCGACGCTACCAGCCGCCCGTTCTCGTACCGCCGTCCACCGGCGGTGAGCGCGTCCACGATGCTGGCCGCAAGCGCCGCACCGAGCACACCTGCCTCGACGGCCACCGAGGCCACGGCGTCGACCCGCACCCGGTGCGGTGTGGGCTGCTTTAGGCACAGCTTCGCCACCACCGCCTCCGTCGCCAGCGTGCCGAATCCGGCGCCGGTGACCAGGGTGCTCCCCGCTCGCGCCGCTTCGTCGTGCAGGGCGAGCAGCCCCTCGACGGCGACCATGTCGTTGGCTTGGTCGACGTAGTGGCCGCCGTTGGTCATGCAGGCGCGGGTGATCACCGGTGCAGTGGCGGAGAAGGCGCCCATCGTGTTCACGACCACCCGCGGGCGCTGGCGGACGATCTCTTCCGCGATCCGCTCGGCCGAGTCAGCGACGACCACCTTCGAGCGCCCGGGCAGACCGGCCTGGGCTCCGGCAGCGGCCAGCCGGTCCCGGCTGCGCCCGACCGGCACGACCGTCAGCCCTCGCGCGGCCAGTCGCGTGGTCACGCCCCGGCCGATACGGCCGGTCGCCCCGACAATCCACACCTCGTCAGTCGTCCTGCGCTCGCCGGTAGTCCTACTGGTTTCGCTGGTCTGGGTCATGTGACTGTCACCCTGCCTACTCCGGGCCGCACCGGGGACGTACGCCCTCGGTGATGACACAGTGTGTCGTCATGACACGCTAGCACTGACGACACTGTGGGACATCACCTGTTAGAGTCGGCCTGTGGCGAGGTGGGATCCCGGTGCGGAAGAGCGCCTGAAACGAGCGGCTCTGGAGCTGTACCTGGAGCAGGGCTACGACAACGTGACGGTGACCCAGATCGCCGAGCGCGCCGGGCTCACGCGGCGCTCCTACTTCCGTTACTTCCCGGACAAGCGCGAAGTCCTGTTCGCCGGCTCGGAGCGCCTCCCTCCGGCGCTTGCAGAGGCAGTCCGGACAGCAGACCCAGATACTGCTCCGCTCACCGCCGCCCTCGACGCGCTGGCGCGAGTGGGAGCCAGACTCGTCGAGCACGCGGACGGCGCGAAGGAACGCCGCACGGTGATCGACGCCAGCCCGGAGCTACAGGAACGCGAACGGACCAAGGCCGCCGCGATCACCGCTGCGATCCGCGACGCCCTGAAGCAACGTCACGTCGACGCCGGGACGGCCGACCTGATCGCACAGCTCGCCACGATGGCCTTCCACAACGCCTTCCAACGCTGGATCGAGGCCAAGGGGCGAGCACCCTTCCCCAACTGCCTCGACGCGGTGACCGACGAACTGCGAGCCGCCCTCGGCGGCACCTGAGCTGCACGTGGGGCCCGGCGCGGCCGACGCATCCGCCGACTCGTCCGGAGCCCTTCGGGACCGGACCGGGGCCAGACCGACGACGCCGGCCACGCGGTCCGGACTGCCGAAGACGCTCATGTCGCCGCCGGCGTAGGCGATGAGCTCGGCACCCAGGACGGGGCCGATGCCTGGCATGCGGTGTGCTGGGCCTGGGCGGCCTCGACAGTCGCAGCCGCGACGGGTTCGCTGTTGCGGACGTTGCGGTTCCTCAGCGACTATGTGAGCCGGTTCGCGCCGATCAGACGCATGGCGGCACCAGCAGTCGGCCGACATCGCCAGCAGCGTGGCGTTCGTGCACGGCTCGGGCACGAGGGCGGCATAGAAACCGTCGACGTCCGCAGCGGCGGCGACCCCTCCAACTCCTGGCCTCGCCACGCGGCGAACGGCCATCTCTGCGCACTCGTCTACGAGCACCGGCACGAGACGATGACACGTGGCACGGCACTCGCCGCAAACCCCACAAGAACGGTGCCTTGCCAGCGATGACCAACTGCGCCTGACGGACCGCCCCGGCGGGAGTGGGTGCGGGCCGTTGCGTTCGGTCTGCCGTGCGGCGGCCTTCGGAGGCACCGCTCGGTCAGCGAGCTGCAATCGCTCCACCGTGCAGCAGCCGCCCCGTCCCATCACCGACCAGACGACGATCGTGAGCATCGCGACGGCCAACGGCCTGAACGTCGGTCCAGCAGGGCTCACCGAACCAACGTCCGAGCGCCGGTTCCAGGTCATCCGACCTGCCGGCCCAGCACACATAGCCGTCTGGCCTAATGAGCATGGACTCGGTGTCAGCACCCTGCCCCACCCGGTCCACTCGGTCCGACCAGGGGCCGGTGACCTCGGCGAACCCGTCGGCCGGATCGAGCAGGACGCCGCGTCCGGACCGCAGCAGTTCGTGCACCCGGGCCGAGCCGAGGTCCAGATCCGGCGACGGCAGACCGATGAGCGGATGCGCCTCGGCGCCCAGCATCGGGTAGCGAATACCCATCCCGGACAGCACGTCGTCGAGACGGTGTCGGCGTACAGGTGAACGTCCTCAGCCACGTACGGATGAACGAGGCCAGTTTCTGACGCGCTGAGGGTCAGCGGTGGGCACTCTGCTGC
>NZ_JBIWPO010000122.1:0-3982 GCF_044768275.1 Streptomyces sp. NPDC101152 | reverse complement strand
CGCTGGGAGATCCGCGACGACATCCACGAAGCCTTCCTCAGCCTGGCCTGCAGCATCATCTGTTGGCGCCGACTGGTCAACCACTCACTTTGTTAGGAGTTCTAAGGGCTTGCAGAAGAACAACACGCTGATGTCCGATTCGCGTGCGCCGTCATGTGGTACGCGGCTCGCTGAGCTGCAGGATCTGCCTGACCGCGGTCATGGACGCCACGATCTGCAGCGGCGGCTGACGCCGCATCTTTCCTGGTCGCCGAGGCCTACCACAACGATCGGCCCCAGAACCGGAAGCAGCGTGTTGTTCTTCTGCAAGCCTAAGGACTCCTAACAAAAGTGCTGGGCTTGGCCTGGTCAGCGGTCGGTGTCGTGCACGAGGCCGCCAGGTAGCAGGACGCGGTCAGCCGCGCAATCGCACGCGCTAAACCCGGCGACGTCGACGGTCATCCGGGATATTGGTCGCCATGGATGAGGTCAAGGTCGTCGTCGCCCATTCCGAGCGCGCGACCCTACGCGTCGGCGACGTGTTCCTGAAGGTGGACGCCGATCAGGCACGCATCGACGTCAAGGGCGAGGCGATGCCTCGGGCGCCGGTCCCGACCCCGGAAGTCCTGTGGCGCAAGCCGCCCGTGCTCGCGCTCGGCGCGCTCCCGGGGTGTGACTGAGCGAGATGGTCGTACGCTCCCGGGACCAGAGCAGGGGAGATGGTCGGCGCCCCGGTGCTGCTCAATCACAGCCCGCTACGGCTGGGTGGGTGCGGCTGACGGGACGCGTTGTCGGCGCAGGAGCAGGTCTGCGGGCTGCCACAGGGCGAAGGCCAGGCCGAGGCCGAGCGGGATCTGCAGGAGTTGCTGGACCACCGGAGGGCCGGGCTTGTCCCCCCGCCCGAGCGGGGCATCGCCCTGCGGATCGACGGTCACCGTATAAGTGCCGCCTACCACCCACTTCCGGCCTAGGAGCCCGTTCTCCTCGAACTGAGCCAGCGGTGGGCCGTCGAGGACGGTGACCGTGTAGCGGTGGAGGGCGGGATCCATGCCGTCGCCGGCGGACCACTGAATCTGCCGGACCGTGACGTGTTCGGTACGCCCGTGCTGGTGCAGTGCCTGCTGATCCAGCTCCAGGTTCTGCAGGAACAGCATCCCGAAGAGGCACACCGCACACAGCAGCCACCGCAGGTCCAAGTACCAGCACGTGCACAGGAACACGCAGCCGAGGAGGATCGCCAGCGCGCACAGCAGCTCGATCCAACCGGCGTGCGTGACGAAGGCTGTGCGCACGATCAGACGTACGGTCGCCCACAGTGCCAACGCTGCGCCGGTGCTCGCGGCGCCCACCAGTACCCGCCGACCCATGCCTGTCCGCCCTTTGTGTACTTCCTCCGCGGTCAACCTGGCCCCCGCTCTCGAGAATCCGCTGCCTGGTGGTGCACGCGCTCCAAGGTATGGATTGTTCAACGATCCTTCAATAGGATCGTTCAAGAATCCATCGTCGGCTTCGCGGACGCGGAGCCGGAACCAACCGGAGGGCTGCAGGAGATGAGCATGCGTCAGCACGAAGAGGTGGACGACCACGGGCAGATCCTGTTCAGCGACGACCCCTCGCTGCGGCTCGAGGCCGTCCTGATGGGTCTGGAGACCGCGGAAGGCACCGTCACCCTCGATCACGCACAGACACGTCACATGCCCGCCGCCCTCTTCGAGTTCAGGCGTTCCCTGCGCGTGGGCCGCTACGGGATCCAGTACGCCGTGCCGTACGCAGCCTCGATCGACGAGGTGCCCAAGGAACCGCAGATCGAAAGCGCGATCCTGTTCGGCATGAGGCGTCTACCGCCCGAGTTCTCCGACCTGCGCCTGCCCGACCCGCCGAGTGCCGACGACGACGGGGGCTGCCCCGACGAGAAGCGGCCCACCATATTCGACGAACTGCGCATGCGCGAACCACCGCGACGCGACCCCGACGAGGTCTACTTCGGCATGAAACGCAGGCCGCCCGGCCACGCCGACCTGTACTCGATCCCTGGCTGGGAGCTGCACGGGACACCCGATGACCGGCCAGGGCCGTGGCAGAATTTCGGACACACCTACTTCCGGCTGGAACTGCGGACACCCGACGGGGAGATCTACTCCCGGACCTGGGTCCCGCACGACCCCGAGTGGGAGGCCGCCGCACTGCGTCACGGATACGTCGTATGCCTGTGCGGCGTGAAACTGGGGGTCCGCGCGCCGTACGCGATGACCGCCGCGCAGTACACCCCGAGCATGCGCTACGAATACTTCCGTTACGGATGCGCAGTGGGTCTGACCGTCGGCGGACTCGTCGCCTACGTCGGCCACCGCTGACGCGCAACACCGAGCCGGCACACATCGAGTACGAACCGGGCCGCGACGCGGCGTTCGAGCGGGCCCGGCGGACGATGCGGTTCACCTGGTACGGGATGCCGGCGCGGCGTCCCCTCGCGAAGATCGAAGCAGGTGACAACTTCAGCGCTCACATGGTGACAGCCGGCACGCTCAACCCGACGACGAACCCCGCGTCGCCGCACAACTGTGGTGACAACTACCTTGCTCAATCACACGGGGACGGCACTCGGCCGCCTCGGCGAGCCGTCGCCGGCGGCGTGAGCACGGCGGGTGCTGCCATCCGGAAGTTGCACGGCGCACCGTTGCCGCCCTGGCCCGGCCAGAGCGGCCGGAGTCTCGACAAGTTGGCGACGGATCTCGACGGCGAGTGCGAGTGGCTTCTAACGAACGGCGTCCTGCCCGCCGACCAGGTCACCCGCAACCGCCAGGTCGCCGAGGCCCTGCTCCGGCCGTGGCCTTTGGCGTTCGCGCACGGCGACCTGCAGATCGCTCACGTGTTCGTCGACGTCCAGCCTCTTCCCCTCACTCACGGCTTGGACGAGTGGCACCGCTGCCACCCATCCTCTGCGGAAGCTGTTCGACGCTGCTGAAGAGACCGATCACCCCACCAGCTTCCGCAGGTCGATCCTGCAGGCGTTCGACGACATCATCGGGACACTGGAGGCGGCCCAGCCACTGCATCTCGGGCAGCCGAAGGGAGACTTCGTCAGGGCCAAGGTGGACGACTATCGCATGATCGTCCGCGCCGAGCTCGTTGCCGGCGCGAAGCTTGCCCGTGCCGGGATTCCCTTCGATTTCGGCACTCGGGGTGGGCGCCCCGAACCTGACCGGCTCCTGGGGGAAGCGAACTTGGGCATCGAGGTGAAGGCCCGCCGCCTCAACGGCTTGCAGGACCTGGAGCACGAGCTGACGACCGCCCTCGACGAGGCCGGGCTCCCCGCGATAGTCCATCTCGTCTGCCGCGAGCGGCCCCTTGAGATAAAGAAGGACGTGCGCGAGGCGATCGTCGAGGAGACGGTCAACCGTGTTCGGAACGGCGCATGGGGGGCGACGGTCACCCAGTTGGCTCGCAGCCCATCGTTCAAGATCGGCCTGCCCATGCTGAATCCCCGGGCACCCCTTGTCCTGACGGTCGCACCGTACAACCGGGCTGAGGCCCGGTCACCAGGACGCGGACAACGGTACACACGACTTTCATACCTGGTACCAACCCGATCGAGTCGACCTTCGCCACGGTGCGACTGCGCACCAAGGTCACCAAAGGCGCCGACTCCCGGGCCGCCGCACTGGCCATGGTCTTCAAGCTCATCGAGTCGGCCCAGGCCCGGTGGCGGGCCGTGAACGCACCCCATCTCGTCGCTCTCGTCCGCGCAGGCGCCCGCTTCGAACGAGGCCAACTCATCGAACGACCCGAGACCCGCAAACCTCACACGCCACGGAATACAACCGACATCCCGAGATCATCAGGGAGTGCATGCCAACCTCGGGTCAGAGGGTCCACTCGCTGTACCTAGACTCATGGCCTTGTCCTAACCTCGCCGTTTCGCTTGGGTTTGGCGGCTGGCGAGGCGGAAACGCGAAAGTGCCTTCCTGACCTGGGACGATGAACCTTGCTGAGGGGTTCTGTC
>NZ_JBIWPO010000121.1:0-4144 GCF_044768275.1 Streptomyces sp. NPDC101152 | reverse complement strand
CGAGATGACCCCTTGAGTGCTTTGCCATCGACGGCTATCACGGCTGCTCGCCCGGGGCTCGCGGTGCGAGCCCCGGTGGCGGTGCGGTGTCGGTCTGAGCCTTCCCCTTGATCGTGGACACCTGGAGACTGGGACCTGAGATTCCAGAGGAAGTAGCACCAGGTGGGAAGCAAGTACACGAAGCGGTACACCGAGGAGTTCAAGCGGGACGCGATCGCGCTCGTCGACTCCTCGGGCAAGACGGTCACCGCGGTGGCCCGGGAGCTCGGCATCAGCTCGGAGTCCCTGCGCGGCTGGTACCGCCAGGCCAAGGCAGACCGGGGCGAGGGCGCCCCGGGTGAGCTCACCACGGCCGAGCGTGAGGAGCTCAAGCGGTTGCGTCGGCAGAACGCCGAGCAGGCCAAGACGATCGAGGTGCTGCGAAAAGCCGCGGTCTTCTTCGCGAAGGAGAGCGATCGGTGAACGACACGTACGCGTTCATCGAGGCGGAGAAGACCACCCACGGCGTCGCTTTCCTCTGTCGACTGCTGCAGGTGGCCCGTTCCTCGTTCTACGCCTGGCTCGCCGCGGCGAAGTCCCGGGCCGCCGACCAAGCCCTGGTGCACGAGATCGCCGTCATCCACGTCGCCTCCCGCCAGACCTACGGCGTCCCGCGCATCCATGCCGAACTGCGGCGCCTGGGGCGGTGCGTGAACCGCAAACGGGTCGCCCGTCTGATGCGTGAGCACGGTATTCAGGGAGCTCACCGCCGCAGGCGGCGGTCGCTGACCCGGCCGGACAGGAAGGCGAAGCCGGCACCGGACTCCGCGGCGGCGTTGGGTTCTGAGTTGCAGCGGTGGCGGCTGCGTCTGTACTGCGGATCTGTTCCCCGCTCCGCCACAATGGACAACGGCGCTCGCCCCGGGATGCTGCCCCGGGGCGAGCGCCGTGTTTGGTCGTGGTCCTACAGGTCTTGGACGGCACGCAGGGCCTGGTCCACCCGAGCCATTGCCGCAGGGGAAACGGGGCCGAGGAGCTTCGCGCCCTCGAACCGGTTGACCCGCAACTGGGTGATGTTGACGGCGACCGCGGTGCACGGGATCGGGTCACCGATCACCACCGACATGGCGGTATCCGGGTACTTGCCGCTGTCGTGCAGCACGATCACGAGCACCGCGCCGTACGTCTCTTCCAAGCCGGTCAGGCTGATGATCAGGACGTTGCGGCCGTCGGCCAGAGTCCAGATTTCACCGCGGTTCACAGAGTGTCGCCCTCACCCGCAAGATCATCGCCGAGGCCGAGCGCAGCGAGCTGCCGGCCAGCGTCGAGGGTGGCGGAGCGGCGGGCGGCGCGCACCACGTAGGCGTTGACCGAGAGGCCGGCGGCCTGAGCACAGTCCTTGATCGCAGGTGTCAGGTCGTCCGGAAACCGGATCGTCATCGTCGTCATGCCACCAGATTAGACACCATCTTGTGGTGGCGCCAAACGGTTGCAATCGTGAGAGCTCCCTGTCGAATGAAACACGGATCAGGCTGTCTCTACGGTTTGAGCCGCTACGCCCGGTAGGACGAGTTCGGAGGCCAGGTAGACCATGCTGAAGCCTTCGGCGAGCAGCTGCTCGCGGGTCGGCGTCAGCTCATGGACCTCACGGACAATGAGCTCTTTCAGCGTTGCCTCTCCAGAGTGAGGACGGCTTTGGCGATGACGGCCATGAGGTTGGGGCTGCAACGCGCTCTGCGGAAGATCCGTCAGGACTTCAGTCGGGCGACTTCGCGTTCGACGGGCTGTCCGGGCCGCGGACAGGGCCCGGTTGACGGTCCGCTCGGTGGGGGTGGGTTCGCCGTTGGGCGGGCGGCGCTAGGCGGTGGTGACCCAGTCTCCGGCTCCGGTGTAGGCCATGTCGGCGAGGATCGGGACGCCCTGACGCTCTCAGATTCGGATGATCTTGTGGGTGCGGGCGGCCGTCAGGTCGTGGGTCCGGCCCGGCAGCGCCGCCGATGGCCACAGGATCTCCCCGGCCGGATCTGTGACGACCTGCACGTTCACTCCGTGCCGTTTGTGGTTGGAGGAGTAGTCGGCCTGCTCGTCGCCGACCCGGTCGCACTCGGCGAGGGTGCCGTCCAGGAGCGCGTAGTCGGGATCCGTCTCACGCAGCACCTTCAGCAGGCCCGGCGCCTTGTCCGCCAGGTGCAGGAGGACTGTCGTGACGTAGGCGTGGGCGGTGCCGACCGATATGCCGAAGCCCGCGGCGAGCTGCATGAGGGTGTCGTGCCGCCAGAGGTAGTCCAGGGCGACGAGAGCACGCTGGTGCGGCGGGAGCTTGCAGCGACGGTCACCCTCACGGGTGACGATGAGCATGGTTACCCACTCGACCAGAGCGTGAGGCAGGTCGAGTGCGGCAGGATATGGGACCAATGAGGCTCCCGCGCTGCTGAGTTGAGACGTCGAACACCTCTCTCAACGGAACGGGAGCCTCGTGCGTTGCGGGTGCCGGCCTCGTCACCCATCCGGTGGCCGCTCTGAAAAGGCTCAATGTCCCGCCGCACCACGCGGCCGGGGGAGGCGTTCTGTGGCTCGATGGTGGCAACGGGATGTCGAACAGGATGCACCAGCCGGAGGTCATCGCGATCGACCTGCACGAACTCGCCCAACCGGGCTCGTGCGCGGCCAGGTCTCAACAAGCTACTTGGGCGACACCGAAGGAGCGAGACGCTAGCTAGCCCAGTAGCCATGTTCAGGCCGCTCACGACCGGGAACCCACTGCCTCGGCTGTTGCACTGGGCTCAAAGGTTGGCGTGTTCACGGCGATACGAGCGGGGGCGCCAGCGCCCATACTTCGGTCTGGACCAGCCGGGCGTGCCCGGCCGGCCGGCACACGGCAGCGGCGCGGCGGCCCAGCCGTCGTGCCCACGAATCCTTGGAGGAAACTCTCATATGCGTGGATTACGAATGGCCGGACGTCTGAGAACGCTGGCCTGCGCCTCGGCCGCGGGCGCATTGATGGCCGTTGGACTGTCCGGTACGGCGGCGTACGCGACGGAGGCGGCCCCGCTCACCGTCGCTCCGCAGCTCGGCGTCCAGTTCAACGCCGACGGTGATCCGGGCCAGTGCGGCGGGACGACCGGGGAGCAGTGGGCTGCCTCGCCGGACTGGACGCAGGCCATCCGCTTTGACACCGACAACCGTTCCGGCGGATGCCAGCTGGCGTTCGGAGTCTACGACCCGGACGGCACCCTCGCCGGCTCCTCCATCAGCTACTCACTCCAGCCCAGCAGCGGCGGTGACGCCGGTCAGTGCGGAAACTACCAGGGCACCTACGCGATGCCGATCCTGCCGATCCAGGTGTTCGGGCAGGCCGTCAGGGTCGACACCGACGACCGGCCGGGCTGGTGCAACCTCACCTTCACCGTGACAGGCAGAGCCGTCCTCGACGTCCAGTTCTACCCTGACGGCGACGCGGGCCAGTGCCCGGACGCTCTGCCCGCGGGCCAGTACCGCTCGGCCTTCGTCGGCACTCCGGTCACGGTCAAAATCGACACCGACGGCCGCTCCGGCGGCTGCCAGTTCCTGCTGCGCCTGCGGCACTTCTAGCACCCCCGTACACCCGGTTCCGTGCTGCGTCCGCGGTGCGGCGCCCCTCAAGTGCTCAGGTACCGGGCCGCATGTCCCTATCGCGGTCCGGCACTTGCCCTGACTCGTGACCAGCACTGCGCTGCCCGGCCCCTTGGGGATCAGCGCACGAACCTGGGGGCCGGTTCACGTCGTCAAGGACGAGCAGAAGGCGCAGGTTGGCCGAGCGCGACCGGAACAGGGTCTGCCCAGCCAACGGCTCTGGCTCACATCCGATAGTGACAGAGCGTCACCCTTAATTTGCCAGGTCGGAGCCCCGGCGAGAGCAGTCGCAGACGCGTCGTCGAGCTGGGCATGAACGGTGTCGACAGTCGCTTCGCCCATGCGGGACTGGCAAGGTTACCGTCAGCCACGACAGCTACTTAACGTCACCACCGGATGTGAGCAAGAGCCAAGCGCGCGTAGTAGGGCGCGGTGGAGTTGACTTCTCCCCCAGCTGCAGCAGGGAGATTCTTCCCTCGCGGGTCGAGCTTTCTGCTTCTCAGACAGCAGCTGCCCCGAACTAACGGCAAGGGACGTTGGTACGCCCAGCAGT
>NZ_JBIWPO010000120.1:0-5056 GCF_044768275.1 Streptomyces sp. NPDC101152 | reverse complement strand
CCGTAGCCTAATCCGCCGCGCGTGGACCACCCACCGCTGGGACGACCGCCCGAACCACCGCCCATGAGTGCGCCTATCTGCGCGAGCTCTTAGCTACCTCAGCCCCCATCGAGTTCGAGGAGGAGCACTCCACCAACCAGGCAACGACCGAACCAGTGAACCTGAAACAACGTCAACCCACCCTGACCAGTTAGTCAACGCCTCCCGCGCACCGGCCCTGATCCGGATGTGGCGACACACCGACCCTGTCGGCATCCGCTCCTGGCTGTGCAACCGCCTCGACAACAGATGGGAACTCCTGCCGCTCCTGGCCGCCATCGCCCCCCGGAAGATTTCAAGTCCAGTGAGAGGGAGTGTCATTTGTGAGCCTCCACGAAGGAGTCACCTGATGAGTACGACGATGGATCACCGGATCGAGACCTCCAGCAGCGTGTCGCTTGCCGTGGCCGCCAGCAGTGTCCAGGGTGCCGACGTGAAGTCGATGCCGGTGTCGCCGAATGGTCTGTCCAGCGAGCTGCTGGAGGAGCTCGCCGCGCTCGCGGCGGTGCCCCGGGTCGGGCGCTCGTCGCGATGGCCGACCGGGAGGACGATCTCCTCGTCGTCGGCGCCGGGCGGCATGGCCCCCTGCGGCGCACGCTGCGGCCGTCGGTCGGCCGCTACTGCCTCGCGCACGCCACCTGTCCGGTCCTCGCGGTGCCGCCCTCGCCGTTGGAGGCCGCGCTGGCCGCCGCACACCGCCGGAACGCCTGGCGGCTGCGGCTGGACACCGGGCACGTGGAGAAGGAGTTCGAGACCGTGCCGCCCGAGATCTGAGGTCCCGGGCCCCGCCCGTCCCAGGCGGCCATGGCCGGCAGGCCCTGCCACCCGGAGGCTGAGCCCCCGCTCCCGCCCGTCAGGACGTCGCCGCGGCCGGCAGGTCCGGCGCCTCCTGCGCACGCTGCGGTGCCGTCGGAACGCTGAGCACCATCGTGAGGCCGCCGCCGGGGGTGTCCTCGGCGCTCAGGGTGCCGCCCATGGCTTCCGCGAAGCCGCGGGCGACGGCGAGGCCGAGTCCGACGCCGTTGCCGCGCGGGGAGTCGCCGTAGCGCTGGAAAGGTTCGAAGATGCGGTCCTTGGCGTCGTCGGGAACGCCGGGGCCCTGGTCCACCACGCGTATTTCGACGCGGTCGGCGATGGCGCTGGCCGAGACGAGGACCTTCTCCTGCGGTGGGCTGTACTTGACGGCGTTCTCGACGACGTTGGCGACAGCCCGCTCCAGCAGTCCCCGGTCCACATGGACCATGGGCAGTGTCTCCGGGATGTCCAGCTCCACGCTGTCCTCGGGAACGGCGCCCAGGGCCATGGGGACGACCTCGTCGAGGTCGGTCTCGCGGATGATCGGCGTGACGGTGCCAGTCTGGAGCCGGGACATGTCGAGGAGGTTGCCGACCAGGTTGTCGAGGCGGTCCGCTCCCTCTTCTATGGCCTCCAGCAGGTCTGCTTGATCCTCCTCGGACCACTCGACGTCGTCGGAACGCAGGGAGGTGACGGCCGCCTTGATGCCCGCGAGGGGGGTGCGCAGGTCGTGGCTGACGGCGGCGAGCAGTGCGGTGCGGATGCGGTTGCCCTCAGCCAGTTCCTTGGCCTGGTCGGCCTCCTGCCGCAGGCGCTGACGGTCCAGGACGACGGCTGCCTGGGCGGCGAAGGCAGCGAGCACCCGACGGTCGGCGGCCAGCAGCACGCGACCTGAGAGCGCCAGAGACATGTGGTCACCGACCGGTACGTCGACGTCCGCGTCGTCCGGGTCCTGACAGGGCCTCGGTCCCACGCTGCCCGCACAGGTCCACGGATCGGTCTCGCCGGCCCGTTCCAGCAAGGCCGCCGACTCCATACCGAACGTCTCGCGCACCCGCTCCAACAGCTCCTCCAGGCCGGTCTCGCCACGCAGCACGTTGCCCGCGAGGAAGGACAGGATCTCGGACTCCGCGCGCAGCCGGGCGGCCTGGTGCGTGCGCCGAGCAGCCAGGTCCACCACCGAGGCAACGGAGACAGCGACCCCGACGAAGATGGCGATGGCAACGATGTTCTTCGGGTCGGAAATGGTCAGGGTGTGGACGGGCGGAGTGAAGTACCAGTTGAGCAGCAGGGAACCCACGACCGCCGAAGCCAGCGCCGGCAACAGCCCGCCGGCCAGGGCCGCCGCCACCGTCAGGGTGAGGAACAGCAGCATGTCGTTGGCAAGGCCGACGCTCGGGATTGCGCTGGTGAGGAGCCAGGTGAGGACGACCGGACCGAGCACGCCGACAAGCCAGCCCCACATGACCCGGGCCCGTCCGAGGCGCGCCCCGCGTGCCACCGGCAGTCCGCGGCCCTTGCCCGCCTCGTCATGCGTGATCAGGTGGACGTCGAGGTCGGGGCCGGAGTCGCGGGCGACCGTGGCGCCGACGCCCGGCCCGAAAGCGTACTGCCAGCTGCGGCGACGGGAGACGCCCAGGACGATCTGGGTGGCGTTCACCCCACGGGAGAAGTCCAGCAGCGCGACCGGAATGTCATCGCCGACGACCTGGTGGAAGGTGCCGCCCAAGTCCTCCACCAGGGTCCGCTGAACGGCCAGCTCCTTCGGGGAGGCGGCAGTCAGGCCGTCGCTGCGCGAGATGTAGACGGCCAGCACCTCGCCACCGGCCCCCTTCTCCGCGAGCCGCGCCGCACGACGGATCAGGGTGCTCCCCTCAGGGCCGCCAGTCAGGCCGACCACGATCCGCTCGCGCGAGCCCCAGATGGTCGAGACATGGTGCGCGCTGCGGTACTCGGTCAGGTACGCGTCGACCCGGTCGGCCACCCACAGCAGCGCCAACTCCCGCAGCGCGGTGAGGTTGCCGGGCCGGAAGTAGTTGGACAGGGCCGCGTCGACCTTGTCCGGCTTGTAGATGTTGCCGTGCGCCATACGGCGGCGCAGCGCCTGCGGCGACATGTCGACCAGCTCGATCTGGTCGGCCCGGCGTACCACCTCGTCCGGCACGGTCTCCCGCTGCCGCACCCCCGTGATCGACTCCACGACATCGCCGAGGGACTCCAGATGCTGGATGTTGACGGTCGACACGACGTCGATCCCGGCTGCCAGCAGCTCCTCGACGTCCTGCCAGCGCTTGGTGTTGCGGGAGCCGGGGATGTTGGTGTGGGCAAGTTCGTCGACCAGCGCGACGGCGGGAGCGCGCCGCAGCACGGCGTCCACGTCCATCTCGGTGAAGGTGCTGCCCCGGTACTCGATCTCCTTGCGCGAGATCTCCTCCAGGCCGTGCAGCATCACCTCGGTGCGTGGCCGGTGGTGGTGTTCCACGAACGCGACGACACAGTCGGTGCCACGCTCGATCCTTCGGTGGGCCTCGGAGAGCATGGCGTAGGTCTTGCCGACGCCGGGCGCCGCGCCGAGGTAGATCCGGAGTTTTCCGCGTGCCATGTCATCCCTCGAAGCGGTAGCCCATGCCGGGCTCGGTGATCAGATAGCGGGGGTGGGCGGGGTCCGTCTCCAGTTTGCGTCGCAGCTGAGCCATGTAGACCCGCAGGTAGTTGGTCTTGGTGCTCTGGGAGACGCCCCAGACCTCCTGCAGGAGGTGCTTCTGCGTGATCAGCCGGCCGGGGTTGGTCACCAGGATCTCCAGCAGGTGCCATTCGGTCGGCGTCAGCCGCACGTCCCGTCCGTCCCGGACCACCTTCTTGGCGAACAGGTCGATGCTGAAGTCCCCGGTCTCGACCAGTGTCGTCTCCGGGACGAGCGGAGTGTCCTCGGTTCGACGGACGGCCGCCCGCAACCGGGCGAGGAGCTCGTTCATGTTGAACGGCTTGGTGATGTAGTCGTCCGCGCCGGCGTCGAGCGCGGCGACCTTCTCCTCGGACCCCTGCCGGGCGGACAGGACCAGGATCGGCACCCGGGCCCAGCCGCGCAGGGCCCTGATGACGTCGACGCCGTCCATGTCGGGCAGCCCGAGGTCGAGCATCACCACATCGGGCTGACGGGCGGCGGCCAGCCGCAGTGCCGTGGCCCCGTCAGGCGCGGCGTCGACGCCGTACTTCCGCGCCTGCAGGTTGATCACGAGGGCCCGCACGAGCTGCGGGTCGTCCTCCACCACCAACACCCTGGTCATGGGTGCGTGCCCTTCCTGTCGTGCGTCGGGCCGGGCGGCGCCGGACGCGAGGCAACCGACGTCATGACGGCGGGAGTTGACGGACCCGCGATGATTCCAGGCCGCCAACTCCCTCGCATGTCGCGTCATCCCATCAGTGCTTTGCCACAAGGCCCTTGAGCGCGATGTTGAGTTCCAGGACGTTCACCCGGGGCTCCCCGATGAAGCCGAGCGTGCGCCCCTCGGTGTGGTTCTTGACCAGCTTCTCGACCTGGGCGAGCGGCAGTCCGTTCTTCGCGGCGACCCGGTGGACCTGGATCTCCGCGTAGGCCGGGGAGATGTCGGGGTCGAGACCGGAGCCGGAGGACGTGACCGCGTCGGCGGGCACCTGGGATGGCGTGACCGTGTAGCCGGGCACCGAGTTGTCCTTGACGACGGCCGCCTTGGCGTCCTTGACCTGCTGGATCAGGACCTTGCTGTCGGCCGAGAGGTTCGTCGCGCCGGACAGCAGCAGCTTGTACTGCGTGTTGACGCTGTTGGCGCCGAGCCCGTTGGCCGGGCGGCCCTGGAACCACTTCAGGTCGGGGTCCGGGGTCTGCTGCCCCTTCTTCAGCGGCAGGTTGTACGACTGCCCGATCAGGGACGAGCCGACGACCTTGCCGTCCGCCTTGACCTCGGAGCCGTTCGCCTTGTCGTGGAACAGCGCCTGGGCCACGCCGGTGACGACGAGCGGGTAGATGACGCCGGTCACCAGGGTCAGCACGAGGAGGGCCCGCAGGCCCGCGCCGAGCAACCGGAGCGTGCTGGATACGGAGTTGTTCATGGCGATCAGCCGATTCCGGGGATGAGGGAGATGAGCAGGTCGATGATCTTGATGCCGATGAAGGGCGCGATCAGCCCGCCGATGCCGTAGATCGTCAGGTTGCGCCGCAGCATCTTGTCGGCGCTGACCGGCC
>NZ_JBIWPO010000119.1:0-5635 GCF_044768275.1 Streptomyces sp. NPDC101152 | reverse complement strand
GAACGCGCCACCCGCCGGGCCATCAACCAGCTCAACCAGCTCGGCTACACCGTCACCCTCAACCCGCGGGAGAACGCAGCCTGACCGGCACCCCGGACACCCGGCGGTCTTCAACGGCCACCGGGCACCAAGCCCTGCCCACACCCACCCTGACCAGGCTCTATTTACGCGTCAGGAACCCAGGCCGCTGCGCGGGCCGCCGTGGAGGCGGGAAAATGGGTCTGCTCCGTCCGGAACGCCGGTTTCACTGTGATGCCTGTGAGCTCGCGCGTCAGGATGGCGATGGGGATCGCTGACAGGGACCGTCAATTGTTGCGGCAGCACGCGGACCAGACTCTTCAGCCCTGTGGTCCCTCCGGACGGCGTGCCGTTGGCATGTCACGTCGTTGCCTGGGAGGGGTTTGTGGACGTACTGCATGAGCGGTGTGCCGCGCTGGATATCGGCAAGAAGGACCTCAAGGCGTGCGTCCGCACTCCGAATCCTTCTGGCAGGCGTTCGCGTCGGCAGGAGATCCGTACGTTCGCCACCGTGACCAACTCCCTGCTCGAGTTGCGGGACTGGCTGCTCGCCGAGAAGGTCACCCTCGTGGTGTTGGAAGCGACGGGCGACTACTGGCGAGGTGCGTTCTACCTGCTGGAGGACTGCCTGAACGTGATCCTGGTCAACGCCGCGCACACCAAGGGCCTGCCCGGTCGCAAGACCGACGTCGCCGATGCCGCCTGGTTGTGCCAGCTCGGCGAATGCGGTCTGCTCAAGGCGTCGTTCGTGCCGCCCGAGCCGGTCCGGCACCTGCGGGATCTGACCCGCTACCGCACCAGCTTGACCGCGGAGCGGTCCCGGGAAGTCCAGCGCCTGGAGAAGGAACTGGAGGACGCGGGAATCAAGCTCTCCAGCGTGGCCACCGACATCATGGGCGTCTCCGGCCGGGCCATGCTCGCCGCCCTCATCGACGGCGAACGCGACGTCCACACCCTGGCCCAGATGGCCAAGGCCCGGATGCGGCCCAAGATCCCCGCGCTGGTGGAGGCGCTGACCGGGAACTTCGGCGAACACCACGCCTTCCTCTGCCGCCTGCACCTGGAACGCATCGACCACCTCACCGCGGCCATCGGAGAACTGTCCGTGCGGATCGAGGCCGAGATGCTCCCTTTCGCCCAGCAGATTGAACTGCTTCAGACCATCCCCGGGGTCGGCCGGGCCACCGCCGAGGCCCTCATCGCGGAGACCGGGGGTGACATGACCCGCTTCCGCACCGCAGGCCACCTGGCCTCCTGGGCCGGAGTCTGCCCCGGCCACCACGAATCCGCCGGGAAACACAAATCCGGCCGCCGACGCCACGGCAACCGCTGGCTGAGTGCCGCACTCGGCACCGCCGCCATGGCCACCTCCCGCACCAAGGACACCACCTACCTCGGCGCCCGCTACCACCGTCTGGTGCCCCGCCTCGGCAAGAAGAAAGCACTGGTCGCCCTCGAGCACTCGATCCTCACCGCCGTCTGGCACATCCTCACCGACAACGTCGCCTTCCACGACCTCGGCGGCGACTACTACGCCAAACACGACCCCGAACGCGCCATGCGCCGGCTCACCCGCCAGGCCAACGCCCTCGGCTTCACCGTCCGCTTCGACCCCATCGAAGCATGAACACGTCCCACCCATCACCCCGGTGACCAGGGCTCATGCTTCATTTTCGGACCAGAGGTGCCTTGCCGATCGTGCGTGGTGGAAGCGTAGGAACTCCCATCATCGCAGGTCAGCGGGCACCTCTTCCCATTTCTCCGCCCACAGGCCGATCATCACGCGGTGGATCGAGGCTCAGTTGACGCGGACGATCTTCCACAGCTGGTCGTCGACGCCGACGTCGTTCCACTGGACGATCGAGGCGCCGTTGGCGGTGGAGGACTGGGCCACGCCGGCCAGCAGACCGCTGCCCACGTTGACCAGCTTGTAGTAGCCGCCGCCCGCACTGGTCAGGGTCCACTTCTGGGAGTTGCTGCCTGAGGCGGTGTTCTGGTCGACGGCCGCGCCGGCGGAAGGGGAGGAACCGTTGATGTCGAGCTTCAAGCCGCTGTGGACGTTCTGCAGGGTCCACGCGCCACCGCTCTGGGACTGGAAGGTCCACAGCTGGCAGTCACAGGCCGAGTTCTGCCACTGGTCGGCCGCCGTGCCGGCAGTGGTGGAGGCCGCGGGGATCTCCAGATACTTGCCGCTGTTCTTGTTCACCAGCACGTACTGGCCGCTGGACAGGGACGGCAGGGCGGTCTGGGTGAGGTTCCAGCGCTGGCAGGCGCAGCCGGTGCTGTCCCACTGACCGGCGACGGTGCCTGCGGTCGTGGAGGCATTGGGAATCTCAAGGAGCTTGCCGGTCAGCCTGTTGACAGCGGTGAAGCCGCCGGACGGGCTGGGGGCGACGGCCCATTCGTGGTCGAGGGTGCCGTTGTCGTCCCACTGCAGGACCTTGGCGCCGTTTGCGGTGGACTGGTTCTCCACGCCCAGCACCTTGCCGCTGGCCACATTGAAGATCTTGAAGTAGCCGGACGACTGGAGGACGAACTTCCACTGCTGGTCGGTGGCGTTGTCGGTGTTCTGCTGGGTGGCGTAGGTGCCGTTGGTGGTCGAGCCTCCGGCGATGGTCAGCATCAGGTTGCTGTTCGCGTTGGAGACGGTGTAGGTGGCGCCGTCGGAGATGCCGCCGCCCAGGTCGATGGTGCCGTAGGTGACGGGGTTGAGGGAATTGCCGTTGTAGCCGCCGCTGAGCACCAGCAGGCTGTGGCCGTCGGGCAGCGGGAGCATCCCACGGCTGTAACCGCCGGCGACGTTTGACTGGATACGGGTCCAGGCGTTCGCGGCGCCGTTCTGGGTGTTGAGGAACAGGTCCGTGCTGCTCTGCGCGCTGACCACGAGTGTGCCGTTGGCGCCGCCGGTGGGCAGCCAGGTGACGAACGGGTTGCAGCAGGGGACGTTGCCGTCGGTCGTCCGCAGCGGGATGCCGGTGACGGAGCCGAACGCCTCCGGGTCGGAGGAGATCTTGTAGTAGACGGCGAAGTTCCCCTCCGGGGCACCCCCGTACTCGTACGTCATCACGTAGTTGCCGTTGGGCAGCTTCGCGACGGTCGCCATGCCCGGGCGCTGGCTGTACGTCGGCATCGCCACGTCGTCCACGACGGGACCCCAGTTGACGCCGTCCGTCGTCACCTGGTGCACGAGCTTCTGGCCATGGGCGGGATCGCGCTGGTCGGAGTAGTACACAACGAGCCTGCTGCCGTTCATCAGGAAGAACGGCTCCCACACCGGGGTGTAACCGTTACTGGCGATGGCCTGACCGCCGGTGGCGATGTTGCTGACGAAGGTCCACGTCAGCCCGTGGTCCGTGCTGGCGTACATGTCGATCTTCGTCGCGGACCGGTCGCTCGGGACGGAGTCGCCCGCGATCAGGAGGGTCCCGGCGGGGAAGTTGCCCATCGCCGTGGGCAGTTCGAACAGCTGCGGCTCCCAGCGCATGCCCCAGCCGTTCTGGGTGTCGGCGACGTCCGAGATGTGGGTCCAGGAGTTGCCGTTGTCGGTGCTGCGGTAGATCGGGAAGACGGGCGTGCCGGACGTGTACTGCTCGAACGTGGCGAGCACGGTGCCGTTGGACGAACCGCTGTGCTCCAGCCGTATGGCCCTCGGGTAGAGCGATCCCGGGGCGGGGGCGTTGGACGGCGGGGTGTACATGGTCTGCGATGGGCGGGCGAGGGCGTGGGCCTTGCCCGCAACGGGGAGAACGACCGTGCTGACCGCTGCGATCAGGGCGAGCAACAGCAGAACCAGAGGGGTGGGGCGAGGACGTGGAGCGGCGCCGGGTCTGGCGCCTCGTTGTGCAGGGGACATGTGCGGCTCCATAGCGGGGATCGTGCGTGTGCTTCGTTGGCCGTCGTTCTCCGGGACAGGCCGGTGGAACGGCGGAGTCGAGTGGGCGAGAGTTCTCCCGAGTGGACTCTCGGTGTGCTCAGGCGGTGCGCGGTCGCAGCCGACTCCGACGGGACTGCGGGGGCGCGGTCGAGCCGCGAACGAGCAATTCGACCGGGGGATCCTCCGCCTGCGGCGGCTCGACGTCGGGCTTCTCGACCGCGTGCACGAGAAGTCTGATCCCTTCCCGTGCGGCGGCGGCGAAGGGCTGGCGCACCGTCGTCAGGGGCGGGGAGACGTAGGCGAAGACCGGATTGCCGTCGAACCCGACGACACTGACGTCCTCCGGCACGCGCCGTCCGGCTTCCTTGAGGGCGTGGATCAGGCCGATAGCCATCTCATCACCCGCGGCGAACACCGCCGTCACGGAGTTGTCCGAGGCGAGCGCGCGGCCCACCGCGTACCCGGAGGCGGCCGACCAGTCACCGTTGAGCAGGGGCGGCTCGTGTGCGCCCCGCGCGGCGAGGCCGGCCTGCCATCCCTCGATGCGGTCCTTGGTCGCGTACCACTTCCGCGGGCCGGCAAGGTGATGGACGGTCTCGTGCCCCAGGTCCAGCAGGTGTTCGGTGGCCGCCCGCGCCAGTTCGTGCGCCCCCACACTCACGGTCAGTGTGCGCTTCGCGGTGAAGGAAGGGGGTGCGCCGAGGAAGAGGACCGGTACGTCGACGCGGAGCGGGACCTCGCCCTTCACCACAGGTTCGGACACGACGACGCCGTCCACGCCCTGTTCGAGGAGTGCCTCCAGGGCCCCGGCGATGCCTTCAGGATCGCCGTCAGGCGTGTTGATCACACGGAGCGCGTAACCGGCATCCCGAACGGCCTGTTCGATGTGCACAAGCAGAGAGGCAGTCCCGTACCCCGCGGTTCCCAGGGCGACGACTCCGAGGGAGCGGGTGCGTCCTGAGGCCAGCGCCCTGGCTGCATGGTTCAGCCGGTAGCCGAGCTCCTCGGCGGCCGCGAGGACACGACGACGGGCGTCGTCCGAAACGTACGGTTCGTCGTTGAGAACCCGCGAAACCGTCTTGCGCGACACCCCGGCCAGTTGCGCGACATCCGCGCTGCGGGGCGTGGGAGACGCCGCGTCAGGCTCCACTCCAGGTGTCATGAAGTCTTTCCCGATGGCTGGGTTTTCGGAATGCACTGGGTCAGCGACTCTGACCGCGCGGTCAGACCGCGCGGTCATGTCTACGCAGATACGGTACGGGCGTCAAGAGCTCTCGCGACTTCCTTCGATTCGCTGTCGCACGGGGAGACGATCTCAACGACACGAAAAAACGAACACCCGGATCAAGATTATACAGGTCAGAAGCTATCTTCTCGGTTAGGTCCAGCTGTTCGGAGAGACGGATGAGCCGGTTTCAACGGGAGGAACGTCGCCACAGCGCCTTGACAGTGACCCCACGTAGCACTCACTCTTCCCTGGCACTCACCGATCGTCTTTGTGTGTTTGCGTTTGATTGTGGTCACTTCCTGACCGATTTGCTCGCCGCCACCCTTCGGGCCGACGTGCCAAACCCTGGAACAACCGCCCTGTCAGGAGCCGTACATGGACCTCTCCCCCTCGGGCCTCTCTCTTCCCTCGCCCAGCCGACGCAGTGTGCTGCGTGGTGTGGGTGGTGCCGCGCTGCTCGCCGGCGCGGGTATCCCGTTGCTGAGCGCCTGCGGGAGCAGCAGCGGCAGTTCGTC
>NZ_JBIWPO010000118.1:0-5790 GCF_044768275.1 Streptomyces sp. NPDC101152 | reverse complement strand
CTCAACGCCTTCCAGATCGCCTTCGATGGCCGCCTGACCCCCACCAACCAGCGATAACCTAACAACCAAGATCAGCCGTTAAGTTGACACACCCCCGTGCCCTGGATGGTCCTGGAGGAGCTGGCCGCTCACCAGGCGCGGTTCTACCCCGCCAGGTACCAAGCGATCGTGAACTCTCTGGACAAGCTGCGCGAGATTCTTCCCTGGGAGCTGAAGAGCTCCCTGGAGTCCTTGGATCTGGAGCGCTTCCTGGACTACTGGCGGCATGCGTACGGGGAGATCTTCGAGGTCATCGAGACCAGCGACGCAGCCATCCGCAGGGCCTATCAGCGTGAGGCGATGGCGCTTCCGCCGGCGAAGCGGAACAAGGACCGTTCCGAGGGCGGCCGTGATGCGGCGATCTGGTTCTCCATCCTGGATTTTCTTGAGCAGAACCCCGACCAGCACGTCTACTTCGTCACCGACAACACCTCCGATTTCGGCGACGGCACCACCTACCCGTATCCGATGAACGAGGACATCCGCGGTCTGGAGAACCGGCTGACGAGGCTCGATAACTTCGCCCAGGTCGTTTCCAAATTCACCCAGGAGGTCTCCGGGAAGGACGCGGAGACCGCTGCAGCAAAGCTGCTGGCATCGCCGTCTGTCCGGAACGGCGTGGCGGAGGCAGCGAGTGGATTGAGCACACTCAGCGGCTACACCGGTCTCGGCGACGGGGACGCCGTACTCGTCCGGCCGTGGACGAGCCGGCCCGGGGTCACCAGTTACGTCTTCCGCGCCGGAAACCGCCTGCGCGTGTTGTGTAGCTCGAAGCGATAGGTGCTTGCACTGTCGACGGATCGGAGTTCGTTGCCCGCCAGCCTCGGCCGTCGCTGTAAACCACGCGGCTGCCAGGGCCCTGGCAGCGCTGGTCCGCCACGCGAAGGTGCGTGCGGCCCGCCAGTGTTATTGGTCAGGCTTGCGGGCCCTCTGCCAGTGCGGACACGTCGGCCCAGTCGTTCCACGTCTTGAGCCGCTCGGCGTAGACGTGGGGGATGACCTGGAGGGGGAAGGTGCCGAAGAAGACCCGCTGCGGCGGGTTCTCCGCGTCGACGATCTTGAGCAGGGCCGGACCGGCCGCGGTGGGATCACCGACCGCGGCACCGCTGAAGGCAGCGGCCATGGCTGCTCGTACACCGTCATAGGCAGGCAGGGGCTGGGTGTGGACGGCGGAGGAGCCGGCCCAGTCGGTGGCGAACCCGCCGGGCTCGACGAGGGTGACCTTGATGCCGAACCCGGCGACCTCCTGAGCCAGAGAGTCGGTGAGGCCTTCCAGGGCCCACTTCGAGGCGTGATAACCGCCCAGGTTCGGGAAGGCAGTGACGCCACCGATGGTGGAGATCTGCACGATGTGGCCGCTGCCCTGTGGACGCAGGATCGGAAGAACGGCCTGGGTCACCCACAGGGCACCGAAGAAGTTGGTCTCGAACTGGGCGCGGATCTGCTCCTCACTCAGTTCCTCGACCGTACCGAACAGGCCGTATCCGGCATTGTTGACGACGACGTCCAGACGGCCGAAGTGCTGGTGGGCGCGTTCGACGGCGGCGAGGACCGCACGCTTGTCGGTCACGTCCAGGGCTATCGGTAGGACGGCGTCGCCGTGGGCGGTGACCAGGTCCGCGAGGGTTTCCGTGTTGCGTGCGGTGGCCGCCACCTTGTCGCCACGGGAGAGGGCCGCTTTGACGAAGTTGCGGCCGAAGCCGCGGGACGAACCGGTAATGAACCAGATCTTGGTCATGAAGAAACTCCTGGAATACGAGATTTCTGACTGAACTGAAAGGGGGATGTCCGACATCGACACCTTGCGCTGCGGCCGCTTGGACGACGTGATCGCATGTGGCAGGCGGGGTGAGCCGAAGCCACGGAGATGGCCCCCCGGCTGTGGGCGAGCAAAGATCCGGGGATCACTGTGGGTCAGGTCGATGCTGAGACAGGGGTTGTCGCGGGTGCTCTGGGGCCTGTCAGCCTTGTAGCGGGTCCAGAGACCGTCATCGACAGTCGGCGCCGCGTGTCCCACTTGCCTGTTGCGGCCGCCGGGACGATGTCAGCTGGCAGTGGACCACCTCGGTACGGATGTTCCCGCCGACTCGAACGGTCGTTCCCAAAACAGTGGGCTCCCCTCGATCGTGACAGGAAACTCGAGCCGCTTCACCGGGCGGCCGTCACCACCGGCGAAGACGCGGTCCTCGTACGGTCCGTCGAGGGGCAGGCGGATCTCCGGTTCCTCGGGCACGTGGCCCTCGTCGATCAACATCGCAGCGGTGCGGGCGAGCGAGAGACGGGAGAATGAGCCTTCGCCGGTCGTCACTCGGCGGGTCAGTCCCCGGATGGCGGCTGCTGCGATCTGGTATCCGGTCGCGAAGTCGAGTGCCTCGACGGGCAGGTGCCGGGGCCGGTCGGCGTCGACGAGTCGGCCGAGCGCGTTGATCGGTGTCCGGTGCTCCGGGTCGGCGAGTGCCCAGGCCGTCGTGGCGTCGGCGAGGCCGCTGCTGAACTGGACGAGGGTGTCGAACCCCCTGCGGTCCTTCCACGGCCCGGTCCAGCCGTAGGCGTTGAGTGCCACTTCCACCAGGCCGGGGCGTACGGCGGCTCGGATCTCCGGGGCGATGAGGCTGTCCAGGCCGCCGGGACGGTATCCGTGCACGAGGACGTCCGCCTCAGCCAGGAGGCTGAGGAATCGATCGCGGCCGGCCGTGATCTGCAGGTCGAGAAGCGCCCAGCGCTTTCCCAGCATGACGTCGCTGCCGCGCCCGAAGACCCCGCTGCTCTCGTCCGAGCCGGGACGGTCGATACGCAGCACCTCTGCACCGCAGGCCGCGAGGAAGCGGGATGCCATCGGCCCTGAGATGACCCGGGTGAGGTCGAGCACGCGGATGCCGGCCAGCGGACGGCCAGGTGTCGGCCGCCAGTTGCCACTGGCCGCACCCCCGGTCTGGAGGTGCACGACGGGCTCCGTGGCCACGGCACGGCCCTGAGAGTGGTGTCGCCATTCCTCGACGGTGCGGCTGATCGCGACAGCGGCACCCTCCCCCACCAGGAAGCGCTCGATGTCCTCCGCCGTGTGCTTGCGGATCTCAGAGGCGAACTGGCTCGGTTCCTCCGCTGTTCCCAGCGCATGGGCGATACGGGCGCGCAGCGTCGGAAACGTCGCCTGTATACGCAGCCATCGGTCGTCGGCGGTCTGGAACTCGCTCATCCACTTGTGCGGGATGCCCTGCCGCGCCGAGTCGTCGAGGGGCTGGGAAGGGCCGACCGGCAGATCGAACCAGCCGCTGGCGAGCCTTCGGTCCACCCGGACCTGCGGCTCCCCACCGCCGACGGTGGCCAGGAGATCGCTGAGGGCCAGGCCGGCCGCGGCGAACGACGCCGCGGCGAGATCGGTGACCGCGAAGGGGGAGCGCAGGGCGCCCTGCCCCGTAAAGCTCACCCGCTTCAGCGCCTTCTCGTCCCCGCCGAGCGAGTCCCAGATCTGGGAAAGAAAACTCCATGCGGCCGGGTGTTCAGGGGTGTTCATTGCGCCGTCCTTCCACGGATTTCAGGCAGGGCGGCCATCACGCCGCGGCCGGTGCCGGGAGCTGCAGTGTTTTCGGCTGGAGGAACTCCTCCAGACCGTGGACGCCCAGTTCGCGTCCGTTGCCGGACTGCTTGTAGCCGCCGAAGGGGGCGAGCAGGTCCAGGGGGGCGCCGTTGATGTGCACCATGCCGGTGTCCAGGCGGCGGGCGAAGGCGAGGGCGCGTTCCTGGCTGGCCGAGAAGACCGCTCCGGACAGGCCGTACAGGGAGTTGTTCGCGATCCTCAGGGATTCGTCCTCGTCCGCGTACGGGATGAGGACGATGACCGGGCCGAAGATCTCTTCCTGGGCGATGGTCATGTCCTCGGTGACATCGGCGAAGACGGTGGGGCGGACGTAGTAGCCGGCGAGCAGTCCGGCCGGCGGCTCGATGCCGCCGGTCACCAGCCGGGCGCCCTGTTCGATTCCCTCGGCGATGTAGGCGCGCACCCGATCGCGTTGGATTGCCGAGGCGAGCGGGCCGACCTGGGTCCGCTCGTCGGAGGGATCGCCCACGACCGTGGTCTCGGCCGCTTCCCGGGCCAGTTGCACCGCGCGTTCGTAGGAGTCGCGGTGCACGAGCATCCGGGTCCACGCCGTGCAGGTCTGCCCGGAGTTGAACAGGACGTTGGCCACTCCCCCACGAACCGCGGACTCCAGGTCGGCATCGGGCAGGATGACGTTGGCCGATTTACCGCCGAGTTCCAGCGCGACCTTCTTCACGGTGGCCGCAGCGAGCTCACCGATCCGCTTGCCGGCGCGCGTCGATCCCGTGAAGGAGACCATGTCGACGTCCGGGTGGGCGACCAAGGCCTCACCCGCGACGGCGCCGGTGCCCGGCACCAGATTGAAGACGCCCGCGGGCAGCCCGATCGCATCGATGATCTCGGTGAGGAGGTAGGCGTCGAGCGGGGTCACCTCGGACGGCTTGAGCACGACGGTGCAGCCAGCGGCCAGGGCGGCGGCCACCTTGGCCACGATCTGGTGCAGCGGGTAGTTCCACGGAGTGATGGCGGCGACGACGCCGACCGGCTCCTTGACGACGAGCGTGGTTCCGATGTGCTCCTGGAACTCGTACGTCTGAAGCAGCCGGGCGTACGACTCGGCGACCGCGATCGGCAACCCAGCCTGAACCCTTCCCGAGGTCTGCCGCGGTGCGCCCATCTCCGCAGTGATGGTCGCGGCGATCTCATCCGCGTGCTCCACCAGGCCCCGGTGGAGCCGGTCCAGGAAGACTCTGCGGTCGGCCGGAGGCGTGCGGGACCAGGCGGGCAGCGCCGCGCGGGCGGCGGCGACGGCCGCGTCGACGTCCTTGGTGGTGGCGGCCGGCACGGTGGCGATGACCTGCTCGGTGGCCGGGTTGACCACCTCGATCACCTCGTCGCCGGAGGGACGGCGCCAGGCGCCGTCGATGTAGAGGTTCTTGTGCTCGAGCACGGTGTTCAAAGCTCCCTCGTCGTGGTGGCGTGTGTCAGTGGCGGCCGAACATCTGCGGGTTGCCCTCGTCGATCCACACAGACTTGGTCTCGGTGTAGTCGTCGAGCGCGTCGGGGCCCAGTTCGCGGCCGATGCCGCTCTGCTTGAACCCCCCGAAAGGCACGCCGTTCGCCCCCGGCCCCGTCGTGCCCGAAGAGATCCAGGCCATGATCGCCGGTGACCCCCGGGCCGCCGCCGTCACCGGCGCGCTGCCCGCCCGCCGGTTCGGCCTACCGCGCGAGATCGCCGAAGCAGTCGCATACCTCGCCTCCGACGCCGCCGCCTTCGCCCACGGCGCGTTCCTGAGCATCGACGGGGGCGCGGTCCTGGCCTGACCGATGGTTCGCAGCAAACCCTTCCGTCTGACAGCAGCCACCTGGCTCAGCGCCCGCACCCCCTCAGTCCAACCACGACCGCGCGGCGACGACGCTCGGCTGTCCCTTGACACTTGGCCGACATCAGTGAGGCATGAAACGTCGGTAGATGCCGCGGCGTGGCTGGAGTGTCAAAGTCCGAGCTCCGCCAGGGCGGGATCTGTGGAGCGATCCGCGGCCGGACCTCCACCACCCGGGCCGAGGTGAACCTCGCACTCTTCGAGTACATCGATAACCCCGCCGCATCCAGAAACGGCTTAGAGCTCGCGCAGATAGGCGGTATGGGGAGCCCCAGCCGCAAGGCGGGCACAGGCCTCCGTGATCATGGAGTTGCGACGCTCTGTGATCAC
>NZ_JBIWPO010000117.1:0-5801 GCF_044768275.1 Streptomyces sp. NPDC101152 | reverse complement strand
TGTCAGCAGCCCCTTCGTCTGCTGACAGCGGGACACAGACCCCCGCAAGATCAATGCGGCGCTGCACTAGTGCCGCGGCAGGCAACGTTTGCCCGTGAAGGAGCGGCGTCGTGGGGGCCCCTCCCGCTCGAGCGAAGGTGGAATTTCCCCTGAGGGACTACGGAGCGTAGCCATCGGTAACAGCTCGATGGATCAAGGGATGCGCAGGTCAGAGGGTACGGAATACTTATTCATGATCTTGGTTCCAGTCGCCGCTGCAACTCGCGTGCAAAGCCCTGGCGATCATGACCGACGGTCACCGCCAGGGCGACCACCGGTGCGCGTCGTTCCGCTGGCCATGGCCGCCGGGGTCGTCGACCGGCCGCCCGTCGATCACCCGCGAGTACGGTGATCCACCGAGCCGGGCCCTCAGCTCGCGAGGCCAGCTCTTGATCGCTTCGGCGTCGGGATCGACTTCGTTAGGACGGCTCCCGCGGTCGCCGTCGCCCTCGCGACCTCGACGCCGGAGGCGGGGACGGCCCCCACGGGCGCGCTTCAACTCGGCGGCCAGCTCGGACACACGCCCCTCGTCGGGGACGTCCTTGTCCAGCTCGGCCGCGAGGTCAGCCTTGATCTGTTTCTTCGCCCTCATCGTCGTCGTCCTCCTCCAGGAGTGCGCGTGCCTGCGCCATGATGCTGTCCACCGAGTCACGGCGTCGGGGGTGTGGCACCGAGGGACCCCCGTCCTCGTCGATGTCGCCTGACGGGTTCTCAGCACTTCCGGCCGTGAGGGCGAGCTGTGGCCGGGGCGCCTCGGGCTCGGGGCCAGGGTCCGTGCCCTCGGCGAGTGCCATCCGACGGGCCGCCAGCTCGAACGCATACACCGTGAGCTTCGAGGCGAACGCGGGATCCACGTCCGCGGCCTCCACCACGCCCTTGACGGCGGCCTCGACAGAGGCGGCGATCAGGTCCGCCTCCAACTCGGCCCGCGTGGTGAGGGCCGCCTCCAGCGGGGTCGGACTGTCGACGGCGAAGAGCTTCCGGTACGACTCATTGATCTTGACCAGCTGGGCGCTCGCCGTGAGCTTGATCTTCGGGTCGAAAGCAGCGGCCTGCACCGTGGCCACCGTGCGGAACTCCTCGTCCAGTTGAGCCGCGAGATCTTGGCGGAGGACGTCGATGTCGTCCGGCTGGATCGGGATGCATGACCGGCTGGCACCTGCGGCCCGCGCGGTGGACGCGGAGGCGGCTCGGATCAAGGCAGCCGAGGAAGCAGAGAAGCAGGCGCGGCGCGCGCAGGTGACCCGCGAGACAGAGACAGAGGGTACGTCCCGGTTCCGTGGAACCCCCGACCTGCCACTTCACCAGGGCGCTGGAACTGGTCACACCCCCGGTTCCGGAACCGGCACAGCGGCCCCTTCACAGCGCGCACGGGAGCTGATCGGCATGAGGGTCAGGGACATCGCCGCTCTCGCCCGGCAGCTGGAGTCCGAGGGTGTCCGGGTGCCGTCCGACTCGTACTTGAGGCGTCTTGTCAGGGAGGCCCGGTGATGTTGTCCGAGCTGTCCGCCGGACATCCGGACACGGGCAGCCGGACACTCGGACATGCAGACGGACACGGTGTCAGGAACCGGCCGGACACTTCCCCCGGCCGGACATCCGTGACCAGGCCGGATGAAGCTCATCTGTCCGCCTGCTGCCTGACAACTGCCTTGCGTTGTCAGACCGGTTATCCGTCCCCACTCGGACAAGTCCCCTGTGTTGTCAGGCCGTTGTCCGGCCCCGGTGTCTGGATTCACAGGTTGCGCATGAAGATCAAAGGGCTCGCCGGCCTCGATGCCCCCGCACGTCACAGCAGTACGAGCGTTCCCGGCCGGAGTCACGCCCGGGACGGTGAGCGTCTCACAGTTCGCGGATGTCCTACAGCGGCGGCACCTCATCAAGGGCCGTCCCCTTCTTGCGGTGCCCCTCCGGCAAGCGCACCACCTTCAGGCCCAGTTGATGAGCGCGCAGCCGCATGCCGACGTCATCGGTCAGCACTCGGGCGCCCGTGGCCGGGTGGAGGTTGTCCAGGTCGGCGGCGCAGCGCAGGATCGACAGATCAGCGTCGCCACCACGGTCGTCGGTATCAACCCACACTTCCAGCGTGGCACCTTCACGCAGGCGGACGGGCTCACCTGGTTGACTGTCTTTGAGCACGCGCTCCAGATAGCGAATGGCGGTGGCCGCCTTCCGCGCGAGGTCGCCCTGGCCGTATTTCTGCTTGTCCAGTTCGTCGATCACGCGCAGCGGGACCACGAGCCGGGTGAGCGGGACCTTCTCATCCTGAGCTTTGAAGACGTCGCGCCACAGGATGTCGCCGGGCTGCTGCCAGTGGTTGAGCATGTTGGTGTCATAGACGACGGGCAGCCCCGGCCGGGCAACGAGCTTCTTCAGCTCTTCCATCTCGGCACGCGCCTGCTCCAGGGTCTTCACCTGGTTCTCGATCTCCGTGGAGAGCGCCTGGTTTCGCACGCGTTGGGCTCGCTGCATGCTCCGCGCCACATCGGGATCTTCGGTGTAGACAAGATCGGGACGCTCGGAACCGATGGCAAGCAGGTTCCAGTAGGCCGTGGAGTGCAGACCGGCAGCGAGGTTCGGAGCGGCAAAAGCCTGCCTGAGGGCCGGGTAAGTGTCATGAACCGCGTCGGTGTAGGCACGGTAGTAGTCCTGCGCGCCTCGCGCGTTGCCCCACGTGTTCTCCGCATAGCGGAGTGCGTTGTCGGCGTTCTCCAGGGTGATCCCTGGCTTCAGTCTCATGCAGAGATCTTGGCACCGGCACAGCCACGAGACGCATGAAATACGCCGAGGCCCATGGACAGCGGACCGACGGCATTCCGTGCCGGTGAACTGCCGCCGTGGCGCGGCGTCCTGGCGCCGTCGAGGGCCGTTCAGGGCCGGGGCGACCAAACTTCGCGCGCCCGAGGGTCTTGATCTTGTTAGGCGACCGTCTGGCCAAGAGCTTGAGCTTCGGCCGGAAAGCCGTCAGGCGATGGTGAGCGTCCGGCGCGCGTGGCTGATCAGGTTCTGGGCGTCGGTGCCGAAGACGGCCGACTCCCGCAGGGTCCGCCAGGTGCGCAGATACAGCGCGATGGAGTCGGCGTCGTCGATCCACAGTTCGGCATGCCAGACCTCGACCATGACGAGGCGCTCGTCATGCACCCAGAAGCCCCCGGTCGGCGGGATCTTCAGCGACGCGGCGAACGGGATGATCCCGAGGTGGACCGTGTCCAGGCCGATCAGTCCGGAGAGCCGGTCGAGTTGCGCGGCCAACACCGAGGGCGGACAGATCAGCGACCGCAGCGCGGTCTCGCCGATCAGGATCTCGAAGCGCCTGCCCGTGTCGTACAGAAGCTCTTGCCGCTTCAGCCGGGCACGCACAGCCGCCTCGGTGTCCCGGGGGGAGCGCTGGAGTTCGGCGTACCGGTTGAACACGTGTCGGGCGTAGTCGGCGGTCTGGAGGATGCCCGGCACGGTGACGCTCTCGAATCCGTGCACGACGGCCGAGCGCTCGTACTCGGCCGCGATGGTCTGCTGCACCGGCTGATGCCCGGCGGAGAGCTGGCGCCGCCAGGACCGGATGTGTGACTCGAACCCCCTGAGCCGGGCCAGGAGTTCGCTGTACGCCTCGGGCTGGCCGGTGGCCTCCGCCCACGCCTTCAAGTCGTCGGGCGTCGCGGTCTGCTTCCCGTTCTCCAGCTTTGAGATCTTGGGCTGTGGCCAGCCGAGGAGCTGCGCGAGGCGGGTACCGGTGAGCCGTCCATCCGGCGCGGACATGCGCAGCTCACGCAGGCGCACTCCGAGCGCCTCGCGTGCCTGCTGGTAGTCCGTCGTCACCGGTACCCGTCCCGCCCTTCTAGCTGGTCGCCGCGAGTTGCTGGAACGGGACGGCGTGATGCCAGGCCGCATCCCGGAGCATGGCGTACCTGATCACCTCAGCCGGTTCGGTGATCAGTTCCACATCGGTCAGCTCGTCGTCCTCGGTGAAGTGGAGCCGCGCGACGAGGCGTGAGTCGAAGATCCAGAAGTCTTCCTCTCCGAGCTTCAGCCGGTCGGCGTCCTCGCGGCGCAGGGTCCGGATGTCCTCCCCGAGGTCCGTATTCCGCTCGGCGTTGGCCATGAGGTAGCGCTGACCGGTGGTCACTGGATCGTCGACCACCCGGACGCGGGCGACGGTCTTCCCGGCCGCCGTCTGGCGGGTGATGGTGCGGCAGTACCACGTGCTCGTGTCCCAGTCGACGCGGCCCTCGGCGAGGTACTGCGCGTAGGTCTCGGTCGACTCGTCGGACGCGTACCGGCGGCGCACCTCCAGGCGCCAGGCGGTGTGCTCGAAGATCTCGAACAGCCGGTTGAACGCTGCGAGATCGATGATCCGTGCCTGGCGGGTGGCGTCCTTCGGGGCCCAGTCGGTGATCAGCTCACGCGGGACGATCACGGCGACCTCGCCGGGGCCAAGGTGCTGGAGCTGGGCGACGTCCTCAGGATCGGTCAGCGGCGGTCCGTGCACGATCACCTGTCCGGTATCGGTGTCCTCATGGATCGACGGGCAGCCGGTGTCCCCGCTGCCGGTGCCGTTGAAGCGGATGTTGCGCATGTGCCCCTCCCCGGTCGGGTTGTGCTCCGTTCCTCGATCTTGTCGCCGGGGCGTCCCGCCCGGCTATGGCCTACCTACCCCTCCGCGAGAATTCTCCGGCATATCCCCTACCTACCCGCGAATATCCGCGCATATCCGCTGGCTGACCCAACTGGCCAGCCAAGACGGTGAGTTCATGACCACTGCACAGAAGTCGGGCCCGACCGAAGCCGTCGAGGCGGTCGAGGTACTGCGTGGAGCGCTGACGGCGGCCGGAATCGTCCTGCCGTCCCTGGGAGCCGATACGGCCTCCCCCGCCCTGAACCTGATCAACCTCGGGCGGGTGCGCGCCGACGTCGCGCTCCGGCTCGCGGACGTCCTCCGGCGGGGGTGCTCATGACCGCGCCGACCACGGACGAGGTGACGCTGTCCGCCGAGTGCACCTTGGGCCAGCGGCCGGGTTACGAAGATCTGCACCGCGAGTGCCGACAGATCGCGGATGTGCCGCTGCCCCACTCGAACGGCCTGTTGCTGATCAAGCGGTGCGGCTGCGGGTGCCACCGTTCCGGCGGTGCGTCATGATCGAGTCGCCCCCGGTCTGCCGGGCATGCCAAGAACCGATCACTGACCCGGATGACGCCGTGATCGTCGCTCATGAGCTGGGCAACTCCGGCCCTGGGTGGGATGTCTGGGCGCACCGGGATCACGTGGACGATGTGCCGCTGATCAACGAGGATCTGTTGCGGATCATGGTGAGGATCTGGACGGCCGGTAGCTGACCCTCAACTGCCTGAAGCCCGGCCGGTGCTCCCCCTGGCCGGGCTTCGTCATGTGCGGTGGATCAGCCCCGGGCACTGATCCAATTTTTGTTTGGCTCGGCGACTCAAGTTTTGTAACCCTGGAAACGCCATTGACCAGGCGTGATGTGTCGCGGAGCTGTACAAAACTGCACGTTTGCGCAACTCTGCACGGAGGGGTTCTACTGCTCCCCGACACGACCACCGGAAACCCCGAACGGCCGTGTGTGCAACGTCACTTGGATTCGTTCGTTGTCGTGAGCCGCATTAAGACGAAGAGCGCTGAAGAGAGCTGAAGAAAGATGAAGAGCGCTGAAGTTAGAGCTCGCGCAGATAGGCGGTATGGGGAGCCCCAGCCGCAAGGCGGGCACAGGCCTCCGTGATCATGGAGTTGCGACGCTCTGTGATCACTG
>NZ_JBIWPO010000116.1:0-5941 GCF_044768275.1 Streptomyces sp. NPDC101152 | reverse complement strand
CCCAGGGCCGTCTTCGGCCCGCATACAGCTGCAGCGGTGAGCGAGTGCCCTGAGGAGTGCGTGCTGCCGCGCATCGGCCTCACGACTCCGAACGGTGATGAGATTCTTGAAATCGGCCAGGGCTGCTTCTCTTCCTCACTTGTTCCGGCTTCGGACGATGTGGGGAGGGTGGGGAGTATGAGCATGCTTGAGGGGCCGCCGACCGTCAGGTCGGCGGCCCCTGGCCTCGGTTACGCGCTGGGCCGACGTTGCGGACGGCATCAAGGCACTTGACTGGCGCGCCGGCTCCGATCCGACGGCTGGAGCGGCAAGGCCCAGACGTTCCTGACGCGTCACGGCGGAGCCGCCGTGCTCACCGGCAGGTTCGTCGGAGTCATCCGGGCCTTCCTGCCCTTCGCCGCCGGAGCGTCCGGCATGCCGTACCGCCGCTTCTTCTGCAGCGCGACCGCATCGCTGGTCTGGGGCACCGGTAACGTGCTCCTCGGCTACTTCGTCGGCACGGCGGCGACCAGTGTCCTGCACTCGGCGGGGCTGATCGGCGCCGCCGTGCTTGCCGCCGTTGCTGTGGCGCTGTTCTGCGTTGTTCGGGTCCTCAAGCGCCGTCGCGGCCGCGTGCAGGCCGCGAGTGCCGTGGTGGCGTCGGGCGGGGTTCCTCGAACCTGCGGACAGCGGCCAATGCGCGTCGTCACGTATTCCGAGGAGAAGTAGTCCATGGGACGCGCCGGGCAGCGCAGGAAAACCGGCAGACAGCTCGCCCACCCCGAGAACTCCCCGGCGGGACCTGCACTGACCGCCCGGCACCGACGCAGGCACGGGTCGCCCGCACCCTCGACAGACCCACGCCGCCGCACGCCAAAGGCGTCGGATTCGGCACCGACGCTGGTGATCGCCGACGTCCCGCCCTTCTCCCCAGGTACCCCAGCGGCCGCGCATGTCAGCACCCGGCGCGAGCTCGGTGAGAACGGCATGAGGCTTCTCAGCACCGCGGAGCGAGGTCGGACGGGTCGACCGGGCACTGGCGGGCGGCGGAGCAGCCGCCTCGACGCTCCCACGGACGCTGAATGCCGTCGAAGGCCAGACCGGTGTGGAGCTGGTCGCGACGATCAGCCGCCCGTCACGCCCTCGGCCCGGGCCCCCATTCGCAGGTCTCGGGCAGCGGTTCGAACCGCTCCGGCGTTGTCGGTCAGGCCGTCCACCGCCACACCGTCCTGCGTGGACGGCGGCGAACTGCCTGACCGCCAGTGAAGCCCGACGGCGCGTCAGAGCACTCCGGTCCAGACCAGCTTGGCGCCCGAGTCGCCGGCCAGGTACGAGTAGACGAGATTGAGGCCGGAGAGGCCCAGCACGACGACAACGAGCGCCGCAGGCGCCCAGCGTGGCATACGGGCTCCGCGCTTCGAGCGAACCTGCAGCAACAACAGAACGGTCGTTATACCGAGTCCCAGACTGAGAAGCTGCAACGTGTCGGCGTAGTCCGCGTGTTGCGTCACCTTGTGAAGCACGCTGCTCGGGTAGTGCTTCTCGGTGACCACTTCCTGCAGGCTTTCACCGGACTCCCGGGCGACGATCGCCATGAGAGGAGTCACCAGCGCGAGCACCCACACCACCCAGCCCAACTGGGGGCGGAACCGGGGCAGCATGGCGTATCCAGCAGCGCCCAGCGCCAGCAACGGGATGAGCACTACCGCCGCGTGCACCGCAAGCGGGTGCAGGGGGAGACCCATGAATTCTTTGAACACTGCTCGCTCTCGTTCCCTAGTGCGTGAATGCCGGCTCGGCCGTGGTCGACTCGTGCCAGCTCTCTGACGAGTCAGCCGACATGCGGACGAACGGCACCGTCTGCTCCACACCGGTCCCCAGCTGGACCGTGGTGACGGTGACGGCGCCGTTGGCCTGGTTGCCCGGCGAGACGCCTCGAATGGCCATGGGACCGGCCACCGCCGTGGTGACGAGGGTGTTCAGCAGGGTCTGCCGAACGAGGCGCCCGACTGTCGGCGACGGCTCCCGGTGCGCCGGGCGCGTCGGCGACATGGTTGCCGAGGCCGGACAGTCCGGTGTTCGGCATCGGTACGGCCCGGAAAGCCGCTGTTGACCCCGGTGAAGAGGATTTGGCCGACGGTCCGCTCGCTCTCATGTGGCCCAAGATGCATCAGATGGCACAGTGTGTCAATGTTGGCCCGATGTGATCTAACCAGACGATGCGTCAGGCTTCCGCGCTGCACCCGGCGCCGGCAGCCGATTGCTGATCCTGCGGTCAGGACCGGGCTGCTGGTGCCGCGGCGCGGGCAGGCGCACGACGAGGCCCGCCGCCTGGGCTCTGCCCTGACCGGCCGGCCGGCCGCCTGATCCACCCCTGAACTGCCCGAAAGGCGTTTGACCACCATGAGCAACCTCCTGGTCCTCGGCGGCGGCGGCCGCACCGGCATCCACGTCCTCAAGCAGGCCGCCGTGCGCGGCCACCGCGTCCGCGCCCTCGTACGCAACCCCGACACCGTCCAGGCCCCGGCCGGCGGCGAACTGATCCAGGGCACGCCCGCCAGCATCGACGACATCCGCAAGGCCGCCAAGGGAACGGAGGCGGTGCTCAGCAGCCTCAACAACTCCCGCGCCTCCGACAACCCGTGGGCCAAGCCGGTCAGCCCGCCGATGTTCATGACCGACGCCGCCCGCAACACGCTCACCGTCATGGGCGAACAGGACATCCGTCGCATCGTGCTGACGTCCACGCAGGGCGCGGGCGACGACTGGGCCCGGCTCAGCCCGCTGGTCAAGGCGGTTCACCAAGGGCGGCGAGCGCGCGACCAGTCGCGGAGGGTCAAGGAGAGCCAAGAGCCGACCAAGACGGTTGACATGGACCGCTCCACGGTGATTATCTGCCGATGCAGAGTTTTAAAGTTCAAGTTACTTCCGCACGCATGAGACGTTTGGAGCGCACCATGCCCCCCACTGTCCCCACCACCCCCGCCCGCAGAGCCGTCGTCGCCTTCCTCGCCGCCGCCGTGGTCCTGGGCGCGGCCGCCGTACCCGCCGTGGCGGCCCCGCACGGCCCGGCCGCCGGACATGCGGCGCACGGCCAGGGCGACCATGACGGCCATGGCGGCTACGGCGATGCCGCCCGCCTCGGCTACCAGAAGGCCGTCGCCATCACCGTCACCAAGAGGGTGTTCGAGCACGGTGACACCTCGGTCGTCGACCGCTACGTACGGCCGGACTACATCCAGCACAATCCGACCGCGGCCGACGGGGCGGCGGGCCTCAAGGCCCTGGCCACCTCGATCCACCAGCAGTTCCCCGACGCCCGGTACAACGTCAAGCGGGTCATCTCCCAAGGCGACCTCGTGCTGCTCCACTCCAACGTGGTGCTGGTTCCGGGCACCAAGGGCGCGGCCGTCATCGACATCTTCCGCTTCCAGGGCGGGAAGCTGGCCGAGCACTGGGACGTCATCCAGAACGTGCCGGACACCACGGCCAGCGGCAACGACATGTTCTCCACGCTGAGTTCACCGCAGGTCTCGCAGCCCCTGGACCACCGGCTCACCCAGGCCAACGAGGCGCTGGTCACCAAGGCCTTCGACGAGCTCATGGTCCACAAGGACCTGACCGCCCTCGACCGCTACTGGGACCCCGGCTACCTCCAGCACAACACGCAGATGCAGAGCGGCGTGCCCGCCGCGAAGGTCGGCCTCGGCAATTACTTCGCCTCGGCACCGCAACTGACGGTCACCCCGAAGCGGATCATCGCCGAGGGCGACCTGGTGGCCGTCCACAGCCACTACGTCAACTATCCGGGAGACCGGGGCGCGGCGATCCTGGACCTGTTCCGGGTGCGGAACGGCAAGATCGTCGAGCACTGGGACATCATCCAGAACGTCCCGGAGACCTCGGCCAACGGCAACGGCATGTTCTAGAGGCCGGGGCCCCGCCCGTCAGCCCCGTGCCGGTCCGTCGACGTGCACGGTGACGAACACCGCCCGGGCGCGGGTGCCGTCGGCCGCCTCCCAGGCGCCGCTGACCTGGCCGGCCGCCGTCCGGGGCGGGTGTCGGGTGCGGTGGGGTCCAGGGCGCGGTGCAGGCACAGGGCCCCGCCGTCCGCGTCGGTCAGGACGGCGCTCCGCTCGTCGTCGGTGACCTCGACGGGCCACGGCGGGGAAGAGAAAGCAGCGCCCGCGCAGGAAACGGGTGACCTCGTGGTCGGGGGTGTCGGTGAGGCTCTGGGCCTGGGCCTGGACGCGGCCTCGATCAGCGCGAGGAACTGGGCGTACAGGACCGGGTCGTGACAGCCGTCGTAGGCCCGGCGGGGGCCCAGGACGCCGGGAAGCAGCTACCGCAGCGTGCTCGCCAAGATCGGTCGCCGGCTGGACGCCGACCACCCCCAGATCACCGAGCCCAGTCAGTGGACCCGCCAGACCTGCGCGTCCTGAGGCGCCGCGGTGGACCGGATGGCTGTCGGCGACTTCTCGCAGTGGACGCACGGCATGCGCTCTCAAGAACGCCTGGGCAGGCTGCTCACGCCTGAGCCGAAGTCCGGTTACGTTGTTCGCGAGGCGTTCGGCCGCGGCGTTTCCGGAACGCCGTTCCGAGACGCCCGTCGCTGACGGCATGCCCGCACCCGGCAACGGTCCGAGCGGTGCACAGCCGCCCTCGACCGCCCCACCCCCACCGTCCACAAAAACACCTGCCGAACCGACGCCCGTCATGTGGAGCCAGAAGCACGCTCTGGCGACGTCCGAAGCCCGCGACGGTGATCCGGATCAAGGACGGGAACTTACGCGTTCGCGTCGCGGAGCGTGCGCAGGATGCGCCCGAGGTGGCGGCGGTCCTCGGCCGAGAGTGGCCCGGAGAGGTGGTTGCGCAGGTGGGAGACGTGGGCGGTCAGTGCGTGGTCGAGCGCCTGACCGCCCTTGTCGGTCAGTACGGCGAGTGCGGCTCGTCGGTCGGCAGGATCGGGGTCGCGGCGGATGAGTCCTTCCTTTTCCATGCGGTCGGCGAGCCGGGTGAAGCCGCCCGAGCTGAAGGACACGGCCTCTGCCAGGTCCGTCATGCGGAGCTGGTGGCCGGGGGTGCGGCCCAGTCGCAGCAGCACTTCGAACCAGGTGTGCGGTATATCGAGATCGCGGTTCACCAGGGGCTTGATGCGGCTGTGGGCCTCCACGAAGAGACCGAAGAGTGTCACGTCGTCGTCGTTCAGCAGTTGCTCGTTCACTCCTCAAGGATGACAGAAGGACGTGAGCGGAAGAATCTGCTGTTGCAATATCTGTTGCGGCAGATATATTGTCTGCGTCGGCAGATACTTCGCCGTGTCCACCCCACAGATGTGGAGTCCGCCCCATGGGAAAGCGCGTCCTGGCCGCCTTCGGCGTCGTAGCTCCCATGGACGGCGTCCTCGCGTCCGGCCTGTCTGCGGCGCCCACTTCGGCGGACGCCGCCACCTCCTCCACCGCCGAGCGGACCGGCTCAAGCGAGGAGGCCCAGTTGCGGGCGCTGTACCCGCAGGCCGTGGCCGAAGGCGGCCGACTCGTTGTCTTTACCGGTGGTGACAGGTCTGGGCGGGGCGACTACCTCAAGAACGCGTTCGAGAGAAGAAGCCGCGCTGCCCTCGACCGTTACAAGGCCCGCCTCGGCCTCTACATCGGCGATGTACACGGCGCCAACTCGCCCGACCCCACCTCCTCAGCCTCCACCCGATCGACCGGTAGGGCACCCAAGGCCGAACCCCTGCTCGACACGGGCTGCCCGCCTCGACCCGGTTCACGTCGTACACCTCGCCGCGAGGCGATTTCACCGACCATCACCCTTCACCCGAGGAAGCACGCATGAGCACTCTCTCCTTCAAAGTCCTCGACCTCGACTTCCCGGCCGGCAGCAAGAACAAGACGGCCACCCTCGTCACCGGCGAGAGCGAGGCGCTGCTGGTGGACGCCGCCTTCACCCGCGCCGACGG
>NZ_JBIWPO010000115.1:0-6145 GCF_044768275.1 Streptomyces sp. NPDC101152 | reverse complement strand
ACCTCCACCTCACAGGCCTCGGCACCTGACCGCGAACAGGCCTGCAACCAGCTCCAAAGTCAACCCCCGAAGGACTTACGACGCAGACCACTTAGTCGCGACAGTCTACTAGTGTCCTGAGTCGGGAATTCACTGCATAAGCCAGTGCTGGTTCGGCATGATGGCCGGATGGCGAGGACGCGACGGCCGAAGGCCGAGCTGGTACTGACCGACGACGAGCGTGAGACATTGGCCCACTGGGCCAGGCGCCGGACGTCCTCTCAGGCGCTGGCCCTGCGGTGCCGGATCGTGCTCGAAAGCGCAACGGGTGCCACGAACAAGGATGTTACGGACCGGCTGGGCATCGAGGCGCACACGGTGAGCCGGTGGAGGGCCCGGTTCGTGCGGGACCGGCTGGAGGGCCTGACCGACGAACCGCGTCCGGGCGGGCCTCGGAAGATCACCGACGAGCAGGTCGAGGAAGTGGTCGTGAGGCAGGGCTGCGTCGTTCTCGTGGGCGGTCGGGAATGATCATGTGAGTCCGAAGGTCGCCAGCGGCCGGGTCACGTCCCGGCCGTGGTGGCGCAGGCCCTCGGCGATGTTGCCCCGTCCTGCCAGCCGGAGTGCGCCGATGGCCAGGTTCCGCAGGGAGGCCATCGCCCGCGGGGCACTGCCGACCCGCACCTGCGAGGCATCTTCCCCGAACGTCACTTCTGCGCGGACTGCTCACCTCCATCCACCCCGCCCTCGAACGCGTTCTCGGGCCCCGCCTGCGGCACCCGGCCGTCCTGGCCCTGCTGCAGACCTTCGGCTCCCCGGCCGAACTGGCCCAGGCCGGCACCGAGCAGATCGCGCAGATCATGCTCCGGGCTGCTCCAC
Organism: Streptomyces sp. NPDC101152; assembly: GCF_044768275.1. Taxonomy (NCBI): domain Bacteria; kingdom Bacillati; phylum Actinomycetota; class Actinomycetes; order Kitasatosporales; family Streptomycetaceae; genus Streptomyces; species Streptomyces sp. NPDC101152. The sequence goes on along the minus strand of NZ_JBIWPO010000115.1, from coordinate 5,287 downwards.
GGATGCGTAGTGCCCACACCCTGGCCGAGCAGATCACCACCGCACTGGCCGAGCAGACCGTCACGGTTCCCGGCACAGCCTCGGCAGGGGAGATCGTCTCCGGCCTGGCCGAGGCCCTCGCAGTCCTCCTCAAGCGCCGCGACCTCCTGGAGATGCGGGTCGCGGCCCTGCTGGAGGCCCACCCTCTCGCGAAGGTCCTGACTTCCATGCCCGGGGTCGCGGTCAGGACCGGTGCCCGCATCCTGGCCGAGGTCGGCGACGCCAGCGCGTTCCCCACCGCCGCCCACCTGGCCTCCTACGCGGGACTGACCCCCACCACCCGTCGCTCCGGGACCTCCATCCGGGGCGAAGGACCGCCCCGCGGCGGCAACAAGATGCTCAAACGGGCCCTGTTCCTGGCCTCGTTCGCCTCACTCAGCAGCCCCGAATCACGGGCCTACTACGACAGGAAGCGCGCGGAAAAGAAGCGCCACAACGCCGCTCTCATCTGCCTCACCCGCCGCCGTGTCGACGTCCTGCACGCCATGCTCAAGCACCATGCCCTCTACCAACCCGGGCACGAACAAACAGCCTGACCAAGCCCACAGCCCTTGACCGAACAGATAGAAGCACCCCCCGCCAGCGTGCACTTCGGGACCGCCGACGAGGTCTGCGACCAGCGAGCCGTCACCCTCGGCGAGGCATACGCCCGCCACCCCGAACGCTTCGGCCGCCGTCCCAGACCGCCCCGGATACCCCAGCAGGCATGGATCAACGACCCGGCCAAAAACCGGGGAGCCCGCACCACAAACCTCATAGCGTCACAACAGTCTCACTGGACTTGAGATCTTCCGCCCGGACCCGCCTCCCGGCGAGGCAGTGCGGGAGCGCCACGCGAGGCGGCCACCGCTTCGCAGTGCGCAGGCTATACTATCTGGATATGGTCGATAAGTAGGCAGAACCTGCCAAAGAGCATTGCTGACAGGTTCTTTGTCGGCGATGGAACGGATGGCAACCATGGCCGCATCGACTGTCACCCCACAGGATGCCCACACCGCCCAGCAGGGCGCTTCGGGCGCGGATGCCAAAACGCCGAGTGGGGCTGCTGAACGCGCTGTCACCCACCACGCCGTGACGCTTGACGTGTTCGGCACGCGTGTGGAACTGCTGCCTCCAGAGCAACTCGCCTTTCTCGCGGGCGTCGGCGTCCTAGCCGCATTCGAAGTCCTCGAATGGCCGGTGGCGCTGGTCCTGGCGGTCGGACACCAGCTGGCCCACAGCCACCACGGACGGGTGCTGCGCGAGTTCGGTGAAGCCCTGGAAGAAGCCTGAGACCGCTTCCTCCCACCGGTACAGAGGTTCCGCGGTGGGAGGGAGGAAGGGCCGTGCAGGCCCCCTGTCGAGCCCGTCCGGGATTCGCCGCCCTGGCCGGGCTGGTCGTCGCTGCTCCTCTCCGACCCAGCCCTGCACGTAGTCCATCCAGGACGTGGCGTCGCGAGTGGCCGTGGAGAACTCCGGATCCGCCACGACGTCCAGGCCGCCGGTGTGCTCCAGTTCGGGTTTGGCTCCTGTGGCCGGGAAGAGGGTCGGTTCACTCATCGTGCTGCTTCCTGTGTGCGTGGCCGCCCGGTGGGATACCGGCGGCATTGTTGGGAGGGCGACCGTCTGGAGTTCTGAGCGAGGTGTCATCCGTGGAGTACCGCTTGCGCGAGCCGTTCCAGTTGGTCGACCGCGGCGCCCAGGCCGCGGAGCGGCTGCAGCGGGACATGGTCGGCGCCGGCGCCGAGGTGCTCGCCGATCCGGCGGGCGATCACAGTCTCGTCGCCCCAGACGGCGAGTGCGTCGACGAGACGGTCGCTGCCGCCGGCGTCGAAGTCATCGTCGCTGTAGCCGAGCGTGCGCAGGTTGTTTCTCCGGTTGGGCAGACGCAGATAGAAGTCCGTGTGCTCGCGCGCGATGCCGCGTGCCTCGGCGGCGTCGGTGGCCAGGACGACGGCCTGTTCGGGCATCAGCAGCCGGCCCGGTCCGAGAACGGCACGGGCCAGGCTTGTGTGCGTCGGAGGTACGAAGAACGAGTGGACGCCGTCGGCTTGGTCATGGGCCACTTCCAGCATTTCCGGGCGCAGTACGCCCACCAGTCGCGCCAGGGGCATCTCACAGACGGGGCCGCTGCCGGAATCGGCGTCATGCCGGCGAGGTAACGACTCAGACGGTCGAGGAGCTTTTGGTAGGTCAGGCCGCTCCTGTCGACAGCCTCGGCGTTGCCGACACCCACGGCCAGGACGAACCGGCCGGGCCATGCGGCGGTGAGAGTGGCGGCTCCTTGTTGCATGACCGTGGGGTGGCGGGTCCAGATGTTCGCGATGCCGATGCCTGACACGATCTTGGAGGTGGCCGCCATGAGCACCGCGGACTCGGCGAAGGGCTCTTTGCCGCCGAGCCTCTCTCCGGTCCACAGTGATCCCTCGTGGTTCCCGCGGTGACGGGCACGCTGCTGGACGAGGCGTCGCCCCAGGAGATCATGCGCGAGGCGAGCTCCCAGTTGTCCGAGTGGTCGAGCGTGAGGGAGGCGGTTCCCGCGTCGACCTGCCCTCGCCGATCTCCGGGCTCACGGTCAATGAGGTGGCCGGGGGCGTTGCCGTACCGACGGTGACCTTCACCGTCCGGGTCGCGCTCTTTCTCGCCCCGCCAGGTGACACAAGGGATGCTGGCGATGTCTTCGCGGCCGACCCGAAGACGCCCTCACGGGACCTGGCACTCGGGGCACACGCCCCAGAACGTCACTGCGGCCTCCTGGACGACGTACTCGTTCGGCAACCGAGGCTCCATGCAGGGAGCCGCGCCCACCGCGCACTCAACGTCACGGATGGCGCCGCAGTCGCGGCACACGAAGTGGTGGTGATTGTCGTGGTTCTCGGCCTCGTAGCGGGCCGGGTGTCCGGCGATCTGAGTGCACCGGACCAGGCCGGCGTCGGCCAGCGCGCGCAACACGTTGTAAGTGGCCTGCAGGGACAGGCCGCCGGTGACCCGCTGAGCGCGCTTGCGCAGGGTGTCGGCATCGAGATGGCCTGACGAATCGGAGACGGCCATCAGCACGGCCATACGCGGAGCCGTCACCCGCATGCCCGCCTTGCGCAGCCGTGCCGCGGCCAGCTCCATGGGTTCCTTTGCGGTAGCCGATGTCATTCCGTCTCGTACTCCCTGTCGCCCTCAGGGACCACCTCGTCACTGTCCATGACGGTGTCCGTGGAGAGCTCGAACCACACGGTCTTGCCCACCGGCCCGTACTCAAAGCCCCACCGTGCTGCCAGGGCGCCCACCAAGGCGAGTCCGCGGCCGTGCTCGTCCTCCCAGCCGACGTCGGACCGACGCGGAGGCTCACCAGAGCCGTCGCTGACCAGACAACGCACAGAGGGCACCCGCTCCAGGGTCAGGCGCAGCGGACCGCAAGCATGCCGCACCGCGTTGCATACGAGTTCGCTGACCAGCAGCTCGGCGGTCGGGACGAGGTCACCCAGATCCCATTGGGGCAGCACCTCGCGCATGGCGGCCCTCGCCAAGGCGCACGCGGTCGGCGACCAGGGCAGCGCCCACGGACCGCCGACAAACGGCTCTACACAGTCCGTAGCCAGAGGCACCCCCGGCGCAACGGGCCACAAGGAACGCTGAGGACCCGGGACAGCCGCACCGGCAACCGTTCCCCACGGGAAGGTCTCTCGAGGAACTGCCCCGTCCATCGCTCCCCCTTCGGGGTGGTACCAAAATGTCCCCCTTGACGCTACGCCTCTTCTGGAACCAGTCAAGAAGATGGAAAGAGCCATTTTTCATGACCCGCTCAAATCACCGGGCGCTCCTTCCACCAGCGGGGAGCCGATCGCGCCCGCACTCAGCCGCCGAGAACGCCTGACAAAGGACCAGGCGGTAAATCTAACGGCGGACCCGACGATCATGGGAGAGACGCCAAGTGACCGACACCGCCGTGGAGTTGGAGACCGTTGAGCCTAGCGAGAGTGCCCGGTTGGGGCAGCTTGTGCCCGTGTCCGACGAGCAGCTGGTCGCGACGCTGGTGGAGCGTGCCCGGTCGGAGGGACTGCAGCTGACCGGGCAGGGTGGGCTGCTGCAGCAGCTGACCAAGCGGGTGCTTGAGTCCGCCCCGGAGGGCGAGATCACCGATGACGTCGGCTACGACATGCACGACGTGGCCTTGCAGGAACAGCGGCAACAGCCGTTACGGCACCCGGGCCAAGACTGTGCTGGCCGACTTCGGCCCAGTCGAGGTGAAGGTGCCCCGCGACACCGCCGGCACCTTCGAACCGCAGATCGTCCGCAAGCAGCAGCGTCGACTGACCGGCGTGGACGAGATGGTGCTTTCCCTGCCCGCGAAAGGCCTCACCCACGGGGAGATATCGACTCATCTGGCCGAGGTGTACGGAGCGGAGGTGTCCAAGCAGATCATCACCACGATTAAGGTGATGGAGGGCATGGCGGAATCGCGGTGCGGTCGCCGAGGGCTATTCGGGGTCGGTCGTTCAGTTGCCGGGTGACGTTCCCCAGGTTGCGGATGTCGTGGACAGTGAGGTCGGAACCCTTTGCCTGAGCCGACTCGACCAGCTTGAACACCATCGCGAGGGCAGCCGCCGGGCTGCCCGCGCCGCGGGTGACCTTGGTACGGCGCTTGGCGGATGGTTGAGCGGGCCAGGAGTGCTGTCAACGGAGTGGGATCACAGGCGGGTCAAGAACCTTTGATCGGACGAATCTTGCTCCGCTGGGCCAGGCTGGCCCTGGCGGAACGAAACGCGACGCTGCCCTCAAGAGGCGTCCCTCGGCTTCCAGACCACCTCCTAATGATGTTGTCAAACCGCAGGCGTGACGGACGGTTTGCTTTGGTAGCACTGTCCGTCACGGATGAGGGCCCACAGGACGTTGACCCGGCGCCGGGCCAGGGCGAGGACGGCCTGGGTGTGTCGTTTGCCTTCGCCACGCTTGCGCTCGTAGAAGCGGCGAGAGGCGTCACAACTGCGGATGCTGATCAGCGCGGAGGTGTAGAAGACGCGTTGCAGGCCGCGGTGATAGCGCCGGGGACGGTGGAAGTTGCCGCTGATGCTGCCGGAGTCGCGAGGCACGGGCGCGACGCCGGCGAGGCTGGCCAGGCGGTCGGAACTGGCGTATCGGGTCATGTCGCCGCCGGTGGCGGCCAGCAACTCGGCGCCCAGGAGCGGGCCGATACCCGGCATGCTGGAGATCACCTCGGCGAGGCCGTGCTCGCGAAACCGGGCCGCAATGAGCTTGTCGATCTCGGCGATCTGCT
>NZ_JBIWPO010000114.1:0-6866 GCF_044768275.1 Streptomyces sp. NPDC101152 | reverse complement strand
GACAGAACCCCTCAGCAAGGTTCATCGTCCCAGGTCAGGAAGGCACTTTCGCGTTTCCGCCTCGCCAGCCGCCAAACCCAAGCGAAACGGCGAGGCTAGGCCTTTCGGTAGGTGTACGCCTCCGCTGCCGCCGTCTCCACCGCCGACAGGTCGGCCCCCGCCGCCGCCGTGACGACCGCGGCCACCGCCCCCTCCACGAAGGGGGCGTCCAACAGGCGGGTGTCCGGCGGGAGTTCGTCGCCCTCGGCGAGGAGGGCCTTCACCGTGAGGACCGCGCTGCCGAGGTCGGTGAGGACGGCGACTCCGGCACCCCGGTCGACGGAGGCGGCCGCCGCGGCGATCAGTTCCGCACTCGTGCCGAGGCCGCCGGCCTCGGTGCCGCCCGCCGGGGCGACCGGCACCGACGTGCCGCCGCCTGCCAGCCCCTTGGCCAACTCGGCGACGGAAGCGGCAACTTCTGCGCTGTGCGACACCAGCACGATGCCGACCACCTTGTCGTCACTCACCGTTCGCCTCCGCCAGGCCGGCGACAAGCAGGGCCGAGGAGGTGGCGCCGGGGTCCTGGTGCCCGATGCTGCGTTCCCCGAGGTAACTGGCCCTGCCCTTGCGGGCCTGCAACGGTGTCGTCGCCAGCGCACCCTGCTCGGCCGCGGCCCGGGCCGCCGCGAAACCGCCGCCGAGCGCGTCCACCGCCGGCACCAGCGCGTCGATCATGGTCTTGTCGCCCGGCGCGGCCCCGCCGAGCGTCATCACCGCGTCCACCCCGGCCCGTAGCGCCTCGGCCAGCTGCCCCTCGTCCACCTCGGCGGCATCGCCCAGCGCCTTTCCGGTGCGGCGCAGCAGCGTGCCGTACAGCGGCCCCGACGCGCCGCCGACCGTCGAGATCAACTGGCGTCCGGCGAGCGTCAGGACCCCGCCCGGTGTGTCCGGCGCCTCCTTCTCCAGGGCAGCGGTCACGGCCCGGAACCCGCGCTGCAGATTGCTGCCGTGGTCGGCGTCCCCGATGGGCGAGTCGAGGGCGGTGAGCCGTTCCGCCTCGCGGTCGACGGACGCGGCGGTCGCCGTCATCCAACGGCGGAAGAAGTCGGCGTCGAGCACGGGATCTCCTTGCGTGGTAGGTACGTTGACACCGGGGGCCGCCGCCGTCACATGCCCCAGCGCAACCCAGGCGTCTTCACCGGCGCGTCCCAGAGCCTGAGCAGTTCCTCGTCGACCTGGCACAGGGTGACCGAGGCGCCCGCCATGTCGAGGGAGGTGACGTAGTTGCCGACCAGGGTGCGGGCGACGGCCACCCCGCGCTGGGTGAGCACCCGCTGGACCTCGGCGTTGAACCCGTACAGCTCCAGCAGCGGTGTCGCACCCATGCCGTTGACCAGGACGAGCACCGGGTTGCGCGGGGTCATGTCGTCCAGGATCGCGCCCACCGCGAAGTCGGCGATCTCCCCGGAGGTCATCATCGCCCGCCGTTCCCGGCCGGGCTCGCCGTGGATGCCGATGCCCAACTCCAGCTCGCCGGGCGGCAGGTCGAAGGTGGGGCTGCCCTTGGCGGGGGTGGTGCAGGCGCTCAGGGCGACGCCGAAACTGCGGGAGTTCTCGTTGACCTGCCGGCCGATCGCCTCCACCCGCTCCAGCGGCTGTCCCTCGTCCGCCGCCGCACCCGCGATCTTCTCCACGAACAGGGTGGCGCCGGTCCCGCGCCGGCCGGCCGTGTAGAGGCTGTCGGTGACCGCCACGTCGTCGTTGACGAGCACCTTGGCGACCTGAATGCCCTCGTCCTCGGCGAGCTCGGCCGCCATGTCGAAGTTCAGCACGTCACCGGTGTAGTTCTTCACGATGAAGAGCACACCGGAGCCGCTGTCCACGGCCGCCGCGGCCCGCGCCATCTGGTCCGGCACGGGGGAGGTGAACACCTCGCCCGGGCAGGCCGCCGACAGCATGCCGGGGCCCACGAAACCGCCGTGCAGCGGCTCGTGCCCCGAGCCGCCACCGGAGATCAGGGCGACCTTCCCGGCCACGGGGGCGTCCCGCCGTACGATCACCCGGTTCTCCACGTCGACCGTCAGCTCGGGATGGGCGGCTGCCATTCCCCGCAACGCGTCGGCGACCACGCTTTCCGGAACGTTGATCAACATCTTCATGGGTTCCTCCTGGTGAGACGCGTGCCTGACCATGGGCCCCGTACTGCGGCCACTCTCGGAAGTATCCGCGCTCAACGGGCGAAGGTCACGTGCACGGCGTGATCCCGGCCCGCTGAGACCGGCCCGGTCGGCCCAAGCGTGACGTCGACGGACGGGGCACCATGGATCTGCGGGGCGCGATCCCGGCGCCGTCGCTCGCCGGCCGGTCGGACGAGAGGACGTGACGGATCATGGCGGAACACGCCGCTTCCCGGGCCGCCGAGGCCCAGGCGCTGGGTGATCTCGGGCGCCGGCTCGTCGCACGGCGTACGGAACTCGGCCTCACCCTCGAGCAGACGGCCGACCGGGCCGGCATGGCCCCGGGGTACGTCCAGTACCTCGAGGAGCGCCCCGGAGCCGCACCGGGGCCCGGTGCGCTGCTGCGGCTGGCCGAGGCCCTGGGGACCACCGTGCGGGACCTCACCGGCGGCGACAGTGAGCTGCCGCACGGTATGGGGCGCGCCGGTCGCGCCCCGGACTTCAGCGAGCTCGACGTCGCCGAGTGCCGGGACCTGCTCGCCACGCACGGCGTGGGACGGATCGCGGTGCCCACCGCGTCCGGACCCGTGATCGTGCCGGTCAACTACAGCGTCGTCGACGGTGCGATCGTCTTCCGGACCGCACCCGGCACCACACCGTCACAGGCCGCCGGCTGCCAGGTCGCCTTCGAGGTCGACCGCATCGACGACGCCTTCAGCAGCGGCTGGAGCGTGCTGGTGCGGGGCCACGCCCGTACGGTGACCGACGCCGGGGAGGTACGGCGGCTCACCGAGCTGGCCCACAGCACCCCCTGGGCGGGCGGGTGGCGCGACGAGTGGGTGCGCATCGATCCGGTCGCCGTCACCGGGCGCCGTATCACCGTCTGACCCGCGAATCGGCTCCCCGAGAAGGTCTCGTCGGCCGCCACGGAGTGAGACTGTTGAGGTGGGCCCGTTCAGGCGTGGCCGTCGTCATTGCGCCCGTGAGGGGGTGTGACCGATGCGGAAGCTCCACCGGGGGAAGGTCCTGGGATGGCGCTGGCGCCGCAATCCGCTGCGTCGGCACAGCGACGTGGTCGAGGCGTGGATGGTGCTGGTCGTCTGGACGGTCGCGGCCGTGGGGGCGGTGGCCGCCGGGGTGATCGGGGCGCGGATCGCGGACGGGGTCGTGGAACAGGCTCGGGCGGGGCGCCACCCGGTGACCGCGGTGCTCGTGCGGACCGTGCCCGGCAGCGGGCGGGACGTGGTCACCGGCTTCACCGGCGACCGGGTCCGGGCGACGGTGCGCTGGACCGACGCGACGGGCACCGTGCGGACCGGGCCGACGGACGTGCGGTCCACGGCGAAACCCGGCAGCACGGTGACGGCGTGGACCGACGGACGTGACCGTCTGGTTCCGGCGCCCATGAACCCGGCCGAGGCGACGACCCGCGTGGTGCTGGTCGGCACCGGGGCCGCCCTCACCGCCGGCCTGACGGTGCTCGGCGCCGGGGCGCTGGCCCGGCTGCGGATCCAGCGGCGCGCCACCGAGCGGTGGGGCGCCGAGTGGGAGCGGGTCGGCCGGCAGTGGGGACACACCACCGGCTGAACCGGGAGACCGCCGGGGGGTGCTGTCTGGCCTGCCGGCGCAGCGGCCACCCCAACCTGCACGTGCGCGGCTACAAGGAGATGGACGTCATCGACCGCGTGCCCGGCCTCGCGGTGCGCGCGGCGACCGTGCGTCAGCGCATGGACTCCGCTCAGATCCCGTGTCGCCGCCTGCCGCCGACCGATACCGTGGCACATGACCTCATGTGGTCGACGAGTCGAGGCGATGTGGAGGATCACGGGTGGCAGGCTCCGAAGAGTCCGGGGAGGCCGGTGTGCGCCTGCCGCAGCTCAGGCTGGACGAGCTGCTGGCGGAGCTGCAGGCGCGCCTCGACGCGGCCCGCGGCACCCGCGACCGGGTGCACAGCCTGCTGGAGGCGGTGCTCTCGGTCGGCCGTGAACTGGACCTCGAGCAGGCGCTGCGCAGCATTGTGGAGGCCGCGGCCGCCCTGGTGGACGCCGAGTACGCGGCCCTCGGCGTGATCGGCCCCGACGGCAAGCGGCTGTCGGCCTTCCACACGGTCGGCGTCACGGCGGAGCAGATCGCCCGGATAGGCCCCTACCCGGAGGGCCACGGCATCCTGGGTGAGCTGATCAGCAACCCGGAGCCGCTGCGGCTGACGAAGCTCTCCGAGCACCCTGCCTCGTACGGCTTCCCGGCCCACCACCCGCCGATGAACTCCTTCCTCGGCGTCCCGATCCGGGTGCGCGACCAGGTCTTCGGCAATCTGTACCTGACGGAGAAGCGCGGTGGGGCGCAGTTCGACGAGGAGGACGAGGCGGTCCTGTCCACGCTCGCCGTGGCCGCCGGCGTGGCGATCGACAACGCCCGCCTGTACGAGGAGTCCCGGCTGCGGGAGCGCTGGCTGCGCGCGAACGCGGAGATCACGCACACCCTGATGTCCGGGGCCGGGCGTGCGGAGGCCCTGAGTGTGATCGTCGAGCGGGCGCGCGAGATCACCGGTTCGGCCCTGGCGGCGGTCGCCCTGCCGATGGAGGACACCGGCTCGCTCACGGTCGAGATCGCGGTCGGACTGGACTCCGAGGCCCATCGGGGACTCGTCCTGGCCATGGACAGGACCTTGATGGGACTCGCCTTCTCCCGTGCCGAGTCGGTCGTCAGCGAGGACGTGTCCCATGACGAGCGGGTTTCCCCGGAACCTCCCCGCTTCGAGGGCCTCGGGCCCGCCGTGGCCGTGCCCATCGGCACGCGCGAGGGAGGCGTCCGCGGCGTGCTCCTGCTCGCGCGGAAGGCCGGCCGGCCACCGTTCCCGTCGGCCGAGACCGAGACCCTGCAGGCCTTCGCCGCGCAGGCCGCCGTGGCGATGGAACTGGCGGAACGCCGCCAGGACGCCGAGCAGATCGCGGTGCTCAAGGACCGCGACCGCATCGCCCGGGACCTGCACGACCTCGCCATCCAGCGGCTGTTCGCCACCGGCATGACGCTGCAGAGCATGGGCCGGTTCATCGAGCATCCCGAGGCCGCGGAGCGGGTCGGGCGCGCGGTGGACGACCTGGACGAGACCATCAAGATCATCAGATCGACCATCTTCGGCCTGCGGTCCCGCGAGGGCGGGGCCGGTACGGGGCTGCGCGCCCGCACCGTCCGGCAGGTCGACGAGGCCGCCGCCGTCCTGGGCTTCGCCCCCGGCGTCCGCATGGAGGGCCTGGTCGACACCGACGTGCCGCGGGACATCGCGGACCAGGTGATCGCGGTGCTCTCGGAGGCGCTGACCAACATCGCCCGGCACGCCCGGGCCGACCGCGCCGACGTGGTCCTGCAGACCGACGGACGGGAGGTACGCCTGACCGTGTCCGACAACGGCGTGGGCATCCCGGAGGACGGCCGGCGCAGCGGACTGGGCAACATGGCCGAGCGCGCCCGGCAGTTCGGCGGGCACCTGGAACTCAACCGTCCGGAGGGCGGCGGCACCGAACTGGTGTGGTGGGTGCAGCTCGGCGGCTGACCGCCACCTCCCAGCCGGCCAATTCACCTTCCGCAGGCGCGTGCTCGACCGCGGCCGACGGGTGGTCACGGTCGCGCTGCCCGCGGACAATGCTGCCATTGAGGTGCCGATCTTCTTCGACGAGGTACTCGGCGTACGGCCGAGACGCGCTCGTCTTCGAGTTCCGGGGCCCGGGCGACCCCCGGACACCGGAAGAGAGGCAGCGGAACATGGCAAACGTCACCGTGGCTGCCGTACGGGAGCGGGCACCCGGCGAGCGCCGGGTCGCCCTCGTCCCCGAGGCCGTCACCCTGCTGCGCCGGGCCGGGATCGACGTCCTGGTCGAGACCGGGGCCGGCGCCGGCGCCTGGTTCGCCGACGCGGACTACACCGACGCGGGCGCGGCGGTCGTATCCCCGGAGGAGCTGTACGCACGCGCGGACGTCGTCCTGTGCGTCGGTCCGCCTGACCAGGAGACCGCCGCGTCCCTGCGCACCGGGCAGACGCTGATCGGCCTGCTGGAACCGCTGCTGCAGCCCGCCCTGGTACAGGACCTGGAAGGGCGCGGGGTGCGCACGCTCAGCCTCGACCTGCTGCCGCGCACTCTCAGCCGCGCCCAGTCCATGGACGCGCTGACCTCCCAGGCCAATGTCGCCGGCTACAAGGCGGCCGTGCTCGCCGCCGACTCCTACGACCGGTTCTTCCCGATGCTGACGACCGCGGCGGGCACCATGCGCCCGGCGCAGGTCCTCGTCCTCGGTGCCGGCGTGGCCGGACTCCAGGCCATCGCCACGGCCCGCCGCCTCGGCGCCGTCGTCTCGGCCTACGACGTGCGCCCCGCCTCGCGAGGCGAGGTGGAGTCGCTGGGGGCCAGGTTTCTCGACGTGCAGAGCCCGCAGGGTGACGCGCCGGACGTCGAACGAGGCGGCTATGCAAGGGAGTTGACGCCGGAGGAGCAGCGGGCGCAGCGTGCGGCGCTGGACGCCCACATCGCCCGCTCCGACGTCGTCATCACCACCGCCCAGGTGCCGGGGCGCCGGCCGCCGCTGCTGGTGAGCGCGGCCGTCCTTGAGCGGATGCAGTCCGGTTCGGTGGTCGTCGACCTCGCCGCGAGCGAACTCGGCGGAAACGTCGAGGGCTCCGAGCCCGACAAGACGCAGGTCCTGGCGGGCGGCGTC
>NZ_JBIWPO010000113.1:0-6939 GCF_044768275.1 Streptomyces sp. NPDC101152 | reverse complement strand
GCCGCATGCGCCTGGTCATCGATGAGCCGGACCTCGGCAGGGGACAACGCCAGTCGGGCACGGTGCCCGAACTGCCGCTTCACCAAACCGAGTTCGCCCATGAACGATCACCATACACGCTCGCCTCATATCACCACGATGGAACCCCAAACCCTGACATACACACCGGCACGTCACGTCGTTCACCACCTGCACGTGCATTTTGGTGTTCGTCACCAAGTACCTGCGCAAGGCCATGACGGACGCCATGCTGACGCGCTGCGATGAGATCATGCGCGAGGTCTGCACGCACTTCGAAGCCGACTTCAAGCAGTTCAACGGCGAGGAGGACCACGTGCACCTGCTCGTGCACTATCCGCCTAAAGTCCAGCGCTCCAAGCTGGTCAACTCCCTCAAGGGCGTCTCCGCCCGCCTGCTGCGCAAGGGGTACGACAGCCACGAACGCCGGTACCTGTGGGGCGGGCACTTCTGGTCCGGCTCGTACTTCGCCGGAAGCTGCGGCGGGGCGTCTCCGCCGTGCGAGGTCTCGACATCAGCGCCTGACCACGCTGCTGCGCAAGCGATACCGGCTGCGCTGGCGCCTTACCGTCACCGAGGAGTGGGCCGACCTGGCGTTCCACAACAAGGTGGTCAGGCTGCCCGCCGCGGTCGCGGACGAGCTGCGCTTTGTCGCCGGAAGCGGGAACGAGGGTGTGACAGCGAAGAACATCCCCGGAGATCTGGACGATCCGGGACGGCTGACCTTGATGCACACACTGGTGCGCGAGGGATTCCTCACGCTTGCCGATGGGTGAGTGAACGACGAGGGGATTGCGGTGACCGAGGAGTCGCAGCAGGAACAGCACGTCCCGTTGCGTCGGATCTTCAGGCTCTTCCGACCGTACAGCGCCAGGCGGGTTGTGGTGTTCGGCCTGATCGTGATGTCCGCGGTGATGTCACTGGTCTCGCCGTTCCTCCTGCGGCAGGTCATGGACGTGGCCCTGCCGCAGGGCAGAACCAGACTGTTGGCCGCGCTGACCGGCGGCATGGTGGGGCTGGCCGCCACGACCACGGTCACCGGTGTCGTTCAGTCCTATCTGTCGCTGTCGGTGGGCCAAGCCGTCATGAACGACCTGCGCAATGCGGTCTACACCCACCTGCATCGCAGGTCCCTGGCTTTTTTCACCCGCACCCGCGCCGGCGAGATGCAGTCGAGGATCGCCAACGACATCGGTGGGATGGCGGCGACGGTGACCACGGTCGCCACCACCATCGTGGGCAGCATCGCAAGTTTTGCCGGCAGCCTCATCGCGATGGTTGCTCTCGACTGGCGGCTGACGCTCGCGTCCCTGTTGATCCTTCCGATGTTCGCGTGGATCAGCCGCAGGGTCGGCGACGAGCGGCGAGAGATCACCCTCGAACGGCAGAAGCAACTGGCGTTGCTGTCGACCCTGGTGGAGGAGTCTCTCTCCGTGAACGGCTTCCTGCTCGCCAGGATCATGAACCGTACCGAGACCCTGACCCGGGAGTTCGCGCACCAGTCGCAGACCCTCACCCGGCTCACCGTACGCTCCAGCATGGCAGGCCGCTGGCGTCAGTCAGCCATCCAACTGGTCATGTCGGCAATGCCCATCCTGGTCTACGCGACGGCAGGCTTCACTGCCGATCACGGTCGGCTCGCCATCTCCCTGGGAACGCTCGTCGCCTTCACCACCCTCCAGCAGGGATTGTTCGGACCGACCGCTCAACTCCTCCAGGTTGGCGTCGCCGTCCAGAGCTCCCTGGCTCTGTTCCAAAGGGTGTTCGAATACCTGGATCTTCCCGTCGACGTTCCCGAACCCGTCCGCCCTGTGCCGCTTCGCAGGCCGCGCGGCCACCTCCGATTCGAGGGCGTCAGCTTCTCCTATGAAGACCGACCGATACTGCGCGACATCATCCTGGACATCCCCCCAGGCATGCACGTCGCCGTCGTCGGTCCGACCGGGGCCGGGAAGACCACCCTCGGCTACCTCGTACCCCGCCTCTACGATGCCACCTGCGGACGTATCACCATCGACGGCACGGACGTGCGCGACCTGTCCCATGCCACTTTGGCCGACGTCGTCGGCGTCGTCTCGAAGGACACCCACCTCCTCGGCCCGCTGGCGGCGCAGCACCATGATCTCGTGGCGCAGAAGTTTCGCATCCTTTGCGGTGACGCGGCGGAGCAGCCGGGCCCCTGCTGATCGGCCGGAAGACCTCGACCGCCGATAGAGGGGACGCCCGACAGGGCGTGACTCGCCAGGGTGCCCGTCAGCTCCGAGAACCATGAGGGCCTGAACGGGAACAGTCACGGACCCAGGCGTACAGGATCAGGTGCGGTCGGCCCTGATGGAGGCCGCTGGAACGGGTATGTTCGGCCAGGGGACGGTGCCGCCAGGGGTTGTTGGACAGCTTGCCCTCTGCAGCGCCTCCCGGTCCGGGACTTCCACTACTGCCCGGGCAGCACTGCTCTCGTGCTCCGCCCACACCGGGGGAGCCGGCAGCATGGGGCGCGTTACAAAAGCCCGGACCGTGCCGGCCGCGGCAGCCGCCCAGCCGACGAGGAGCCCGGCCATGGCGATGCTTGCGGCGACCTTGAACAAGGCGAGGGCGGTCACGGCCGCCAGGGCGCTGGTGCCGGTGGCGACGGTGCCCACCGGAAAGGTGAATGACCACCAGGTGGGGGCGAAGGGCAGTCCGGCACGGACCTGGCGTGCGGTCAGGGCGATGGCCAGGGCGGTCCACAGCACGGTGAAGCCCCAGACCGGGACGCCATAGCAGAGAGCGAGCATGCCCAGCGCGTGGCCGTAGGCCGGGACGACGGTCGGCGCCTCGGCACCGAGGTGATGCGCTGCGGTGGTCGACTGGCCGAGGAAGCCGAGAACGATCCAGACCGTCGGCGCCGTGGCCGGGGCGAGCGCGCCATGGCGGACCATGCGCTGCCACAGCTGGCTGAGGACCAGCAGGCCGCTGATCATCGTAAGGCCGAAGAAGGCGTAGCAGACCAGCAGCAGCGTCTCGCGAGGCTGACCGGCCGCCACGTGCCCCACCAGCGCGGCGCCGGTCGTGGCCGAGACCATCGGCGGCACCACCGGCATCAGCCAGCCGCCGGTGGCGCTGTCGTCGGCGACGTCGTGACGGGTGATCGCCCGGTAGGGCACGGCCACGGCTGTCCACAGTCCCAGGAGCGTGCCGGCCGTCCAGAGGGTGATGTCGAGGTCGACCGCGGCCGACCTCCCGATGAGGTGGTAGCCCACCGCGACGGCACCGGCGCCAACGGTCATCAGACCCATCGCCGGAGCGCCGTAGAAATGCGACATCACCGGGTCGTCGTACTGCCGGCGCAAGACGGCCCGCTCGGCCCGCCACTGCAGCATCATGACCGCCGTGATCGCCACGAGCAGGACGGCCGCGGCGAGCCAGAACACCAGGGCGATGGCGGTGGCACCGGGCACGCGGACGGGCAGCCCCTCGACGGCGACAGCGACGATGCCGGTGCCCATGACGGCGGCGTACCAGTTCGGACCATAGGGGATCGGGAGTCTCATGGCCCAAGCGTCATCTCCACGCGGCCGCCGCAGTAGGGACCACCTGGCTGTGGCATCACAGGGATAGCCTGTGACCATGCTGCCTGAACTCGCGTCCCTTCGCCTGCTCGTCGACGTCGCACGGCTGGGCAGCATCGGAGCGGCAGGGCGTGCCGCCGGAATCTCGCAGCAGTCGGCGTCGGAGCGACTTCGCGCGATGGAGGCGCAGACCGGCCTGGTCCTCGTGCAGCGCGCGCGCCGGGGCTCGGCCCTGACCCCGGCCGGGAAGCTGTTGGCGGAGTGGAGCATCGAACTCCTCGCGCGCGCGAACGAGATCGAGGTCGCCCTCGAGACCCTGCGCAGCGGCCGCTCGCAGGAACTGCGTGTGCACGCGTCGATGACCACCGCCGAATACCTGCTGCCCCGCTGGCTGGTGCGGCTGCGTCAGGTGCGTCACGTGTCGGTGAGTCTTCGGGCGGTCAACTCCGGGGAAGTGATCGCCGCAGTACGACGAGGGGAGGCCGACCTCGGCTTCGTCGAAGGCCCGGTGAATATCGACGGGCTGTCCACGGCCGTCGTCGGGATGGACGAGCTCGTGCTGGTCACAGCGCCCGACGACAAGTGGGCGCACCGGCGCACCGCGATCACAGCTGCTGAACTCGCCCGCCGGGCCCTGACCTGCCGGGAGCGGGGTTCCGGTACGCGCGCGGTCCTCGAAGAGGCCATGCTCCACGCCGGGCAGCACCTTGCTGACCCCGAGGTTGAGCTCGCCACCAACGCGGCGATCCTGGCCACCGTACGGGCCGGCGGACCTCCCGCCTTCGTGTCACGGCAGGCGGCCGCGGCCGAGCTGCACGTGGGGACACTGGTCGCGGTCCCCGTGTCAGGACTGGACCTGTCCCGGGAGTTTCGGGCCGCCTGGATCGGCGGCCCGCGGCCACCGGCCGGACCCGTCCGAGATCTCCTCGGCATCGCCCGCGCCGCACACTGACAGGTCGTTTCCCGTGGCGCTCGCTGGACCGGTTCGATCGACAGCAGTTGCGTGTCCCTGCGGTGGGAGAGCCTCCGTGGCATGAGCTGCGACCTGGCCGTGTGGGTGGGCGAGCAGGCGGCGGACTGCAGGGCCGCCGGCCGAGCCTTCACAGACCTCTACGACCGCTACGCCGGCACGGATGTGGATCATCCCCCGGCCGAGCGCATCACCGCGTACCTTGCCGCTCTCCTCGAGCGGTGGTGTGACGCTGCCGAGGACCAGGAGGACACCTCTTCCTGATCGACGGGCCTGGGCGAGGCCGGCGGCCCGCTCGTCTACTTCACCTGCACTGGAGCATGGCCGAGGGGGCTTCGGCCTGTGCGGCGGCGCTCGCGGACTCGACGGGGCTGGCCTGCTCCGGCCCCAGCACAACCGGCCCAGGCCCTGAGTAACTTCGTCAGACGCCGGTATCCGATCAGGGCGGCAGCCAGGTTGCCCAAGGCCAGGAAGCGCTCGGGCTTGCGCTCGTAGCCGGGTTGCCGCCGGTGGCAGCAGCCCAGAGCCAGCGGACCACGCTCCAACTCCCGCTCCAGCCTGGAGACCTGGACTTCGTTGAGCCGAGGTCTTCCCGGCGACCCCTTCGACAGAACCCCGGTCTCACCGCCCTCGCCCCAGGCCCGACGCCACCGCTCAACCGACCGCACACTGATCCGCAGGGCAGCGGCAACCTCCGCGTTCTTCTGCCCGCTCTCGAAACGCTCCATGGCCTGGAGCCGCAACCGCTCCCGCGTGGTTCTCTCGGCGTCGGTCAGTCCGCCGCCCTGCGCGTACCTCACACCCCAGGGCTACCGGTGCCGACACCCAACTGTCAGGCGAACGGCACCGACATCACCCAATCAAGTTCAGTAGGACTGGAGAGGACGGAATCCGGGCATGTAGATATTTTGAGTATGGTTGTCGCGGTTACTTCGGAGGTGCAAGTGGCTCTTGATTCCGCTTCGGGCTTAGCGGGTGCCATAGGAACTGTAGCGGCGGTGATCGTAGCTTTGTATTTGTCGATATGGCGCGAAGGTAGATGGCGGGCTGCTCTCGATGTCCTGGACTTCGAACCTTCACGAATCGGGGATCTGGTGGAGGTCGCCGCTTCGGATCACGAGTCGGCCTGGGTGCGGTTGCCTGTAGTGAACCATCCGCGGCGCCGAACAGCCCACGAGGTAGAGGTCACCCTTGAGAGCGTGGAGTCGCTAGGTAACGACACTCCGCTCGAACTTCGCCGCCGCCTGACAGGTGCTGCCGGGCGGCAGTTGAAGTGGGCTGATCGCCCTGACCGGACCCTGTCAATCCATCCTGGAGCTGCACGGCGGTTCGATCTTGTTCACGCCCGAATTTACCCGTCCGAGGGAGAACGGTACTGCCGCCTCACTTTTCGAGATCCAGGCCATGGAGAAGACGGACACGAGCGGGGATGGCGGGGAGTTTTGCCCGTTGGGTCCTATAGGGTAATTTTTTCTGTCGAAGCCTCCGATATTGACTCCAGGCAGTTCTCCTGCGTGATCAAATGGGCCGGGGGGCTCGATATAGAAGTTTCACCAGTGACGCGCATTGCGTAGCAGGTGCATCTTCCCAGCGTTTCGAACGCTGGAACTGACATGCTGAGTGGCTCTGCTTCGCATAGCAGGAGCGGATCACGGTCGATTCATTAACGGCTCCAAACATGATCTTGATGAAGTGCCGTGGTGGGCCGTGACTGGTGTGATGATTCGGCCGTTCGTCATGTGTGAGTACTCGGCCGTGGATCGTGGACGACGACTTTGTAGATGCTGATCGAGCCGTTGTTCCGCCGTGGCCGGAGAAGTCCCCAGGTCCGCGGCTGATGGCGGACCGGCTGTGTCTGCAGGGCATGCTGTATGTGCTCCGAAACGACATAGCATGACAACTCCTGGGACTGGAGCTGGGATTCGGCTCGGGGCGCCCCTGCTGGCGCCGTCGGGATCGCTGGCAGCAGGCCGGCGTCTTCGAGCAGATGCACCGCGTTCTGCTCGCCAAGTTGAACGTGGCCTGCGAACTCGACTGGTCCCGCTGCGTGTGTGGACGGATCCCACATCCATGCGAACCAGGGTGCTGACACTGATCCTTCACCGGTCGACCAGCGGAAATCGGGCAGCAAGCATCACTTGATCTGCGACGGACGGCACCCCGCTCAAGGTCATCACCACCGCGGCCAACGTCAACGACGTCACCCAGACTCTCACCCTGGTCGAGGGCATCCCGCCTGTGGCCGGACGGCCTGCCAGGCCACGCCGCCGCCCCGATTCACTGCTCGGCGACAAGGGCCACGACTCCACCCCGTTACCTTTCTCGTGGCCCCGCAAAAGGGGCGCCTGGCCCCCGGGTCCGGTATGGCTGTTTGCCCCCTGTCGAACGGATGACCTGGGGGGT
>NZ_JBIWPO010000112.1:0-6943 GCF_044768275.1 Streptomyces sp. NPDC101152 | reverse complement strand
TCCACGGCGGCTGCTCGCCCCTTCTCACGTGCAGGCTAACAACCCATCAGACACCAACATTCCAAGGTAAGTTGCAGCATTCTGTTAGGAGTTCTAAGACCTCAACGGAGTACTCCGGGCGGGCAGTCGGCGATGAAGCAGAAAACCCCACGGCGCGAGCCGTAGGACTCCCCCTCCCTCCAGGAGGGGGAGGAAGTCAACTCCCTTTATTCGGAGCGTGCGAAGCGGTAGGTGGCCACCGACAGGGCCACGACGGCGACCGCGGCGACGAACCCGGTCTCCAGGGACACCGGTGGCGTCCAGCCCCACCACTGCGGACCGGCTCCGCGGCTCCCCAGTTGTGCCACCCCGTCGCCGGGCAGGGTGCGCCGCAACGCGTCGACCGCGTAGGTGAGGGGGTTGAGCCGCACAGCTGTGCCGAGCCAGCCGGGGAGACCCGCAGCCGGGAAGACCGCTCCGGACAGGAACAACAACGGCATCATGCACAGCCCGATGACGACCTGGAAGGTCTCCGGCCTCCTGGCGCACACGGCCACCAGGACACCGAGTGCCGTGAAGGCGAATGCGATGAGCGCCAACTCCAGGAGGACCAAGACTAGTTCGGGGCGATAGGGGATGCCGACGATACCGCTCAAACACAGGATGGGCACCGCGTAGCACGCGCCGGCCGTGGCACCGCCCAGACACGTGCCGGTCAGCAGTGGGCTGCGCCGCACCGGTGCCACCAGCATTCGCCGGAGGAACCCCGCCTGGCGGTCCCAGACTACGGAGGCGCCAGCCGCCATGGCCGGTGCCTGCACCGCCATGAGGAGGACCCCGGGAAAGAGGAAGGCACGGAAGTCGCGGAAGGCGCTCTGCTGTGCGGGGAGCGCGGAGTTGAGCCCCGTACCAAAGATCATCAGAAAGACCATCGGCATGACCACGCTCATCGCCACCCGCAGCCGGTTGCGGGCGAAACGGATGACCTCTCGCTGCCAGAGCACTCGTACCGCCCGCAGGTCCGCTGCGTGGTGCGCTCGCCCGCCCGGGGAGGAAGGGGCGCGCTGCTGTGCGGGCGGGGTCGCGGACACCAGGGACATGAGTTACCTCCTCGGGGCGGGGAACGCGGGAGCCACGTCGTCGGCTTCGCGGATGGTACGTCCTGTGTAGTGCAGGAAGACGTCGTCCAGTGTGGGAGGAGTGACCGTCACGGCCCGTACGGGTACCGGCAGGACGGCACAGAGCCGGGGGACGAGTGTGGCACCGTCCGTGGCCCTGATGCGCAGGCCGTCGGCCCCGGCATCGGGGTCCAGGCCGAGTCGTTCGCGGATGGTTCGCGCCGCAGCCGAGTCGTCGTCCGTCCGGAGCGTGACGAGGTCGGCACCCACGATCGCCTTCAGTTCTCGGGGCGTTCCGTCCCCGACGAGCCTTCCTTCGTCCATGATGGCGATCCGGTCGCAGTTCTCGGCTTCCTCCAGCTGATGGGTCGTGAGGAAGACCGTCACCCCCCGCTCCGCGCGCAGGCGGCGCAGGTAGTCCCAGATGGCGGCCCGCGTCTGCGGGTCGAGGCCCGTGGTGGGCTCGTCGAGGAACAGCACCCGTGGGGCGTGGATCAGTCCCAGCGCGATCTCCAGTCGACGGCGCATCCCGCCCGAGAAGGTGCGCACAGGAGCATGTCGGCGCTCAGCCAGGTCGACCAGCTCCAACATGTCCATGATCAAGTCTATGGTCCGCTGTCGTGGGATGCCGAACAACTCGGCGTGAAAGCGCAGTGTCTCCATGGCGGTGAGGTCACCGTCGAGTGTGGACTCCTGGAATACCACGCCGATGTGACGGCGCACCTGGTGCGGCTCGCGTGAGACGTCGAACCCGGCCACCAGGGCCCGCCCACCGGTGACGCGGAGCAAGGTGCACAGCATGCCGAGGGTGGTGCTCTTGCCCGCGCCGTTGGGGCCCAGAAAGCCGAATGTCTGCCCCGCGGGGACTTCGAGGTCCAGGCCGGCCACCGCCTGTAGACGTCCGTAGCGCTTGGACAGCCCCTCCGTGATGACGGCCGCGTCTGCGGACCTTCCGGTGCCCGCGGTGTCCGGTGCGGCGGTGACCAGCCTCATGTGCGGCCTCCCGCGGGGTGCCGCACACTCATGATCGTCTGAAAGAGGGTGACGTCACCTGGCTCGCCGACGGCCCGCGCGTCGACCTCCACCCAGGCGTGCGCGCGAAACGGCTGGGTCCGGATCCCGGTGCACCAGTCGGGCCAACTGCCGTGCATGCGGCACAGCAGAGCAGTGGCGACAGAGCGCTGCAGGCAGCCTCGGCCAGCGCATCGGGCGCTCACGGTCACCACCGCCGCACGGGCATCCAGCGCCTCGTCTCGCGTGGCCGGGCGTGATCCGTGTCGTGCCGTCTCCAGGCTTCGTCGCAAGCGACGCGGCGGCAGCGTCACCAGCAGCCGCGCCATCCCGACCGCCAGCCGTGCGTCGATCCGGGTGCGACGGTCCAGCGGCCGGCCCTTTTCACCGATGACCTGCATGCTCATGCGTACACCACCAGCCGAGCACGGGTGAGAAGCCCGACCAGCTCCTCAACGTCCCGCACCGCTCGCTCTGCGGCTTCCGGGTGGCGTTCGGTCAGCCGCACTGCCGTGTCTTCGGCGGTGTTTCCGTCGAGCAGCAGGCGCAGGGCCTCGGCTCCCGAACGGTTGAGCTGCCAGTAGCGGCCCGCACGCTCGTCGAGCAGGATCAAACCGTCCTCGACCTCCGTGGTGGTGATCTCTGGTTTGAGGGTGAGGGTCATCGGGTTCCTCCAGCAAACGGATCGGTCTCGCGCACCGAGCGCAGCCAGCCCTCGCAGGCCAACGTCGCCTCGTACGGCACCAAGTGCCGGAAATCGGGTTTGGGGCTGAGCAGCGCTGTGCGCAGGGCATCCGCGTCGACGAGCCCGAGCTCGGCCAGCCGCAGGTCGTCGCACAACTCCAGCAGACGTGCGCGGTTGTGCCGTATCCCGCGGAAGGCCTCGGCACTGAACTCGCCCTTGCTGCGACGCGCCAGGATCTCCTGCGGCACGATGCCGTCCACCGCGAGCCGGAGCACAGGCTTGAACTCCCCGCTCACCAGCCGGTCCTCGATGCGTACCCGCAGGGCGGCCTCGACCACCCGGTCGTCGAGGTAGGGCGCTTCACAGCCGACCTCAAAGGCGGCGAGCGCCGCGTCGAGCTGACGCACGCCGCCGCCGCTCTGCACGACCACGTCCAGCGTCTGATGCTGTGCCCGGTCGGGATGATGAGCCTGGGGCCGTTCCTGGCGGGCGTAGGTGCGCATCATGCTCCGTACGGCCTCGGTCGCCTCGGCTGTGGCCCATGGCGGCATCCGGGGTTCCCAGCCCCATGCGAGCAACGCATCGGTGGGGCCGGGCGCCGGATCACTCAGCCGATTCGCTGCGCCCGCCAGCCATGTGGCGAACGACGTCCGATCCATCAGCCCCCGCGCCGTCGACAGCAGGCTCCAGCGATTGAGCATCCGAAATCGCTGCGCGGATGCGAGGCCGCGAACCGGGTGCCGTCGCACCTGCGACCACAGAGCGGTGGGAAGGACGCCGAACAGTTCGTCGCCACCCACCCCTATGAGGTGGCAGGCGGCCCCGTCGTGCGCGGCCGAGGCGACCAAGCGCTCCATATGGGCCCGGCTTCGCGTCCATGGCATGGGGCCCTCCTCACGGGCGGGCCTGCCATGGGGCGTCAGCTCGGTCTCGTACCAGGTGGGACTGTCCTCGATGGCGACGAAGCGATGACGGGCGGCGGGCAGGTGAGCGGCTGCGCGCCGGGCCCAGAGCGTGTCGTCGTTTCCACGGTCCACTGGTGCCCAATGGTGAGTGATCACTTCCGCTCCCACCGCGTTGGCCAGGAAGCACAGACTCGTGGAGTCCATCCCGCCGGAGAGGTCGATACTCAAGGGGGAGCGGGCGCGCGCGGTCAAAGCCGCCAGGAGCGCTTCCCGCAGGGGCTCAGCAGCCTTCGTCGCGGGCAGTTCGGGATCCGGGGGGCGCCACCAGCGCACGGTACGGGCGCTGTCCTTCGGCCCGAGTTCCAGTCGGCAGCCCACGCCCAATGCCTCTATCTGCGGCCACACGGGCCGCATCGACAACGGCCATGGCGGGTTGGGGGTCAGCAGCCGCAGCGCGAGGGTTCCCGGGTCCGGTGGGAGGAGGCTCCCGTCGGCTGGGCCCTTCAGCTCGGCAAGGAGCCGGGGCCCGTCGGCTGCGACCGTCACCCCGTCCACGTCGGTGAAGAAGATCTGCCGTGCCGTGGAAATGCTTCCCTGTGCCCGGGTCCAGCCGTCCACGGACGCGATGAGATGACACGAGCCCGTCAGCATCATTGCGGCGGTATCGAGCTCGGCGACTGTCCGCGCGCCGGCCAGAACACGCCGCACGGCGTCCTGAGGCAGGTCCGTGCGGCCGAACACCACAAGTCGGCGTGGCCCGGCGACGATGAGGGAACACTCTTCGTCCGGCCACTGGCCCACCAGCCACGGCCGTCCCGACGCATGGCGGATCACGCGGTATCCCGGGCGATCCGTCAGTCTCTCAGCCACCTTGACGGCATCCGGTCTGTCGGGAAGGACGCCAAAGTACATGTCTGCTACTCCCCTTTGGGCGATGAGTGTCTGTGAACTTCGATCACATCCGGCCCGCTGCGATAGCACCGTTTCGACGCCGCAGTCCAAGACCGATGCCACTGGGGCCGCCCTGCTGGGTGGAGCCCCGCGCCAGCCGGCCGCGCCGGTACCGGCGGAACGCGCGGTTCGCCGGCACCGGCTCAGGCCGGCTCGCCTAGCAGAGCCAGGCGGTGCCGAGGAAGAAGTCGTTCTCGACGCACGGCCCGAAAGCAGTGGTCAGCTCCGAGAAGTCCCCGATCTCGACCAGAGCGGGCGGCTCATAGACCTCGTCCATTTCCATAGGTGTCTCACCGTTTCCTTGTCTCGGTTGCGGTCTGGAGAAGGTTCAAAGCCCGCGCTCCGAACCCCTCCTCTTGAACACCATCAACGTAGGTCGCGCCGTGTCCCGCCTACCTGAGAGGCCTGTCCCGACCATGTCCCGGCTCGGGCTTCTTCTCGCAGGGCGATCGACGGTGAGGGCCATCAGTTTCCCAGACCCGCGTTCCGGGCCCGCAGTGCTGCCTCCACCCGGTCGGTGACATGCAGCTTGGCGAAGATGTGGGAGACGTGATTACGCACCGTCTTCTCCGACAGCACCAGTTGACGAGCGATGCGCCGATTGTTCATGCCGCGTGCCATGAGATCCAGAACCTCTCGCTCCCGGTCGGTCAACGCGGGAAACGCGGCTCGTCCCGGCAATTCGTGGATGGCCGAGAAGTAACGACTCAGACGCGTCGCCACCGTGGGGCTGAACACCGCGCCGCCCGTAGCCACGGTGCGAACACCACGCAGCAACTCCTCACGTGCGGCTCCCTTGACCATGTAGCCACGCGCGCCGACGCGCAGGGCTGCCATCACGGCGTGGTCGTCCGCGCTGCTGGAAACAAACAGCACGCGCGGCAGGCCCGCGTCTTCCGGATACTCCGCCAGAATCGCACGAGTGGCCTCGACTCCGGAGCATCCGGGCAATATGAGGTCCATCAGCACGACATCGGCGATCACCCGTCCGCCTGCCAAAGCGGTGACCGCTTCCTCCCCCGTGGCCGCTTCGCCCACCAACTCGACGTCTGCAGCATCCGCCAGGACCGATCGCACTCCGGCCCGGAAAAGGGGATGGCCATCCACGACGAACACCCGGGTGCTCACGACCGCCTCCCGTTCGGCCGTGCTCGTAACCTTCGCCTCCATGAATTCGCCACTGTCACCATGCACTCCCCCGTGGAGTTGCGGGGTGGGAGGATCCGTGAGCGGCTCACCTTCTGGCCACACCACCGCCGATCCCAGCCCCCGCTGTCAGCCGTCCGACCTATTGTGCGTGCGACAGGATGGACACACGACGCATTTCGATCCCCTTCGAAGCATTGCGCCCGACTGCCACGCGCCTCCATGCGCCGTCCGTCGTGCGCGGACCCGCGCTTCAGAGCCGGGGTGGCCGGGACTGTCCCGGTCGGCGTCGAGGCTGGCCGCCCCTGGACGGTGGGAGGCATGCATGATCGCCTTGGGGCATGAGTTCTTTGATACGCCATGTCACCATCGACGCCGCCGACCCGTTCGTTCTTGCGGGCTTTTGGGCCCAGGCTCTGGACGGCTCGCTGGCTGATGATGACTTTCCTGGGGATCCCGAAGCCGTGGTCACGACTGCTGCTGCCACCTTGCTGTTCGTCAGGGTCGGATGACGGGACTGTAAGACGTTCGGTGTAACTATCGATCATGGAAGATGCATCGATGACCATTGAGAACGTATCCGAGTCCGAGGGTGCCGAGTCCACAAGCGCACTGTGGGCGAAGGCCGTTGACGACCAGTTGATCGACGAGCTGGTGCACCGGGCCCAGGCGGAGGGGCTGCAGCTGACCGGTGAAAGCGGGCTGCTGCAGCAGTTGACCAAGCGGCTGCTGGAGTCCGCCCTGGAAGGCGAGATCACGGACCATCTCGGCTATGACAAGCACGACCCGGCCGGCAAGAACGGCGGCAACTCCCGCAACGGTAAACGCACCAAGACCGTGCTGACCGACGTCGGTCCGGTGGAGATAACCGTGCCCCGCGACCGGGACGGCTCCTTTGAACCGAAGATCGTCAAGAAGCGGCAGAAGCGCCTTACCGGCGTCGACGAGATGGTCATCTCGCTGGCAGCAAAGGGCCTGACCACTGGCGAGGTGCAAGCCCACCTGGCCGAGGTCTATGGCGCCGAGGTCTCCCGCCAGACCTCACCGACCAGGTGAGCCCCCAGGGTCACGAGTCACAGTTCGCCGGTAACCACCTCGGCCACTTCGCCCTCACCGGCCTGCTCATGGACCTGCTGCGGCAGGGGCGT
>NZ_JBIWPO010000111.1:0-7285 GCF_044768275.1 Streptomyces sp. NPDC101152 | reverse complement strand
CCCCGGCTTCCGCCCGTGATCAAGGCGACGTTTCCTTCGAGTCGGTTCATGCCGTCGAGCATCGCGGGCCCCACCAACGGAAGCTGGCGGGAATCTGACCTGGCGTTCGGCGACATCGACAGCATCGCCTGACACAGGCCCGTCAGCCAGGCAGGACCGGCATCACGCCGCAACCGGACCGATCACGAGAACGACGGGACCCTGCGGCCAGGTAGCCGACGACGTCCGCGCCCAGGTCGCCGCTCTTGCCGCTGACGACGACGTTCGTGCAGCCGTCCCTCCGGCACAGATCGGCGACGTACGTCTCGGACTCCTGCCACGACTGTCAGTCTGTTGGCACCGGATCCCGCAAGGATTCGGGAGCCCCGGCCGTGACGGTCTGACTCTTGCTTACGACCGACCCCACGGGTGTCCTTGCGTTGATCTGTCGACCGTCCGGCCGGGCACGCAGCAAGCGCTGCCGTCGGCCGGACGTGACCTGATAGGAGCCTGGAGCCAACTCGTCAAAGCGTCCCCGTGACAGTCCTGTCCGTCCGACCGGCGACAGCGTGCACCCCACGCTAGCGGCCGGAAGGAACATCGTGAACAACAGCGGACAGCCCGGGTCCGGGCACGTGGTGATCGGCGTCGACACGCACAAGCACGTCCACGTCGCGGCGGTCATGGACACCGTCAGCGGCATCCTGGCGACTCTCACCATCCCCACGGACGCCGGTGGATTCCAGCAACTGCTCGACTGGGCAACATCGTTCGGCAAGGTACTGGCCTTCGGTATCGAGGGCACCGGCTCCTACGGCGCCACACTGACATCGTTCCTGCGCCGGGCCGGCCACAAGGTGGTCGAGGCCGGCCGCCCGGACCGGCGGTTACGCCGGATGAACGGCAAGTCCGACACTCTGGACGCCGAGAACGCCGCCCGCGCGGTGCTCGCCGGATTCGCCACGGCCACCCCCAAGACCGCGGACGGCGAGGCCGAGATGATCCGCCAGCTCAAGATCGCCCATGACCAGGCTGTCGAACAGCGCACGGCCGCCATGGTCACCATGAAGGCGATGCTCGTCCACGCGCCCGACGACCTGCGACACGACACCGCCAGGAAGACGCAGATCGCCCTGGCTCGGCAGCTGGCCGGCCTGCGGCCCCGCCGACTCGACGAGCCCGAGGACGCCCTCCGTCACGCCCTGCGGACCCTGGCCAGGCGCTGGCAGTACCTCAACGACGAGACCAAAGAGCTGACGAAGATGATCGACGACCTGGTGCACCGAGCCGCCCCACAGCTGCTCGAGCCGTTCGGCATCGGCGTGGACACGGCCGCGGAGATCCTGGTCGTGGTCGGTGACAACCCCGAGCGGATCAAGTCCGAGGCCGCACTCGCCAAACTCGCGGGCATCGCACCCGTGCCCACCGGCTCGGGAATGACCAGCGGCAGGCACCGCATCAACCACGGCGGCCATCGCCAGCTCAACGCCGCGATCTATCGCACCGTCATCGTCCGCATGCAGTTCCATCAGCCCACGATCGACTACGTCGCCCGCCGGACCACCGAGGGCAAGACGAAACGCGAGATCATCCGATGCCTCAAACGCTACGTGATCCGCGAGGTCTACCACCTCATCCGACCAGCCCCGAACCCGCTTTCCGCAGCGAGTTGACAACTATAGGAGCGTCAACGCGTCGACCTCGGCCATCGACAACTCCCGTGCCCTGGCCGCCTCCTGAGCCCGCCACGCGCGGTCCTGGCCGACCGCAAGACGGTGCCGATCGCAGCCACGGCCATCCGGCGCCGCTCGCCGCGGGCGCGGCGAGCACGGCCACCAGGACGGGCCACACCCGGGTACTGCGTCTCGGGGCGCATGCGGCTGACTGATGCACATCGGGGGCACGATGACGCGGCTCGAAGTGGGGATGCGGCGCGGACACCGATCGGGACACTCTCCTCGGGATGATCGGCCGTCGGATCCTGACCGGTCTGCTCCCGCCCCGCCGGCACCGGGTCAGCACCCGCAAGGTCAAGTCACCGATGTCCCGCTACAGCGAGCGCCACGCCGACGGCCGGCCCGGCACAAGCCACACCGTCACCCGCCTCGACGTCACCGTCATCGAACCCGTGGAGCAACCCGCGCTGCCCACGGCCTCCCGGGACGACCGACACGCCAGCCCTTCCGCGCGGCGCCGACACCGCATCCTGGCCCTGCTCCAGGAAGACCCCACGCGTCTGTGGCAACCCCGTGAGATCGCCGCCCACTTCGGCGATGTCACCCTGGAAACCATGTACAGACAACTGAATCGATGGGCCGCCAGCGGCCTCATCCACAAACTCGGCCCCGGCCTCTACGCCGCAACAGCATGGTCCCCAGCCTCACCTGCGTGACCTGCGATGACGCTAACTACCCGGCCTTGGGGGAAGGCCCCCCTTTCCGGCTACGCCGGTGACAACCATCGAGCCTCGGCACATGCCACCGGACCGGTGTCGTGCGGCACGCGCTGGCGCTCCCGTGGCAGTCGGTGAACGAAGAGCCCCTGGTGTCTACACCGGCGGCTCTGTCAGGGTGTCATTGACCAGACGACACAGCGCATCGGCGGTCACGGCGGTGGCGTCGAAGGTCTCGGTCCATCCTCCAGCAGGCATCTGCTCGGCGGTCAGGTGCGGTCCGTGGCCCTGAGCACGCAGCCGCTTCAGGACAGTCTGCTCAATCCGGTAGGCAGCCGCGCCTGTGTCGAACAGCCGGGTGCGCACCAAAACCCACCCCGTGCCCTGAAGACGCGCGATGCGGTCCTCGCGCGTCTCGCGCCCGGTGATGCCGATCTTCACCGCGCCGAAGACTACGTGGATCATTATGTATAGCCAGGCCGGTGCGGCCGGGTTAAGCCCGTACTTCGCGCAGCGCGGGCAGCACCGCCCACGGGTTCGTACGTTGTTCAGTTTGGGGGACACGATGGTCCCGCAGCCGCTGCACAGCGACGTCCACGGCGTACTGACGTTCCGGTATGGCTCCAGCGGGGTAAAGCCGACTGCCTTCATGTCGGCCACAGCTTGCTTTGGATCGCCAGGCCCGCGGTGGGTACAGAACCGGCACCGCCCGCCTCGCCTCGTCGTGTTGTCGTAACGAGGAGCCACCAGGTGGCCGGCAGCGGTGCACTTCGACAGCCACGGCTTCCCGGTACCGGGGAACCGAACAAGGGTGACGAAGCCGTGGTTGAGCATCGCTGCCGCGGCCGCCACAGGGTCGACGGGCGCGTTGGGCGCACAGTATTTGCAGGCACCCTGCCCGTTCATCACGTTGTTCCGATTCGGGTAGATGATCTTCCCACAGCCCTGGTTCAGACACCGACACTTCCACGGCTTACGTGCGCCGCCTGGATAGGGCTCAAGGGGCTCAGCATTGCCGAGCCGTCTCATGTCGGCTACTGCCACATCCTTAGTCACCACGGCCACGGTCTGCTCCTCCTGTACGAAACCGGGAAGAGGCAGTGTGACGCTCCCCACTGACAACACGTCGGAGGCAGCGAAGGAGGAAGGGATCACCCCATGTCCTCCCCCGCCGTCCAGTTTTCCGCTTGTCCCCGCAGCGGCCGGTCGTTATCCGGGTGAGCCGGAGCACGTTGTCGGCGTCCCTGCGGTGCTGGCGGTCGTGTCGTTCAGGAGATGGTGGTGTAGTCGGTGTTGCGGAGGTCGGCGAGCAGATCTGGGCCTGTGGGGTTCCAGTCCAGTCGCTGCTGGGTTTGGGTGCCGGAGGCAGGTAGGTCCAGTTGGGCGAGTTGGAGTAGCGGTCCGAAGTACGCCGGTGCCTGGCGGGGGGTAAGGGACTGGATGGGCAGTCCCATTTGGGTGCCGAGTACCTCGGCGATCGCGCGCAGGGTCACTCCTTGCTGGGTCACGGCGTGGTATCGGGTGCCCCATTGGCCGTTTTCCAGCGCCAGCCGGTAGAGCCGGGCGACGTCGGTGACGTGGGCGGCGGGCAGCCGGTTGGTGCCGTCGCCGATGTAGGCGACGCTGCCATGGTGTTTGGCCAGTTGGATGTGGCGCAGGATGCGGCCCTGGCGGTGGGTGTCGTGTACCTGGGGCAGCCGTATCACTATGACGCTGCGGCCTTGTTCGATGAGGGCCTCGGCGGCCTCCTCGGAGGCGGCGCGGGGGAATACCGACGATGGGGCGTGGGGGTCGGTCTCGGTTACCGGGCCACCGGTGGCGGACTGCACCAGGCCGGTGCCGGAGGTGATGATGAGCGGCGCGTTCTTGGGTAGCGCCGCGCCGAGGGTCGCGATGACCCTTCGGTCGTTCTCGCTTTGCTGCCGTATGTCGGCTGAGGCGTCATGGTTGAACGCCGTGTGGATGATGGCCTCGGCGCCGGAGGCGGCCTTGCGCAGCCGTTGCAGGTCGGTGACGTCGCCGCGGGCGACCGTGGCTCCGGCGCGGGTGAGGGTCTCGGCGCCGGTGTCGGACCGGCTGAGCCCGGTCACCTGGTGTCCTGCGCTGATCAGCTCCGATACGGTGGCTGATCCGACGAACCCGGTGGCTCCGGTCACGAATACGCGCATGTGTGAGCCCTTGTCTGTTATGTCTCGGGTGTATACCGGAAGCGGGTGACGAATTCGGTCGCGCCGTCCGGGCGCTCGCGGCGGAACTCTTCGGCGTGGGAGAGCCGCGGGTCGACGGTCTTGTAGCCGTCGATGAATCCGTCGAAGTACGCCTGGGTGGTCGGTGACTGCTTGCCGACGGATCCGAAGGAGTCGTCGGTGCGGGTCACCTCGACCACCTCGTGGCCGTAGCGGGCGAACAGCGCGCTGGTGTGCCGCGCGCCGGCCGAGGCGTGCGCGGTGTCCTGCCACCGGGCCATCGACTCAGGCCCGCCGGGCAGTGCCTGCCCGCGCAGGAACGTGCTCAGGCGTCGTGTCCCGTGTGCTAGTCCGGCCGCGTAGGCGACCTGGCGGGCGCTGTCCTCATCGAGGGTGTTCTCCAGGCTCGCGATGAAGGTGCGAAACAGGTGCGCGAGCTCGTTTTCGATCGCACGGACCTTCAGGTGTGGATTGCGCAACATCTCCATGGGGGTCGTCTGACACGCGTCGACCCGTGCGAGGTCCTCGGCGCCCGGCTGCTGCTGGCGATAGCGAGCTAGCGCCGTGACCGCCGCATCCGCCCACGGCAGTGTGGTCAGCGTTCGTTCGGAGGAATCAGGTGGGTCGCCGGTGATGAGCCCGAGCCGGTGCACAGACATCCTGTTTTCCATCGTGGCGTCTCCTTTCCGCTGTCACTCCCGGGTGCCGGGTGAGACAGCTCAGGTGAGGCGGATCCCGCCGTCGACGGGCAGCACCACACCGGTGATGAACGGGTTTTCGATCAGCGCGAGGATCGCCGAGGCGACATCCTCCGGGCGGCCGTTGCGGCCCAGGGGCGTGCGCTGGGCGAAGGTCTCAAGTGCCGCGTCACGGTGCTCGCCCAGCGAGTCCCACCATTCGGTCGCGATCACCCCGGGCGAGACGGCGTTGACGCGACGCGGGGCGAGTTCCCGCGCCAGCGGCGCGACCGCGGCCTCCACGGCACCGTTGACGGCGGCGGGTTCGGCCGTGCCGGCGAAGCCGGCCTGCGCGGTGACACCGCCCGCCACGGTGATCGAGCCGTCCTCAGACAGCGCGTCGAGCGACTCGCCGACCGCGCGCAACGTGGCGATCGCCTTGCCGGCGAAGGAGCCGGCGAGGTCGGCCAGGCCGAGGTGATCCGCGGCGCGCGACGATCGGTGGCCGCGGCGTGTCAGGGTGATGACGAGATCGTCGATCGGCCCGGCCGCGCGGAAGAATCCGGCCACCGAGGACATGTCCTGCGCGTCGACCGGGATGGCCATCGCGCCCGTCTGGGCCGCCGCGGCGTTCAGGCGCGTCTGGTCGCGGCCCCCGAGCGTGATCCGTGCCCCGCGCTCGGCCGCCAGCCGGGAGGTCGCCAGGCCGATCCCGGAACTGCCGCCCAGGATCGCGATGTGTCGGTCCAGCTTCAGAGTCATCATGCACGTCCAATCCGTTGCAGGCCCTCGGGACGGTGCAGATCTCGGCAGGAGATCAGGACGCCTACGGTAACACAAGGCGTTGTGTACACAAGGCCCTGTCTACAAAAGGGCGGGTAGACTGAGGGACGTGACTCCGACACCGACCGAAGACACGCCGACGGGTCCCGCTCTCGCGGGGCTACTGCGTGGTCGCCTCCGGGAAGTCAGCGTGCTGATCGAGCAGCGCGGGGAAGCCGCTCTCGCCGGCACGTCGCTCACGCTGCCACTGAGTCACCTGCTCGACGCGGTCGTGGCCGAGCCCGGAGTGACCGTGACCGAGATCGCCTACCGGCTGGGCAAGAGCCAGCAGGCCATCAGCCAGGCCGCTAACCGGCTGGAAAAGCTCCGCTACATCGAGCGGCGGGTCGGATCAGGCCGCGCGGTCGCACTGCATGCCACCCGTGCCGGTCGCGAAGCCTCAGCTGAGGCCGTCACCCGTGAACTCGCCGCCGAGGACCGGGTTCGCGAGCTGCTCGGACCCCAGCAGTTCGACACCCTCATGGCCCTCCTTGCCGCGACACGGGACACCCTGCGCCACGAGGCATGAGCCCGCTCGCGATCCTCTCGCCCCGCCACAGCTTCACTGCCCGGCCCGTCGGCGGCCCTCCGCCACATCGCGTCCGTCGGCTGTCGAGATCGTCCAGGCGATCGGCCGGGCGCTGCGGCAGAAACCGAACCAAGGGAAATTGGCGACACTCATTGTGCCGGTCGACACGCGGGAGTTGGACGCGGCGGACACACTCACGCACGACTGCAACAACAGGACCTCCGGAAGCTCGGGTCGACTCGCAATCGCCGAGCTACCAGGTGGTCCTGCCTTCATGCGCCGATACCGTCACGATCACCCGAACAGGAACCCTGTTCGATCACACCTGCTCACGCCCGGAATGCGGATGGCTTCTCAGTCCCTCGTCGACAGCTGTGGCGAGCCGTTCGGCGTGGGGCGTCGAGCAGCGGTTTGAGGGCGCGTAGCAGGGGTGATCGTCTGCTTGTGTCGGCTCCATACGGCGCGGCGTGAACACCGGTGTGTTTGTGCCCAGTTGGCTTGTTACCGGATGCGGACAGATCCGGGTGAACGACGCCTGCCTCGGCGTCATCTCATGGGGTGTAGCGAAACAGCCGATGCGGCCGGCCGCTCTGCGGAGCTGAGGAGTGCCGCGTTCTGACAGACCATGGGGGAGCTTTCATCATGACCACACACCGTGTCCGCCGCACCGCCCGTTCCGCCGCGCTGGCCGCCGCCACTG
>NZ_JBIWPO010000110.1:0-7611 GCF_044768275.1 Streptomyces sp. NPDC101152 | reverse complement strand
CAAGAACTGACACATCACTGCCCGCTGTCAGCAGCCCCTTCGTCTGCTGACAGCGGGACACAGACCCCCGCAAGATCAATGCGGCGCTGCACTAGGGCCCTAAACACGTGCGCGATCACCGACGGGAGTGCGGTATGGTTTCCGTGCACGTCCGGCCAGGGGAAAGACCAGGTCAGACAGGCACCGGGACGTGGCGCAGCTTGGTAGCGCACTTGACTGGGGGTCAAGGGGTCGCAGGTTCAAATCCTGTCGTCCCGACGGTGCGAAGGGTCTTCGCAGGCGAGAGCCTGCGGGGCCCTTTTCTCATGTCACTCCCGGGCCTTGTCCGTCCGGCGCGCGGATCAGGTCGCGTACCGCCCGTATCGCCAGCAGGGCGACGGGGACGGCGAGGCTCATCGCGGCGGAGACCAGGAGGACCTGGTCGGCGCCCAGGGACGCGGCGGCGGGGCCCGCCAGTGCCTGGCCGACCGGCATCATCGCGAGGGAACCGGCCACGTCGTAGGCGTGGATGCGGTTGAGGACGACGGGCGGGACCTGGGTCTGGACGCTGGTCGCCCACATCACGCCCCAGAAGGACATCCCCGCGCCCGCCAGGGCGGCGCCGGCCGCCATGGCCGGCACGCCGAGTCCCGCCCCGACGGTAGCGGGAAAGCCCGCGAAGGCGAAGAGGGAGACCGACCCGGCGCGCAGCATGCGGCGCGGGCGCAGCCGTAGGGCGAGCAGGCCGCCGACGACCGTGCCGGCGCCGAGGGCGGAGTTGACCAGGCCGTACGCGCGTGGCCCGTGCAGTCGTACGACCTCGGCGGCGACCAGGGGGACGGTCGGGCCCCAGACGGCGATCATGTACACGCACCAGACGGCGATGACGCCCCACATCCAGGTACGTGATCTGAACTCCCGCCATCCTTCGGCGAGATCGGCCCGAAAGGCGCCTGTGGCGTGGGCCGCGGGGCCGGCGAGCCGGGGCAGGCGCAGCAGCAGGAGGCACAGGGCGCTGACCGCGTACGTGGTGGCATGGGCCGCGAAGACCGCGCCGGGCGAGGCGAAGCCGACCAGGATTCCGGCGGCCGCGGGGCCGGCCAGCTGGGCGGCGGACTCGGCGATGCGTATCGCGCCGTTCGCGCCCTGGACGTCGGTGGCGAGCCGGGGCACCGTACTGGCCACGCCGGGCTGGAACACGGCGCCCGCCACCCCGTTGACGAAGCCGATGGCGCAGATCTCCCCCAGCACGACGTGGCCGGAGAAGAACAGGATCGCGGCCAGGGACTGCGTGCCGAGGCGGACCAGGTCGGCGCCGATCATCAGTTTCCGGGTGCTGAAGCGGTCGGCGATCACGCCGCCGAAGACGACGAGTCCGGCGAAGGCGACGGACGTCGCGGCCATCACGAGACCGACCGCCCCGGCGCCGTACCCGTGCTGGAGCAGGCCCGCGGCGAGCGCGACGGGCAGCATGGTGTCCCCGAGCCGGGCGACGGCCCGCGCGAGGAAGAACAGCACGAAGTCCCGCGACCACACCGGCCGCACCCCGGCTCCGCGCCGGCCGGGAGCGGCGTCGACCGTCGCCCGGCTCTCGGCAACGATGTCATCGCCCATGAACCGCTTCACCCCCTCCGGTCCCGGATCATGCCATGCGGCACTGACAACGCCCGAGGGCTTTTCACTCGGCGGGCAGCCCCAACTCCGGGTAGGCCTCCAGCAGTCGGGTGGGGGCCGCCTGGCGCCAGGAGTCGGCGAGGATGTCGCCAAGCTCGCCGTCGTCCTCCAGCGCGGTCAGGCGCACCCGCACCCACGCGAACTGCGCTTCGTGGCCGGCGATCCAGAACTTCTGCGGTTCGGACAGCACCAGTTCGTCGCGCTCCTCCTTGGGGCAGCGCACGGCGATGGAGGTCTCGTCCTCGGGCAGCGTGGCGAACATCTTCCCGGCGACCCGGAACGTGGGCATGCTCCAGGCGATCTTCTCCGTGGTGTCCGGCAGGGCAAGGGCGATACGGCGTACGTCTTCGGCATCCGGCATGCCCGGCACCGTAGCGGCTGCCACTGACAGTCACCTGGTGAGCGGGTCACTCCGCCGGGGCCAGGGCGATCCGCTTGTAGTAGATCGACGTCGGGCGCAGTACTCCTCCGGGGCTCGCCGCGTAGTCCGGTATCGCGCCGACGCGGGTCCAGCCCGCGGTGGTGTAGAGGCGTTCCGCGGGGCTGCCGGTCTCGGTGTCCAGGTGCAGCAGGGTGATGCCGGCCGCCGCTGCCGCCGCTTCCGCGGTGGTCAGGAGCGTGCGGCCGAGACCCTGTCCGCGGGCGTCCCGGTGCACCATCAGCTTGACCAGTTCGGCGCGGTGGCGGCTGTTGGGCTTGTCCGGGAAGGCGAGGCTGACGGTTCCGACCGTCCGTTTCCCGTCGTGCGCCGCCCACACCGCGAGCTGCCCGGCCGCCGCGCCCGCGGCGCGTTCCTGCCACCAGGCGCGGGCATCCGCGCAGTCGAGCGGCGCGAGGAAGCCGATCGAGGCGCCGCCTTCCACGGTGTCGACCAGGAGGTCCGCCAGCTCCTCGACGCGCGCGTGGACCTCGCCGTGCTTCAGCCGGTCCACCCTCATGGCAGCACCACCGCCAGCACGTACCGGACCTCACCGGCACCGCCACACCGGAACCGCGTCGGCCCCCACACCCGCAGGCGCAGACAGTCACCGGTCTCGAGCCGGTGCTCCACGTCCTGCGCGGTCACCTCGAGCGTCCCGTCCAGCACCCAGATGTGCTGTTCGAGGCCGGGCACGGGCGGCCGGTCGTAGGCGATGTCGGCGCCCGCGGCCAGCCGCCCCTCCACGAGCTCGCCACGCAGCCCGGCGTGCGGCGGCGACACGGACCGTCGTACGAAACCGGAGGCGCGGTCCTCCCAGATCTGCTGTTCGGCGGCCGGCACCAGCAGGGCGGGCTGCGCCTCGACCTCGCTGAGCAGCCGGGACATGGTCCGCCCGTAGACATGGCAGAGACGGTTCAGCAGCGCGGCGGTGGGGCTGGTCTCCGCCCGCTCGGCACGCGAGAGCGTGGACCGGCTGATGCCGCTCCGCTCCGCCAACTCCCCCAGCGACCAGCCCCGTTCGGCCCGCAGCTCGGCCAGCCGCGCGGCGAGTCTGGCATCGACCGGGTCGGTGACCACATCCTCGGCCTGTTTCATATCCGGGATGATATCCCGGATATGAAACGCACTGGTTACCGAAGGCTCACACCCCCGCCGCCTCGCCCAGTGCCTCCAGCACGGGCCGGATCAGCGGGTGCTCCTCGGCTCCCCGGCGCACCGCCGCGAAGACCCTCCGGGTCGGCGCCACCCCGTCCACGGGCCGTACGACCACCCCGGCGAGGTCCATGCCCAGAAGCGCCGACCTCGGTAC
Source organism: Streptomyces sp. NPDC101152 (assembly GCF_044768275.1). Taxonomy (NCBI): domain Bacteria; kingdom Bacillati; phylum Actinomycetota; class Actinomycetes; order Kitasatosporales; family Streptomycetaceae; genus Streptomyces; species Streptomyces sp. NPDC101152. The sequence goes on along the minus strand of NZ_JBIWPO010000110.1, from coordinate 4,228 downwards.
CAGCGCCACCCCCGCGTCGGCCGACGCCAGCGCGACGACGGCGCGGAAGTCGTCGGAGGAGTGCTCGAGACGGGGCTGGAAGCCGGCGGCCTCGCAGGCCAGCACGACCACCTCGTGGCAGGGGTTGCCGGGGTACGGCCCGATCCAGGGGTCCTTGGCCAGGTCGGCCAGCGGGATCTCGGCGGTGTCGACCAGGCGGTGGGTCACCGGGACGACCGCGTCGAACGGCTCGGCGTACAGCGGCACATGCGTCAGGCGCGGATCGTCGGCAGGCGGCGCCCCGCGGTACTCGACGGCGACCGCGACGTCCACCTGCCGGTCCAGGACCATCGGCAGGCTGGCGTCACCCTCGGCGTCCTCGACGCGGATGCGGATGCCCGGCGCGGCGACCGCGAGGCGGGCCAGTGCCGGGGCGACGACCTGCGCGATGCCGGTCGCGAAGGAGGCGACGGTGACGGTGCCGGCGGCGCCCGAGCCGTACGCGGCGAGTTCGGCCTCCGCCCGCTCCAGCTGGGCGAGGACCGCGTTGGTGTGGCTCAGCAGGATCTCGCCGGCCGGGGTCAGCCGTACCCCCTTGGCGCCGCGCTCCACGAGGCGGTGGCCGGTCTCCTGCTCCAGTGCCGTGAGCTGCTGGGAGACCGCGGAGGGGGTGAGGTACAGCGCGGCGGCAGCCGCCGTCACCGTGCGGTGGTCGGCCACCGCACGGAGGATGTGGAGCCGCCGCGCTTCGATCATGGGATCGATTATCGCAATATGTCCCGGGCCGCCGGTCCGGGTCAGCCCTCCAGTTCGGCCCGGGCCGCCACGAAGGCGTCCACCGCGCGGTTGACGTCGCCCCTCGTGTGCGCGGCCGACAACTGGACGCGGATGCGTGCCCGGCCCTGCGGCACCACCGGGTACGAGAAGCCGATCACGTACACGCCCCGTTCCAGCAGCAGCTCCGCCAGCCGGGCCGCCTTCGCCGCGTCGCCGATCATCACGGGCGCGATGGCGTGGTCGCCGGGGAGGATCTCGAAGCCCTCGTCCGTCATACGGCGGCGGAACAGCGCCGTGTTCTCGGCGAGCCGGACCCGCAGGTCGTCCGCCGACTCCAGCAGGTCGAGCACCTTGAGGGACGCGGCGGCGATCACCGGAGCCAGCGTGTTGGAGAAGAGGTACGGACGCGAGCGCTGGCGCAGCAGGGCGACGATCTCGGCGCGGGCCGCGACGTAGCCGCCCGAGGCGCCGCCGAGCGCCTTGCCGAGGGTGCCGGTGACGATGTCCACACGGTCCGTCACGCCGTGCAGTTCGGGGGTGCCGCGGCCGCCGGGGCCGACGAAGCCGACGGCGTGCGAGTCGTCGACCATGACCATCGCGTCGTACCGGTCGGCGAGGTCGCAGATCTCGCGCAGGGGCGCCACATAGCCGTCCATGGAGAAGACGCCGTCGGTGACGACGAGCTTGCGGCGCGCGCCCGCGGCCTCCTTCAACTGCCGCTCCAGGTCGGCCATGTCGCGGTTGGCGTAGCGGAAGCGGCGGGCCTTGGACAGGCGGATCCCGTCGATGATCGAGGCGTGGTTGAGGGCGTCGGAGATCACCGCGTCCTCCTGGCCCAGCAGGGTCTCGAAGACACCGCCGTTCGCGTCGAAGCAGGAGGAGTACAGGATCGTGTCCTGCTGGCCGAGGAAGGCCGAGAGGCGGGCCTCGAGTTCCTTGTGGACCTCCTGCGTGCCGCAGATGAAGCGGACGGACGCCATGCCGTAGCCCCAGCGGTCCAGGGCCTCGTGGGCGGCGGCGACCACCTCGGGATGGTCGGCCAGCCCCAGGTAGTTGTTGGCGCAGAAGTTGAGGACCTCACCCGGGCGGCCGCCCGCGGTGACGCCGACGGTCGCGGACTGCGGGGTCCCGATCACCCGCTCGGGCTTGTGCAGTCCGGCGGCGCGGATCTCGTCGAGGGTGGCGCGCAGGTCCGCGCGCACGGAGTCGTACATCTCGGATGCTCCTAGAAATGCAGGTGACTTACGCGGTCCAGTCGAGGATGACCTTGCCGCCGCGGCCGCTCGCCGCGTCGGTGAACGCCGCCTCGAAGTCGCGAAACCCGTAGCGGCCGGTGATCACGGGCGCGAGGTGGAGGCCGCCCTCCAGCAGCACCGACATCGCGTACCAGGTCTCGAACATCTCGCGGCCGTAGATGCCCTTGAGGGTGATCATCGAGGTGACGATCCGGGCCCAGTCGACCGGGAACTCCTCGGCGGGCAGGCCCAGCATGGCGATACGGCCGCCGTGCGTCATGTTGGCGATCATGTCCCGCAATGCCTCGGGCCGTCCGGACATCTCCAGACCGATGTCGAAGCCCTCGCGCAGGCCCAACTCCCGCTGCCCGTCGGCGATCGGGGCCTGCGACACGTTCAGCGCGAGGCTCACACCGATCTTGCGGGCCAGTTCCAGCCGCTCCTCGCTGACGTCCGTGATCACGACGTTGCGGGCGCCCGCGTGCCGGGCGACGGCGGCGGCCATGAGACCGATCGGACCCGCGCCGGTGATCAGGACGTCCTCGCCGACCAGGGGGAAGGACAGCGCGGTGTGCACGGCGTTCCCGAACGGGTCGAAGATCGCCGCGACGTCGAGGTCCACCGGGACCCGGTGCACCCACACGTTGGCGGCCGGCAGGGCGACGTACTGCGCGAAGGCCCCGTCGCGCCCGACGCCGAGGCCGACCGTGGCCCGGCACAGGTGGCGCCGCCCGGCAAGGCAGTTGCGGCACTTGCCGCACACCAGATGGCCCTCGCCGCTCACCCGGTCGCCGACGACGATGTCGGTGACGTCCCGGCCGGTCTCCACGACCTCCCCGACGAACTCGTGCCCGAGGACCAGCGGCGTGCGGATCGTCTGCCGGGCCCAGCCGTCCCAGGACCGGATGTGCAGGTCGGTGCCGCAGATGCCGGTGCGCAGCACCTTGATCAGTACGTCGCCGGGTCCCACGGCGGGTTCCGGGACGTCCGCGAGCCACAGCCCGGGTTCCGCCTTCTCCTTGACCAGCGCCTTCAAGTTGCGGCTCCTGTGCGTGAGGACCCGCACGCGGGCACGCCGGGGCGGCCCGCGTCCGGGGAGGGGGGTGGAATCACCTGGCAATCTGCCGCACCGGAGCGCCCCCGGTCCATCGAGGATTTCTTAAGCCGCGCCGCAGCCTGGCTTCACGGCGTGCGGATCGCCGGCCGGCAGCCAGGCGTCCGGTGCGTGGATGCCGAGGTCGCCGACGCCCTCGCACAGCGCGTCGACGGTCGCCAGGACCGCGCTGCTGACCGCCGTGGACGCCGTCGGCCAGATCCTCGGCCCGCTGGCCGTCGCCCCGCTGCTGCGCCACGGCTACCGGCCGGCCCTGCCGCTCGCCTCCCTCGTGGTCCTCGCCGCGGCCGCGGCCGCCGCCGTGCTGCGGATCGGCTTCCCGCACCACCTGGTCGCGGCAGGCCACACGGCGGCTGAAGTGCGGCGAGAATCGAGCCAGGACGCGGGCGCCCTCGCCCCGCACTCGGCCAACTGACGTGGAGTCGCTCATGACCACCGCACGGGACCTCGCGATCGTCGCCCTCGAAGCGGCACCGGACCGGCCCGTCGAGCAGGGTGACCTCTCGCTCGCGCTCGCGGGAGCCGAGGTGTTCGACCTCATCGAGGCCAAGGCCCTCGTCCTGGACGGCGAGCGCATCCTGCCGAGCGCCCAGTCGCCCACCGGCGACCGCCTGCTGGACGAGGCCGCCGCGGCCCTCGTACGGCAGGAGCCGTACGAGTCGGTCGAGGACTGGCTGTGGCGCCGGGGCCGGGGGCTGTTCGCGGCCTACGCCGACGACTTCGAGCGGGTGGGGCTGACCACACGGCCGCGCGGTCAGCGCATCCCGCTGCGGACCTCCCGGACGGTGCTGGTCGACTCGGCGGCCCGGCGCGAGGCCGGGGAGCGCTGGGCGGCGGGCGAACCGGTCCTCGCGGCGCTGGCGGCCGCGGCCGGCATCCGCGACGAGTCGGCCGGGGACGCGGAGGCCCTCACGGGCGACAGCGTCACGACCGTGCTGGCCGCCGTCGGCGACGCGGTGATGGAACTGGAGGCGGTACGCCAGCGCAAGGCGATCGAGGACGCCGCGTTCGACAACGTCTGGCGTGGTTACTAGTGCAGCGCCGCATTGATCTTGCGGGGGTCATGCGGCTTTGAGTGGGGTGCCGTCGTAGGTCCAGCGGAACGGCTGAGCCTCATCGTCGT
>NZ_JBIWPO010000109.1:0-8241 GCF_044768275.1 Streptomyces sp. NPDC101152 | reverse complement strand
CAGCGCCATCCCGAACTCATTGACGGCTGCCTCACCGAGACCGGACTGACCATCACTTCACACCAACCGAACCCAACCTGAAAAGCTCAGTAGTTATCCCTAGTGTTGTGCCATGTATTGTTGAACGCGTGGAGTTGCTGCGTATGTCCAAGGCTTCGAAGCGTCTTGGGATTCACCCGATGACGCTTCGCCAGTGGGCGTTGGACGGCAAGATCCCGTTCACCTGGGTCGGGCGTGAGCGCCGGTTCTCCTCGGTGGACGTGGAGAACATGAAGCGCGGTAGTGACTCCACCGTTTCCCGGCCGCGTCTGGAGTTGCTGTATGCGCGGGTGTCGGGCTCGTCGGGGCAGGAGTCCTGGCTGGAGGCCCAGGAGCAGGAGTTACGGGCTACCTCGATGGGGACGGTCGTCAAGGTCGTCAAGGATCGCGGTTCCGGTCTGAGGGAGAACGGGCCAGGCTTGAACCGGGTGATCGCGATGGTCGCGGACGGTTCGGTGACCGTGGTGCGGGTGACGCATGAGGACCGGCTCGCGCGGTTCGGTGTGGGCTGGCTGAAGCGGCTGTTCGCTGTGTACGGCGTCAACGTGGAGGTGCTGCACCCGAAGAAGCTCGGCGGCCGGGACGAACTCCTCGAAGACTTCGTCTCGCTGACTGCGACGTTCGCCGGGCGGCTGTACGGGATGCGCAGTGCGGACAACCGTCGTCGTCTGCTGGCCGAGTCGGGGCAGTGCAGCGAAGGGGGCCGCGCCCGGTGAGCCGGAAGTTGCCGCTCACCGAGGGCGAGACCTCCCGCACCGCCTGCGCCCGCACCCTGGTCCATGCCGGGCTGGATGAGAAGAGCGGCGAAGTCCTTACCGCTGCCGTGCTGGCCCAACGTGGGCTGGTGCACCGACCTGGCGGCCGGCATGACCGCTTCCCTGCTCGGTGAGCACTGGAACACCACCGACGTGACCACCCTGGCCGCCGGAGTGGACGCCGGGGGACGGAAGCTTCCGTCGAATGCGTGGATGGCACTGCGCCGCCTGGGCTGGACCACTGCCGCGCCCGAGGGCGTGAAGGTCAATGACCGGATCGTCCGTGTCGCTCAGGAACAGGCCGGACGCGCTCTGCGGTCGGTGAAGTGGCGCGCCGATGTAGTCGCCGGAATTCTGGCCACCTGGCCTGTCGATCCGAAGAAGCGTACCGAGGGTGAGTGGGAAGCGGTGCGGGCCGCGATACCCGGCGGTGAGTTCCTGCTGTCCAGCGTGATCCGTTCCCGCACCCGTCAGATCGCTGCGTATCTGCGGGAGAACGGGTGTCTCCCGGTGGACGTGTTCGAGCTGGAGCCAGCGCCCCGCGGGGCGCGGATGCTTCTTCTCTCCGCTTGTGACGGGCAGCAAGCGTCGATCGAGCGGTCCGTGACCGAGCCGACGAAGGTACTGCTGCGGATGCAGCTTCCCACCCGGCCCGGCCCCCAGAAGTACGCGGACTGGTCGTGGGTCGCCTGCACGATCAAGCTGCCCCCGACTGTTCCCGCGAGCGCCGTCCTGCACTTGCCAACCTTGCGCATCGTCGGCGGGAAGGTGCGAGCCGATCTCGCCTACACCCACCCCGTGCCCAAGGCCCAGCGCTTTGGCCACACCGTGGCGTTGGGTGTGGACTGGGGACTGAACACCCTGCTGTCCGCCGGTGCGGCCCGGCTCCACCCGGACGGCACGATCACCGGCCTTGGTACCGGGGCGCAGTTCCGTGCCTCCGGCGTGCTGGCCAAGCAGTACCGCCTCCGGAAGCAGTCCGAGCGGCTGCACGCCAAGACTGACCAGTACGCCCGTCTCGCCGACCCGGCCCTGGACGGCAAACAGGCCGTGCTGACGGAGGAGATCCGACGCATCTCGGAGCGCCGCTTGAACCTCAACGACGCGTTGGCCTGGGCTGCTGCCCGATGGGCGGTGGACCAGGCCGTTGCCGCCCAGGCCACGGTCATCTACCTGGAAGACCTGCGGTCGATGGAAGCGGGCGGCATGGGCCGCACCCAGAACACCCGCATGTCCCAGACCGTGCGCGGGCAGATCGCCGACCGTATGCGACACCTCGCAGCCGAGGCCGGCGTTGCCGTGGTGACCGTGCCACCGGCGAACACCTCCAAGCACTGTCCGCACTGCCTCACCCCGCTGCGACACCGCAAGTCCCCTGACCGGCCCACCATCCCGGGCTGGAAGTGGGCCATCTGCCCGTCCTGCCGATGGCAGGACGACCGTGACCAGGGCGCATGGCGACGGATCGTCGCGCGTGGCCTCACCCACCAGACCAAGACCGTCGTGGACAAGACCAGCGGCGCCATGGTGATCCGCAAGGTCGTGGACAAGCTCGAAGCCGTGGCAGTCATCACGGCCACACCGAAGACCAGCCGGAACGACCGGTCCAAGACCGGCCCTACCCGGCCGCGTTCCAACCGTCCCGCGCCCAGGCGACGCGGGATTCCCTCCCCGGCCCTGCCCTCGGGCCCGGCCGGAAAGCGTCCGGAGGGACACGCACCAACGGACCGGCCCCGGCTGCCCCGCGCAGCCCACCGGCACCAGGGCATGACCGCGATCAGCACCCCCACCACCCGCCAGCGGCCACGCGGAGCAGCACTCGGCGCGGGATTCCATCTCCACGCTCACGCTACCCCGCCCAGGTGGGCAGAATCCACGCCGAACCTTACGGTTCGCATGGGATCGCTTAGCTGATCAGAGACGCTGCGCACAGTGGCTGAGAAGAGAGGGCGAGCCTCCCGTACGCTGCCATGGACACCCGGCCGACGCCGATATCATGCCCGCGGAGTGCTCCCGGTAGCTCGGAGTCAGCCGGAAGGCGTGGTCGGCAGCAGGATTCGACGTAGGTCGGCGACGGTGCAGGCCAGGCTCACCAAGGCGAACATGGCGCGCACACGTAATCCGCATAGACCTACAGGCGGTACTCGCTGGCCCAGGTGTCCGGGCAGCGCACGACAAGGGCCGCGACGTCGTCGTCGAGCTTTCCTCCGCTGTAGTGGAGCAGGGCCGCGTGAAGCCGGTCGAGCAGCTCTCGGGGCGGCGTTTGGCCCTGCTGCTGAGTCCAGTCCGGCAGAGGGAAGAACGTGCCGGTGCGGTCCCGGGCCTCCGTCACCCCGTCGGTGTAGAGGAGCAGCTGATCGCCGGGGGTGAAGTCGAAGGCGTCCACGCGGTGGTGCTCGCCGACGAGCGTCGTCAGGTTGAGCGGCGGCGAGGGGGTGCTGGCTTCCAGCAGGCGGGCCTTCCCCTGGTGGACGAGCAGGGGTGGCGGGTGCCCGCAGCTGAGGATTCTGACCTGGCCGCCGTCCCGGGGGATCTCGGTGATGAGGGCGGTGGCGAAGTGCTCGGGCCGGTCCAGGAGGGGGAAGGCGGCACTGTGACGTGCGATGGTGACCTCCAGCCGATGGATGATGCCGCCGAGACCGGGCTCGTCGTACGCGGCTTCCCTGAAGCAGCTGATCAACGCGGAGGCCGCTCCGACCGCGGACAGGCCCTTGCCGCGCACGTCGCCGATGAGGAGCCGGATCCCGTACGGCGTGTCGGCCGCCTCATAGAAGTCACCACCGATTCGGGCCTCCTCCTGGGCCGCCAGGTACAGGGCCTCGATCTCGATGTTGTTCATGCGGCGCGGCAGGGGGCGCAGCAGCACCTCCTGGGCGGCCTCGGCGACAAGCCGGACGTGGAACAGCGTCTCTTCGCGCTGCAGCCGGACATGGCTGGCGTAGGCGGCCGCCAGGGTGACCGCGACGATGGCTGCCGACGTGTAGGGCGTTCCCAGGTCGGTGTAGACGAAGCCGAGACCGATCATGACCAGGAGGCAGAACAGTCCGAGCAGGAGCGTGGGAAGCACAGGCCACATGGCGGCGGCGAGAGCGGGAGCGGTGGGAAGGAGGCGGCTGAAAGCGATCTGCCGTGGAGTGGAGAACGCCAGAGCGGCGATAAGGGCCGTGAGGATCACCGGTGACAGCGTGGCCGCTTCCCATAGGCCGCCGCGCAGAGGATGCCGACGCCACGGCCACCCAAACCCGATCACAAAATGCATCATAACGATAGGAACCAGGCATCGAGCTCGGATGGACGACGTGGCTCGGTCCTGATGATCAGACATGTGCGGTGGATGCGCCACCATCCGGCCGACGGAAGGCGCGTGCTGGGCCCGGCCCGCCGTACCTAAGACCCCTCACGCGACGCGCCGCTCGGGCCGTCCCCGTCATCGCCCTCCGGTTACTCGCCCCGGGTTCACCCTCTGCGGACAGGCGTCGTCAGTCATCCCAGGCCTGCGCAGCGGTGTTATCAAGGGTGTATGAAAGGACATCTGAGCCGATTGCGGACCTCACGTCCTCCGCCAGACGGTGGCCGGCGGACTCGGCGCCTGTCCGTCCTGAACCCGCGCACCGCGGCGGGGCAGGTGTTCCTCGTTCAGAGCATGATCGTGCTGCTGCTGGTGGTTGCCGCGGTGGCGGGCATCATGCTGCAGGCGGGGCGCGACGCTGTGCGGCAGGGGCGTCGGGAGTCGGTGGTGGCCGCCCAGTCGTTCGCCAGCGCCCCCGGTGTGAGCCTGGCGCTGCGCAGCCCGGATCCGACCGCCGTGCTGCAACCGAGAGCCGAGCAGGCGCGCAAGCGGGCGGGCATGGACTTCATCGTCGTCCTCAGCACGGACGGAATCCGGTATACGTATCCCTACCCCTCGGAGATCGGCAAGAAGTTCGTCGGCACCATCGAGCCGGCGCTCGAGGGCCGTACCGTCGTCGAACAGGCGGGCGGTCCGCCTCTGCCGGCGGGCAAGGGGACGGCCATCCAAGCGGTCGTCCCGGTGACCGATGCGCGCGGCCGGATCGTCGGCCTGGTTTCTGCGGGGATCACCGTCACGAACGTGGTGCGACTCTGGATGCCGCAGCTGCCGATCGTCCTGGGCGTTGGCGCGATCATGCTGGTGCTGGCCGCGGCAGGGACGACCGCGGTGTCCCGGCGACTGCTGCGGCAGACGCATGGCCTGGCCCCGGCGGAGCTGGCGCGGCTGTACGAGCACCACCAAGCCGTGCTGCACGCGGTACGGGAGGGGGTTCTGATCACCGGCGAGGACCGGCAGCTGCTGCTGGCCAACGAAGAGGCAAAGCGGCTACTGGGTCTGCCGGCCGACGCACAAGGGCGGCACCTGCGGGAGCTGGGGCTTCCCGAGCAGATGGCGCGCGTGCTCGCATCCCCGGAGAAGGTCACCGACGAGGTGTACCTCGCCAACGACCGGTTGCTGGCCGTGAACAAACGGCCCACGTTCCCGGAGGCCGACGACGCGGGCAGCGTGGTGACGTTGCGGGACACGACGGAGCTGGCGGTGGTGTCGGGGCGGGCCGAGGTGGCGCTGGGGCAGCTGAAGCTGCTGTACGAGGCGGGGATGCGGATCGGGACGACGCTGGATGTGGAGCGCACGGCCCAGGAGCTGGCCGACGTGGCGGTGCCCCGGTTCGCCGACCTCGTCGCGGTGGATCTGCTGGATTCGGTGGTGCGTGGCTCTGAGCCGACGACGAAGGGCTGGCGCCACCTGCTGCGGTCCGCGATCAGCGGAGATCAGCGGATGCTGCTGGTGTACCGGCTGGGTGAAGTGATCACATTCTCGCCCGAGACTCCGCAGATGCTGGCGCTCGAACAGGGCCGGGGCGTCCTGGAGGCAGACCTGCGGCAGGCTGACGGCTGGCAGGAACAGGATCCGGAACGCGCTCGAAGGGCTCTGGAACTCGGATTGCGCTCCCTGGTGACCATGCCGCTGCGGGCGCGCGGGGTGCCCCTGGGCCTCGCGCACTTCTACCGGACGGAGGGCTCGCCCGCGTTCGAGCCGGAGGACGTGGCCTTCGCGGAAGAGCTCGGCGCGCGGGCGGCGGTGGCCATCGACAACGCCCGGAGGTTCACCCGCGAGCACGCGATGACGGTGACTCTGCAGCGCAGTCTGCTGCCGCGGGGCCAGCCGGAGCAGGACGCCCTGGAGGTGGCCTGGCGGTACCTGCCGTCGGAGGCGGGAGTGGGCGGGGACTGGTTCGACGTCATTCCGCTGCCGGGCGGACGGGTCGCGCTGGTGATAGGCGATGTCGTCGGCCACGGGCTACACGCCTCGGCGACGATGGGCCGGCTGCGCGTCGCCGTGCACAACTTCGCCACGCTGGACCTCCCCGTCGACGAGGTCCTTGGAAAGCTGGACGATCTGGTCGCCCGCCTGGACGACGAGGACGACTCCAGCGCTGCCCCCGACGACCAGGAGGGGACGGGGTTGACCGGAGCGACGTGCCTGTATGCCATCTACGACGCCGTGACAGGGATCTGCACGATGGCCCGTGCGGGGCATCCCGGCCCCGTGGTGGTGAACCCGGACGGGACGGTCGTCTGCCCGGAGGTGCCGGCCTCTCCCCCGTTCGGCCTCGGAGGCTACCCCTTCGAAGCCGCCGAGGTGCACCTGGCGGAGGGCTCCCAGCTGATCCTGTACACCGACGGGCTGGTCAAGAACACTGCCCGTGACATCGACGCCGGTCTCGAAGAGCTGCGCCGGGCGCTAGGCGGAGCCGGGGCTGGGGAACGCACTCCGGAGGAGACCTGCCAAGCCGTGATCGGGGCGTTGAAGCCGACCCGGCTCTCGGACGACATCGCACTGCTGGCGGCGCGGACCCGGCGGATCCCGTCCTCTTCGGTGGCCGAGTGGGATGTTCCCCCCGACACGGCGGTGGTGCCCTCGGTGCGGGCCCAGTGCAGGACGGTTCTGAGCGGCTGGGGGCTGGACGAGACCGCGTTCACCACAGAGCTGATCCTCAGCGAGCTGGTCACGAACGCGATCCGCTACGGATCGCCACCTGTGAAGGTGCGCCTGCTGCGCGGACGCAGTCTGATCTGTGAGGTGTCGGACGGCTCCAGCACCTCTCCCCGACTGCGTCGGGCGGCAACCACGGACGAGGGCGGGCGTGGGCTGTTCCTCGTGGCGCAGTTCGCACAGCGGTGGGGGACGCGGTACACGTCGCGCGGCAAAGTCATCTGGGCGGAGCAGGTCCTGCACAACGGCGCGTCCGCTCCCGCGAATGACACGCCGGTCGACGCTCTCCTCGAACAGTTCGGGGATCCCCTGATGTGAGGAGCAGGCGCCCGCGCCGATCAGTCCCGCAAGCCGCACCGGTAGCCGGGGCGGTTGATCAGCGTCGCCCCCTCCTTCAATTGATCGGCCCCGACCGCCTGCACGACGGCGAGAGAACGTCCTCCCCAGCCTCACGGCGTGGGATCGAGGGCGGCCGCGGACTGCCGCTGGTCGCCCAGCTCACCCATGGATCAGGTCGGACTCGCCCTTGCGGTAGGGCTGGATCCGGCGCAGTACCCGGACGCCGCCGTCGGCCGCGCCCGCGCCGCCGTCGAACACGGCGTGCCCTACACGGCCCAGCCAGCCCAAGAGATGATGGCGCGGCAGGTGGTGCCCCCACCGCAGACAGCACCCACCTCGCGCCTGCCGCCGCGACACGCGGGCTTGCGCAGCGCTCCTCGCCGGCCCCCACCCAGCGGCGGCGCACCAACGGCTACGCGCTCGCAGGCGGCTGCGCGGTCCTCGCACTCCTCGCGTTCCTCTCCCATGTCTTCTGGCCCGCGCCGGGCCGTTCCGGCCACTCCACCCGCTCTCAGCCGCAGTCCACGGACTCCACGCAGCCCACGCACTCCACACAGGCCGGGCGGACCGGCCAGACCACGCACTCCGGGCAGGCCGCGCGGCAGGCTCCGGGCCGGGACCCGAGGAAGGTGTCGGGATACGGCTGGACCTACACCGTGGAATCCGTGTCCCGCACCACCAGCGAGTGGGTGCCCAACCCGCGCCCCTCACTGACCATCACCGCAGGTCTCGAGTGCGACAACGCCGACGAGTTCTCCCACATGACCTACCAGGTCAGCGACCCGGCCCTGGACGCAGATCCCCTCGCGAGCCCCGTGGACAGCGAACCGCCGGCGCACCAGCGCAGCCGACTGGTGCAGGTGTTCTGGGACACCTGCACCAGTTACGGCGGTTGGAAGTCGAACCCGGTCTTGGCGATGAGACCCTCGTTGACTTCTCCCCCAGCTGAAGCAGGGAGATTCTTCCCTCGCGGGTCGAGCTTTCTGCTTCTCAGACAGCAGCTGCCCCGAACTACTGAGCTTTTCAGGTTGGGTTCGGTTGGTGTGAAGTGATGGTCAGTCCGGTCTCGGTGAGGCAGCCGTCAATGAGTTCGGGATGGCG
>NZ_JBIWPO010000108.1:0-8482 GCF_044768275.1 Streptomyces sp. NPDC101152 | reverse complement strand
GCGCCTCCCGGGTCGGACTGCGCTCAGCTTCCACTGGGCCGCTGCGACGGCCCGGCGAGGAGGTCTTGCACCTCCTTCGATTCCCCGCGCCTCACAGCGCACAGGCGCCTCATGGCGCACTGCCATCGGTCGGCGACCTGGAGGGCCTGCGGGGCGCCGCGGGTGGCACCTTCGGCGAAGAAGGGCGCCCGGTCACGGCAGACGATCTCGATGCCAGGCCGCTCGGCGAGCCAGGCCGCGAGCGTGTCCGCCTCCCGATCGGGAAGGAGGTCGACCGGGCAACGTGTCTCGACGTCGACGAGCACGGTTCCGTGGACGCAGCACTTGCGCTGGGCGTACTCGTCCACGCCGACCATGCGGGGTACTGCGGTGGTGGGATCCGGAAGAGAGGCGATCAGCCTCAGCGGTGTTCCGGCTGACTGGAACCTTGAGGGCGTCCGTCATCCGGGCGCCGGCCCGGCCCGCGAGCGCAAGACCGACCGACACCAGCGTCGACCGCAGCCGCTCGGTCCGTCGCCCGAACCTGCGGGTGAAACCGCGTACTTGCTCGGCGAAGGTCATGCGCTCGCAGGATTCCTCCTCACAGACGAACCTCCGCACCCGCAACGACACCACGACGAACTTGCCCGTCGTCGGCAGATCGCGAGGAAAACGCACGAAGGAGCCGTGTATTCGCCCCGACCAGCACCCGCACCCCGGACAGACCGCCCGCCCAGCGGTCGTACGGGCCTCGACCCGGACGACCGTGTCGATCACCTCAACCGATTCCACCAACACGCCCTCGACTGAGGAAAACAGCAGCTCGTTCAACTGCGGCAGCACTTCGTTCACGGCGAAGGACTGTCGACCACACCAGCGTCCAGCCAGGCGATTCCGGGCGGACTTCAGTGGTGGTGGACGCCAGTGCGCGCGTCACTGGCCGGCTGCGCATGAAGCTAGCTCCACTCATCAGGCTCCCTGGGAATCGATCACCGAGGGAATCGCGAGGCGCTCTACCGGCGGACCGCAGAAATCAGTCCGCCGGGCCGCTCGTCGCGCTGCGGCGGGGTACTGATCGGGCGGCCGTAGGCGGCAGCGCGCTCGCGCAGGGTGTGGCTCTCGGCCTCCCAGCCGTGCCCGGCCAGCCAGCCAACCGGGTCGTCGGGCATCTCCGAGACCCACATGGACGCCGCCGATCCCGGCACGGCGTCCGCGCCGAAGCGCTCGATCACGCCGCGCGAGCCTAGCGTCAGCCCCATCCGGCTGCCCGCCGCCGACTGCGCGCTGATCCGGGCCAGCAGCAGCTCCACCGCGTCCTCGGGCAGATAGATCAATAGTCCCTCGGCGATCCACGCGGTCGGCACGGCCGGGTCGTGCCCCGCGGCGGCCAGCGCGCCTGGCCAGTCCTCACGCAGATCCACCGCGACGGTGATCCGCTCGCAGCGTGCGACAGCCCGCTCCTGGCGCAGCACCGAAGCCTTGAAGTCCAGTGGGGCGGCGGTGTCGACCTCGAACAGCCGGGTGCCCGCGGGCCAGTCCATCCGGAAGGCCCGGCTGTCCATGCCGGCGCCGAGCAGTACAACCTGCCGGGCCCCGGACGCGGAGGCCTGCTGCAACATGTCGTCGAGGAACTTCGTCCTGATGACGATGGAGAACGACACGGCCAGCCAGCGGCGTCGCGCGGCCTCATCATCGGGCAGCGGCGGCAAGGAGGGCCACAGGCCGCCAGCGGCGGCGAAGGCCTGTGCCAGGGGGTCGCGGAACAGGGCGTTCTCCCGCTCGGTCTCCAGCGCCCTCACTCTGGCCACCCCTACCGCCGTGGCCCACACTCCCGACGGCTGCACCCGCTCCTGCTCATCAGTCACCGCGCCAGCCTAGGTGATCGATTCCAGGGGTCTGATGAGAGGAGCCAGCTTCAGGCGCGGCCAGCCGGTCATGCCCGCACTGACCGCCTACGACCGCTCAAACCACCTAGGCGAAGATCAACAGTCACCCTGCGTACGTGACCACAAGAAGTGGACCAGAGCCCTGGACGGATCTGGCGCAAGTTCCGTGTGCCGACTACTCATTGTAGTTGTTGATCTCCCGTCGGTCGGTGCGGAAATCGCCTTGAAATCGGTCCACGTGCGGGTGGTACGGCTGACATTCGGTGGCCGTGAACGAGGCGTTGTACCACCTGCAGGAGTTGCTGTTTCCGTCGATCCCAGGAGTGGCGGTCGTGGCGGTGCGCACGGACGGCGAGGCAATACGCATCGAGGCCCGGTGCACGCCGTCCGGGGCCTCCTGCCCGGACTGCACGCAGTGGACAGAGCGGGTTCACAGCTCTTACCTGCGGTTTCCAGCAGACCTTCCTACTGCCGGACGAAGAGCTCAACTCGCGTTACGGGGCCGGCGGTTCCTCTGTAAGGCCGCGGAGTGCAGTCGTCGGACGTTCGTCGAGCAGGTGCCAGGACTGACCCGCCGCCACGGTCGGGTCACCGAGCGGCTGCGCAAGACCATGGGCGCGATCGGTCTGGCCCTCGCCGGCCGGGCCGGTGTTCGCCTCGCCCGCCTCATAGGCGTCACCACCAGCCGCACTACGCTGCTGCGGCGTGTGATGGAGCTGCCTGACCCGACTATCTCCGAGCCCCGAGCCGCCGGCGTGGACGACTTCGCCCTGCTGCGCGTTCACGTCTACGGAACCGGTGTGATCGACGCAGAGAACCATCAGGTCCTCGACCTGCTACCCGAACGCGACGCCGCCACTCTCGCCCCGTGGCTGAAGGCTCATCCCGGCATCGAGGTCATCTGCCGCGACCGCTCCGGCGCCTACGCCGAGGCAGCTGCCACCGCTGCGCCCCATGCTCTCCAGGTCGCCGACCGCTTCCACCTCTGGCAGAACCTCGCCACAGCGGTCGAAAAGACCGTTGCAGCCCACCGCACGTGCCTTCGCGACCTGCCCCCGGCCAGCCCAGAACCGGAGCCTGCTTGGGAGACGCCCGCCGAAGCGACCTCCAACCAGGACGATGAAGAGGCGGATCCGACCGGCAGGTTCGCCGAGCGGGCCCGCGCCCATCACGCCCTCGTCCACGAACTCCTCGACCAAGGCATGGGCATCCGCCACATCGCCCGCCACCTGGGCTGGGGACGCCACACCGTCCAGCGGCACGCCCGCGCCGCCCGCTGGCAGGAAATGGTCAAGGGCCGCAAGCGCCAACTGCCCAGCAAACTCGACCCGTTCAAGCCCTACCTGGCGCAACGCTGGGCGGAGGCCGACGGCAAGGTGACCATCCTCGATCTCTACCGCGAGATCGCGGCACGTGGCTTCCGCGGCCACTACTCCACCGTCCGCGACTGGGCCCGGCGCGACCTGCCCCGGCCAGAAGGCTTCACGCCCGATCCGCCACCGCCGTCAGTGCGGCAGGTGACCGGCTGGCTCACCCGGCACCCGGCCACACTCACCCAGGAGGAGAAACTGCACCGCAAAGCTGTACTCAACCGCTGCCCCGAGCTGGCGTCCGCAGCCCAGCTGACCAGCTCGTTCGCGGAGATGCTCACCACACTCAGCGGCACCCGTCTGCCCGAGTGGATCACCGAAGCCGCGGACGCCAACCTCCCCGGCATCAGCAGCTTTGCCACCGGCCTGCACAGCGACTTCGACGCCGTGACCGCCGGGCTGACCACTAACTGGAACTCAGGCCCGGTCGAAGGAGCAGTCAACCGGATCAAGATGCTCAAGCGGCAGATGTTCGGCCGCGCCGACTTCGCGTTGTTGCGCAAACATGTACTGCTCGCGTGAGCCGACCGGATGAGTTCCGGCTACTTCAGAAGCCGGAAACCGGGCCGGCCGCTCCACGCTCTGAGGAATTCCGCTGATCCGTACCCGGCGGGCCACGGATCAGTCGTCGTTGCGACGACGCCTGGAAGGCCGACGACGATCGGCACCTGGTCTTCCCGCAGTTCGGCGTTGGCGACGCCGCCGACCACGTCCATGATGGCGGCGGTCAACAGAGCTGTGACGGCGTGGTCGACCGGGCTGTTGCAAAACGCGATGACGTTGACCGCGTGGGTCGGGGTGAAGCCAATGAGAGGTTCTTGGTCGGCTTCGTCGGCGTGCTCGGCCTCGACGATAGCTTCGTTACCGACAGAGGGCCCCATGAGAGAGACCAGGACGGGCCGACGCCCGTCGACACCCGCGGTGTCCGTGATGCCAAGGCTGTCCGCGCGAATGTGCAGGTCGTACTCGCCGACCCGCTTCTCCTCAAAACGCGCCGATGAGCGAACCAGAAATTCGCGAAGTCGCTGGATCGCCGAGTGCGGGACCGCCTCCGCCAACTCGATCGCCAATACCGGTCCACTCATGGCGTCGGAGCCTAGCCAGTCGGAACTGCCACCCCAACCGATTACTCACCGTGCACGCTCCACGGAACTTGTGCCAGACCCCGCTGGACAACGTCACAGCCAGCCTACCGGGATTCCGTTGCGTCCACGTCTTGCTGCATCGGCGGTTGCTGTTGCTCTCGCAGGGGTTTTGTTCAGCGCGCCGGCCGCGTCGGCGGCGACGTTGCCGTCCACCAACACCGCACACCACTGCGTCCGTCACACCACCGGGGTGTGCGGCTGGACGCATCACCAGAAACCGAAGGACAAGTACGAGACGGCGAAGTGCAAGGACGCCAGCGTGTCCTACTCGCGGCACTCTCAGGGCATCTGCTCCCGTCACCACGGTGTCCGCTACTGGTTCAAGTAGCTGGACTGATCCAGTCGGCGCCCCTGTTCGCGGCCAAGCAGGGGAGACCGTCTCTGATCGGGCCTCAACAGCCGTGACAGGCACGAGTAGACAGCGTTCGATGTCGTAGGTGGGTGGGCGTCGAGATTCCGCTGGTCGTCTCGGCGCAGAGCCCCCCGGGACGGCGCCCTGCGCCGAGGGCCTTTCTCGTTTCGATCCGTGCGCAGTGGCCATACATGCCGGATGGCAAGCCGTCTTCAGGGCCTCCCCTGTCTGCGGGCCGGCCCTGAAGGGGGGATGCGGTCAGAAGCCGCCGTGCAGGTCGTACCAGTTCTGGTTCATCAGCTCGTACCGGGCGAGGGTGCCTCTGCCGTTGCCTGCGTAGAGCCGCATCTGATTGGCTGTCGCGGTTGCGTTGGGGTTGTTGTAGCCGTCCTGGGTGGCTGCGACCAGGTCGAGGTGGCCGTCGCCGTTGACGTCGCCGACGCTGAGGAAGGTCGATATCTGGCCCCAGCCGCCGCCGATGAGCTTGCGGGTGCCGAAGGTGCCGTGTCCCGTGCCGGGGTAGAGCCACAGTTTGCCCGAGGTGTCGCGGGCCAGGAGGTCGCCGTGGCCATCGCTGTTGAGGTCGCCGGTGGCGGTGAGGGTGGCCATGGATTTCCAGCCGCTGCCCAGGGATTTGCGGGCGCCGAAGGTGCCGTGTCCGGTGCCCGGGTAGAGCCACAGTTTGCCCGAGGTGTCGCGGGCCAGGAGGTCTTCGGTGCCGTCGCCGTTGAGGTCGCCGTGGCGGGTCAGGGCGTTCATGGAGTTCCAGCCGCCGCTGATCAGGGTGCCGTCCCCGGTCCCGGAGACGAACCAGAGCCGGCCGCTGCGGTCCCTGGACAGCAGGTCCGCGCGGCCGTCCCCGTTGAGATCACCGAATCCGGCCGGCTGCGGGCTGGCCTGCGTGTACCAGGCGGCGTACGGCGGACCGATGCATTCCCGTTCGTTGGGCACGAACTTGATCGAGCTGATCGTTTTGTCCAGGCCCCGGTCGTAGTCGGAGATGCCGTTGTCCGGTGGGTCGGGGAAGAAGGAGCCGCCGTAGTTCGGATCGGTGAACAGGCACGAGATCCTGGACGTGCGGTTCCAGTAGGAGCGGATCTTGTTGTTCCACGAGCCCATCGTGGGCATGTTGGTGCGGGTCTTCATCATGGAACCGGTCGTGTTCGTACCGCTCCAGGCGCACAGGTAGCCCGACGGGCACGAACTGGCCGATCTGGCGCCGGCCTGGGCGGGCGCGGCGAGCGGTATGGTCGCCAGCGCCATGCTGCCCGCAGCCACCAGCAGCCGGAACAGGTGTCTGTTCACCTCGGTCCCCCTGGGATTCATATTCAAAGATCGAAGTAGGTCGAGCGCACTGTACGCCTGTTCGACAAGCGCCTGTGACGTTCCCTTTGGCTGACGTTCCTTCCCGGCATCCCTCTCGGCTCCCGCGCCACGGTCAAGGACTGATCGAACCTGGCTAAGAAGGATCAAAATGGTGTGCGGTGGCTGTGCGGTGAGTGTTTGGATGAGGTCAACGCGGCGGGGGAACGCGTGAGTTGACGTGTGTGCCCTCGCTGGTTTCGACCAACACCGGGGGTACAACTTGAGACTGAGAACGCTGTTCACCACGGGGGCCGTCGCACTGGGTGTGCTGGCCACGGCCGGCGCCCCGTCAGCGGTGGCCGACCAGAGCCCCACCGCGCAGTTGCGGGTCACCATCGGCGCACCCCGCGCGCAGGCGCACCCCACGACCGCGGGTGCGGGCGTGGTGGCGACGTGCAGCATCAACAAGATCACGATCAATCGGTTCAGCGAGTGCGAGTGGGTGGCCGTCCACGTCGACGTCGTCAAGGTCGTCGACGGCGCGCCGGTCATCGAGGGCACGGCCGACTTCAGCGTCAAGCACCAGATGACCTTGAAGGCCAGCTCGGCGAACTGGAGTGAGCAGTTCACCATCTCCAAGGCGACCACCACCGGCCAGGGCAAGGGCGTCTCCGTCGAGGTGGCCGCCGTCTCCGGCGGCGGAACGAAGGCCGGCGTGCACTTCGCCCAGGGTCACACCCTCGACAGCGCGGCCAGCGGCAGCGTCGACTACACGACCGGCGCGATCGCCCGCAAGAAGATCAACCCCAAGGCGAAGACCACCTACACGTACACCTTCACCAAGGCCGGCTACACCCCCGGCACCGTCTCCTACGCCTCCGCCGTCTACCGGTGCGACAACTACTACGGCACCACCGGCTGCGCCATCACCGAGGCGCCCACCGGCATCAACCTCTCCACCCTGCCGCGGATCGCGGAGGGCATCCGAAAGCTGCGCTCACGCGGCGGCCACTACGGCGACCCGGGCAGCGGCGGCAAGCCGCTGCACTGGATGATCAACGCCGCTCAGCAGAAGAAGAACCGGCAGGCCGTCTGCTCGGGCACGGCGCCCGCGGACATGCGGCGCGCCGGGCGTACCTCGTGCGACGAGTACCCCTTCGCCTCCACCTACGAGGGCGGCACCCATCTGCCGGCCGCCCAGCGCACCATCACCTGGGTCAAGAAGAGCGAGAACGACGGCCAGGGCGCCTACATCACCAACTGGCGGCGCCAGTTCCACGTCATGGACCACGACCCGTTCTATGTGATCGCCTGAATCCGGCACACTGAGCACACCCCAGGGCGCCCTCGCCTCCCCTTCTCGTGGGGTGGGCGGGGGTGCCCTGTCCTGGCAGGAGGAGTTCGTTCATGCTGGTCAACGAGGCCGCCTTCACGATCGAGGTGGGGGAGTCCGGCTACCTCGTCGGCTTCACGGAGCTGGAGGACTACCCCACCCAGATGCCGTATGGCTGGCGCTGCGGCCCCGCCACCGAGGCCAGCGCCGTCGTGCTGACCACCACCGACACCGGCCCCGTCCACCTGACGTTCCAGATCCACGACGCGCCGCCCGCGCCGCCTACCGACGAAGAGTGGGAGGCGGCGGAGGAACTCAGCCTGCGCACCCAGACATCCGCCCTGAGCCTGGCCACCCTCGAGCCGGGCGACGTCCTGGACGCCTGGCCTGACGACGCAGCCCCCCTCCACCTCCCGAACGCCGACAGCGACAGCACGATCTGGGTGCGGATGCGCTTGTACTGCCACACGGACGACCCCGAACCCGGCATCGGCGACCACGGCGAGCGCCACCTCATCCAACTCTGGCCGGCCCCTGAAACCGCCCCGCTCCACCCGGAGATCACCGAAGCCGACCGGCAGCAGCGCGCCGAATACGCCGCATCGATGGCCGTGCCGGTGGAGGAGTACACCACCACCTACCCGACTGAGTCCGGCGACGCTCTGTGAAGCACACCTGCCCGAACCACCGCGGAACCCCTGGTGCGCGGCATCGGCGGGCCGGGTAGTACCGCGACGGCGCCATACTTGATCTTGAGCCGCCCGACTCCGGGCGCTGGTTTCTGCGTTGGTGGTCCAAGGAAAGACGCCCCGCTTCCTGCGGGGAAATGCAGGTGCAAGGCCTGCCCGGCGCTCCGATGCGAGCCTCATCCCGCCCTCACCGGGGATGAGGCTCGCGGCATTTCCGGGCGTGCGCCGCCCGCAGAGGCGCTGACCCTGTGGGCGTGCATCGGTGCGCCGTACCCCGCGTGGTAGGACCGGATGCTGCTGGGGGAGCATCTGCTCAGTGGTCGTCTGCCTGTGAGGGATCGTCATGCGTACTGTCCGCCGTGCCCTACCGCCCATCCTGCTCGCCTGCCTGCTGCTGGCGGGCTGTAAATCCGGTTCGCTGGG
>NZ_JBIWPO010000107.1:0-8594 GCF_044768275.1 Streptomyces sp. NPDC101152 | reverse complement strand
CACGGACCCACCCTCCGAGCTCCAGGCCCTGATCGACGCGGTCACCACCGGACACGGTCTTGATCTCTACCGCCGGATTTAACGAACTACCGGTAGGAGGTAACCCGGAGCGTTAAGTCGCGAAGCTGGCGGCTGGTGGCAGTGATGTCGTATCGGCGCGCGTTATGTGGAGCCGCCTTGATCAGGGTCTTCCGCCGATGGAAGTTTCGGCCCATCTCGTCTAGGGCCACGGCCAGCGAGCTCGGGTCGCCGGGAGTGTACGGAACACCAGCGCTCCCGAGGATTTCCCTCACACCGGGAAGATCGGAGTAGACAACCGGAAGTCCGTGGGCTTGGGCCTCAACGAGGACGAGCCCGAAGGCCTCCAGACCCTTGGTCGTGAAGACGAAGGCGTCGAAGTTCGGCAGGCGGCGCCACAGTTCGGCGCGGGGCAGGAACGGATCAAAATGGACTCGATCCCGCAGGCCGAGTTCGATAGTCCGCTGTTCCAGATGCTCCCGTAGGGGTCCGTTGCCGATCACGGTCAAGTGGTGCGGCTGGTCGGTCAATGCGAGGGATTCAACGGCGGTGATCGTGGATTTGTTGTCGTCCAGGCGGCCGGCGTGTACCAGAGACAGGGGACCGGACCCTGCGGAGGGCTGATCACGCACATGGGCATCTGCCAGACGTATGCCCCACGGGATGATGACGATGCGGTCGGTGAACCGGCGCCCGGTGAGGCGATCGATGCGGTCGGCGAGGAGGGAAGTCGGGGTGACGATCGCGGCGCTGGCGCCGGCGACTTCGAGCACGGCCTCGTGCTCCGCCATGTTGCGCTCGGCCGCCATCACTTCGGGGCCGTGAGCGATGGAGATGATCGGGATCGTGCCGGCGGTGCGACTGAGTGCGAGGCTGAGTGCGAACCCGACGTTCTGGGCGTGGATGGCGTCCGGCGGGATCTGCTCGATGAGCGTCCCTACCTCTTGCGTCAGCTCGTCCACGTAGGTGTCGAAGCCAGGGCCCTGGGGTTGCTTCGTCGTGGAGAGGGGGATCAGGTGATCGAACGCGGTCTTCCACACCTGCTGGACTGGTGTCCGGCCGAGGAAGGTCGTATGGGTGTTGGGCATGGCGTGGTAGAGGTCGCCGACGAGGATCATGCTGCCGGACGAAGGCTCGGACGTGCGGTTGATGCCGGTGAGGATAGTCAGGGGTTTCGTGGTCACGCGGAGATCCCCTCGATAGATGACCGGTAGGCGGGAACCGAGGACCGGGGACTACGGTCCACCATGACCTGGGGATCAGTGGTGATCATCCGTCCGCGGTTGCGAGGTGGCGCCCACCACGACGCCAGGTGCGGCGTGAGGACAGCGGTGATCTCCTGGGCTGGGTGCAGGAAGCCTCTGCTGTCCCGCTTTGCCGTCCACGCCCTGACTGCCGACCGGGGGTAGACGGGGTGTATCCCGATCTCGCCCTTGGGGAGGATGCCGTTGAAGGGCGTGGGGATGCCCTCGTGGTTCCAGTAGTCCCAAGCCTCCAGTGCTTTGGCTTTCTCGAAGCAGTGGTAGAGCTGCCGATAGCGCGGCATGTACCGGATCTCGCGAAAGACCATCTGCCCGACCAGCCCCGGCGCGACGTACCGGAGCGCGCTGAGATCAATGCCCCGGAAGCTCACCGTGGCCGCATCGTGGGACGGGTGCAGCGCGATCCGGGCGAACAGATGGGACAGCCGCCGCCGCACGTACTCGGCGACTCCCGGAGCGAGCGCCGGTTCCACGCCGGCGATGAGCTGGACGAGCTGCTGGTGGCGCGGATGGAAGCGGGCCAGGTCGAACAGTCGGTGCATGCCGTCCACGGCGGCGAACGCGAGTCGCTTGTACAGCCAGTTGTTCAGCTCTCCGGCCTGGGCGTAGCCCCTGGTCTCCGGAGTCGTGGAGTGGAGCATCAGGTACTCGGACAGCACCTCGAAGTACAGGTAGCCGAGAAACGGTACAGCGGGCACGGCAGCGGCCAACTGGTCGATGAACTCGGGGGCCTTCGTGGCGCGACCGACTGCGTTGCGCAGGGCGGTGTCGAGGAATCCGGCCGCGGCGCCCAGCGCGGTCAGCACGGCATGGTCGAGCTGGTCGTTCTCGGCCAGGGTGAGAAAGTTCTGGTAGCGCAGGTAGGTACGCAGGTGGATGGCACCGAGGTGCAGATAGTCCACGCCCTTGGTGGGCATCGGAGCATCCGGGATGACCTCGAAGATCATGGGCGTGGTGCCGGGCTTCGTCTGCATCAGGTAGGCGCCGAGATTGTGCGGACGCAGTCCTTCCCGCTGACGGGTCAGAGGGGAGCAGTACAGGGCCCCGACCAGGCACCCGGTGGAGACGTGCAGCTCACCGCTGGTGCGGATCGCGGCGATGTCCTTGGTGGTGTGCAGCAGGTACATGGGCCGGCCGCTGACGAGCGCTTCGGTCATCGCGCTGTGCTGGATCAGCCAGCCGTTGGGGGTGTCACCTTCCAGGTAGCGGCGCCAGTCGCCCTCGCTCTCGGCCAACGAGGCAGGCGCGGGGCGCTGCGCGGGCCGGGTGTAGTCCGTGTGGACGTGCTCCCATTCGTCACGCAAGGGAACTCCTGGGGTTGAAGTCAGCAGCGGCTTAGGGGGTTGGGGAACTACAGGGTCTCGACGTTCGCTCCGGACAGGCGGTTTCGGCAGTCGAGCACGTACGGCGCGTGCTTCTCGATCATCGCGAGGTCGAATCGCGGATGATCCATGAGAAGAACCACCGCATCGGCGGCGGCTACCTCTTCCGGGGTCGCATCGACCTGGGGCACGTTCAGCTCGGTGTCGTCGCCGTCCGGGATGTTGGGTTCGGCGCCGTGGACATCGGCACCGAGGCCGATGAGGAGTTCGGCGACACGTGCCGACGGGGAATTGCGCAGGTCGGTGGCGTCGTACTTGTAGGTCAGGCCGAGGAGCAGAATCTGAGATCCGCTGACCGCTATGCCCCGCTTGTTGAGTGCTTCCACGAGGCGCCGGACTACGTAGTCGGGCATGTGCCGGTTCACGTCGGCGGCGAGTTCCGCGAACCGGAACGGGATGCCAAGCTCCTGCTGGGCCTTCCATGAGAGGAACATCGGGTCGACGGGCAGGCAGTGTCCGCCGACCCCCGGCCCCGGGGTGAACTTCGTGAATCCGAACGGCTTGGTCGCGGCGGCGTCGATCGCCTCCCAGATGTTCACGCCGAGGGCATCGGCCAGCATCGCCATCTCGTTGATCATGGAGATGTTGACGAACCGGAAGGTGTTCTCCAGCAGCTTGGCCAGCTCGGCGACCTTCGGCCCTGACACCGGCACCGTGGTCTGGAAGATGCCGTCGTAGAAGTCCTTGATCACGTCGAGCGATTTGGCGTCGATTCCGGACACCAGCTTCGGCGTCCCGTCGAACGACCACCGCTTGTTTCCGATCCGCTCGGGGCTGAAGCCGGCCAGGAAGTCTGCCCCGCCCTTGAGGCCCGATGTCTCTTCCAGGATCGGCAGCATCATCTCCTCGGTGGTGCCGGGATAGCTCGTGGACTCCAGGACCACCGTCGCGCCGTGGCGCAGGTGCTCACCCAGTGTCCGGGCGCAGGACTCGATGTAGGTCAGGTCGGGCACGCCGTCCCGCAGCGGGGTCGGCACGGTGATCACGGCAATGTCGAAGCCGGCCAGCGCGGCAGCGTTGGTGGTCGCGGAGTAGGCACCGGAGTCCAGCATTGCGCGAAGCCGCGAGGAGGCCACGTCCCGCACGCAGGACTGGCCGGCGGCGAGCTGCTGGACGCGGTGCGGGTCCACGTCGTAGCCAACGACACGGTGCCCCACCTCTGCGGCGCGTACGGCCAGGGGAAGACCTACGTAGCCCTGACCAGCGACAACTATGTGCATGGCAGCTCCTGCTTGTTTGCGGTGTTTGAATGGACCGTCGTTCCTGGTCTGGCAAGGAGAAGTGCTGTGCCTCTGGTGTCTGTCGTGATGCCCGTCTACAACTCGGCAGCCACCCTCGGCGCGGCCGTCCGATCGGTGCTCACGCAGACGCACGCTGACGTAGAGCTGCTGGTCACCGACGATCAGTCCTCCGACAGCTCCATGGACCTGCTGATGGAGTTCGCCGCCCAGGACGAGCGCGTACTGCCCAAGACAGCGCCCGAGCGGGGCGGTGCGGGCCGGGCCCGCAACCTCGCGATCGAGCGGGCCCGCGGGGACTATGTCGCGTTTCTCGACTCCGACGACCTGTGGCTGCCGGAGAAGACCGAGAAGCAGCTCGCCTTCGCCGCCGAGGGGGATGCGCCGCTGACGTTCACCAGCTATTACAAGATGGACGCCGACTACGACGGCGAGAGCACCGACTGGGTCCCCAACGGGCGGGTGATCCGCGCGCGCGGGCACGTGGACTACCGCGCGATGCTGCGCCGGGACTACATCGGCGCCCTCACCGCCATGTACGACCGCAACGCCCTGGGCACCCGGCTGATGCCGGAGATGCGCAAGCGCCAGGACTACGCGCTGTGGCTGAGCATCATGCGAGACGGCGCCGACGCCCGCGGACTGGTCGAACCTCTCGCCGTGTACCGAGCGGGCCAGACGGGATCGCTGTCCTCTAACAAGATGTCCTTGGTCAAGTACAACTGGTCGCTGTATCGCGAGCACGAGGATCTGTCGGTCCCGCAGGCGACGCGGGCGCTGGCCGGCGCTGTCTGGCAGTCCCTGCGCAACTCGCGCATCTAAGGCGCGCGGGCCCGTGGAGCCCGGTACGCAGCCGTTTCTGGGTGTGTCCGACCAGGCCCCGCCCCGTAGCCGAGCCGTGGGCTTAGGGGCTGGACCCAGGTGCGGGACTCGGTGGGTCACTGGTGGCGTCGGCCGGCTACGCGGCCGAGCCTGCGCCGGCCCCCGCGCGCAGGAACAACTGGAGGAGCAACCGGCGGTCGGCGGCTGGGATGGTCTCCTGACCGCTGTGGAGCGCTTCCCGGCCGTGCAGGAAACGGCGCTGGGCAACGATGAGGTAGTCCCCGGGCTGGAGCATGAAGGAGACCTGCCCGCGGACGAGTTCCTCGGCGAGTTTCCTGGCGGATTCGGCGTGCGCCTGGCTGAGTTCGGACCTCGCCAGCATCTTGGCGGTGAACCGGATGAACCTTTCGCCCGGGTTGGAGCCGTCCAGGATCGGGAACGGCTTGTACTCCTCGCCCACGCCGAACAGGTCGAAGAAGGTCCCGTAGTGGTAGGCCGACTCGGCCAGTAGGGCGCGGCAGTCCTCCGACAGCCGCGCCACCGCCGCGTGGGCGTCGGAGAGGATGCTGAGGCCGCCGCCGAGCGGGTCGGGGCGAACGCACAGGAGTGTGGTGTAGTCCGGCGGCAGGCTCGCGTTCACCAGGTCCATGTGGAAGGCGTTGTACCCGATGCCGCTGGACTTGCCGGGGTCCTTGTCGACCTTGACCCCGATGTCCTTCCACAGGGGCCACCGTGGGAAGGGCGAGAAGGGGACCGCCACTTCGGCTGCGAAGCCAGTCACCAGCCGCCGGAACCGGTCGCTGGTCCCCAGCGCCTTGGCGAGGTTCCCCAGACGCAATATGGCGTATCCGCCGCCCTCCCTGGTCAGCGCGTGGCGCAGCGTCGCGGCGGTCTCCTCCAACCGCGGGGTGGCCGTCAGCTCGGTCCGGTACCCCTCCATGGTGGACTTCGCCAGGAACGAACCGTCCAGTTCCCACGCAGGGAGAGGAAGGTCGATCAGAGCGGCTTCGAGTTCGCTCGGGATGTTGATGAACACGCGGAACGTCCTGTCTTTTGGGGTTTTCGGGGTGCTGTTCGGATACCGCTGTATCGCTGTGGTCCTGGCGTCGCGGGCGGTCTGGCAGCTCCCCGGTCTGCTGCGCGTTGTCGGGCGAAAGGGTGGCCAGTGCGCTACGGACATCACGGTCCGTTAGGACGTGGCGCTCCTTGCCGCATCCCGGGATGGGCACCCGGCGCATGATGGCCGCGAGCAGGCTTGCCTGCTTCTTCCCCAGGGACCGCTCCCCGGGAGGGGATATCTGCATCACGTGAATCCTTTAGAAATAGTGATCTGTTGCACGAAGAGGGGCTCAGGTGGGTACTGGGTCACCTGCTCGCATCGCTGACCCAGACGGTCGTCCGTGTTGCTCTTCTCCGCACAGGTCAGGGCCGTGGCGACGGACGGGCCCGAAGCGAGGGCGAGTAACACGCCGGCGGTGTGACCAAGGCACTCTCCAGAAGAAGGGAACGGATGGGGGGTGAGTGAGCTCCCGGCACCAGCGGGCGGCACCCTTTGCATCGCGAGTGCGTGGGCTGGGAGCGGGCCTCGTTTCCCCGGGTCACCGTCCAATCCGGGGAAACGAGGAACGTGGTCCCTGCCGCCGGGGAGGGGAGTGGTCACCCGGCGGCAGGGGGGTCTCAGCGGATTCCGCGCTGCCGCTCGAGGTCGGTGACGTGTGTGCGGTGCCAGTCGAGTTCGGTTTGGGCGGTGTGGGTGTAGTGGCGGACGACGTTGTTGCCGAGGAGGAGGTCGGCGATGGTGCTGTGCTGGAAGTAGGCGAGGGCTTCGGCGAGATCTCGATAGAGGGGGATGGAGCCCTGGTCGTGGTAGGCGTCGCCCTCGCAGGCTGGCCGTGGAGTGAGTTGTTCTTCGATGCCGTGGGTGATGGCGGCGGTGTAGGCGGCGAGGGCGAGGTAGACGTTGGCGTCGGCTCCGGCTAGTCGTACCTCGAGATGGGTGCCTGCGCTGTGGCCGCAGGCGCGGATGGCGCAGCCGCGGTGGTCGTGGCCCCAGTTGTACCGGGTGGGGGCGAAGGAGTGCGGTCGGTAGCGTTTGTAGGAGTTGATGGTGGGCGCGTATAGGGGCGCCAGGTGGGGGAGTGCGGAGAGCAGGCCGGCCGTGGCCTGTGCCATGGCGGGCGGTGGTTGTTGGCCGCGGCGGTGGACGAAGGCCGGTGTGTGCTCGCGCCACAGGGACAGGTGCTGGTTGATCTCGGCCAGGAGCGGCCAGGGGCCCCGGTGGTGCATCGCGGGGTCTTTCAGTGCGTCCCAGGGCATCTGGCGTGTGGGGGCGTGGGGGGGCGTGGGGGTCGAAGTGGTGTGGTGCGAAGGGCAGTTGGGTCAGCTGGAGGAGATCCACCCAGGGCACGGGGCATGCGGGGGCAAGGGCTCTTGCCTGGTGGAGGGCTTGCCGGGCCAGACCGGCCGCTCGTGCCACCACTTGCGGGCTCTGGTTGCCGCGGTAGGCGGTGAGCGCGGCACGGGTGAGGACACGGCCCCACATCATGGCCGCGTCCGGATTGGTGGGTTCCTCGTCACGCCAGGTCTTGAAGACGCCGGGCTCGCCCGCGCCGGCCGCGAGAAGTTGGCTGCGGATGGTGCGCAGGGCCCAGTTGGGGCCGGTGCGGGCGAGCAGGTCACGGGCGGCGAGATATCGCCCCAGCTTCAGATCCTCCAGCGCGGCACGCAGATCGGTGTCGGCGCCCACCGGACTGATAATGAGATGCACGTCTGCAAAGGCCGCGCCCCGTTCCACACGAGGGGCGGACGAAGCGGCAGTAGTCGCTAATGAGTGCGGCATAGGGGGGCCTCAGCGTTGGCGGTTGGGGAGCAAGATGTGGTTGAGAGGGGTGGATACCCGGACCGCAATCGCCTCCTGCGGGCTGCTGCGACGGGTGTGCTGGGGTGTGCGTTAGCCCCTGCACGGCGTTGCGGGCGGATGGGGAGGCAGCGCCCTGGAGCGCGGCTGGTTCACGGTTGCTCGCGGCGCTGTTTGAGGCGTTCCTCCCGCGGGAGGGTGACCTCCAGCTTGTCGGGGTCGTGTGCGGTCCAGGTGCCCGCCCACGTGGAGGGGGGCCGCAGGATGTACACCCCGCCTTTGACGTCAGTGATGATGCCCTCCCGGTCCGCGTGGGGGTCGTAGACCCTGTCGCCCACCCACGCCCTGGGCTTGTCTTCGCTCATGCGGCCGACTCCCACACCAGCTCGGCCCAGACCTGCTTGCCGAAGCGGTGGATGTCCGTCCCCCAGTGCTCGGCCAGGGCACTGATGATGAGCAAGCCCCGGCCGCTGGTGGGGAGGTCCTGTGCGGGCTGGGCCATCGTGGGTGCGATCCGGGCGCTGTCGGCCACAGCGATCCGTACGAACCCCTCGCTGCGGCGCAAGACGGCGACCTGGATATGGCGGCTGTTGGTCTGCTGGACCGAGTTGGCCACGAGCTCGGTCACCACCAGCGAGCCGGCCTCGGCCAGTTCCTCCAACTGCCAGGCGACGAGCGCCGCACGGACGAGCTTGCGGGCGCTCTCGGCGCTTTCCTCCACCCCGGGAAGGATCTGGGAGTACCCGCAGGGCCCTGTCGGGCGCGGCTTCGCTGACACGATCATCTGTACCTCAGGGGGTGTCGGTGTACGACGGCCGTGCTCCAGTCAACGACCCGGCCGGTTCCGCGAGGAGGAAAAGCCGGCCTGCAGTACCTCGCGGACGACCGGAAATTTCCTGCCGTGCAACCCTGCTGACGAACCGTTACTGAGCTTTTCAGGTTGGGTTCGGTTGGTGTGAAGTGATGGTCAGTCCGGTCTCGGTGAGGCAGCCGTCAATGAGTTCGGGATGGCGCT
>NZ_JBIWPO010000106.1:0-9296 GCF_044768275.1 Streptomyces sp. NPDC101152 | reverse complement strand
GCGGTCTGCGCCGGCCAGGTCACCCTCGCGGCCGCTCAGAAGGCCATCGTCACCGACTGGACCACCGCCCTGACCACCCTTCACCTCAGCTGAAGAAGCCCCTGGAGGACGGCCGTGCGGCCTTCAGGCGTGGAAAGAGCCCTGGCTGGACGGGGGAGGCCAGCCTGGGCCGTGGGTGGTGGCGTGCGGAGGGCGGTCGCCTCTCGGCGGAGGGCTCCATGGGGGCTTCGGCCGGACGATCGTCCCCATGGGCAACAGGTGGTGAGGCCCGGGGACACTGACCCTTCCGCAGCCACATCTGGATGAACGGTCAACCACCCGGGTGTGCGGGTACATGGCCCCGCCGGCGCGATCCGCCCAGAGCCGTGACCGGGGTCTGTGGCGGGGCCACTGGCCGCCGCACGAACACCCGGCAGACGATCCGCCCGGCCCGCGAAGCCAGAAGGAGCGGAGGGTTATCACCTGTCCGGCGCAGTATGGCCGCGCTCGGATGGGGCAGCCGGATGCTCAAGCCCCAAGGCGGTCTTCTGGACGTGCTGGGCGGGTTGGCACGGGTGCCGCAGTCACCCCCCGAGACCGGCTGCGGCACCGCGTGCGTAGCAGACATCAGCGCCTGGTCGGCCGCGGCCGTCAGATGGAGAGGGCTTGGCGGAGGGTGTCGCGGCAGTCGATGACGGAGTCGACGCCGACGATCTGCAGGGTGCGCAGGACGGTGCCGGTGGGGGTGGCCAGGCGCAGCCAGCCGCCTGCTTGGGCGAGGGCGTGGTGGGCGGCGATGAGGATGTTGATGCCGGTGGAGTCCATGAAAGTGACCTGGCTCAGGTCGAGCACGACAAGGGTGTCGGATGTGCTCAGAGCCTGTCGGAGAATGGGGCCGGTGTCGTGGTCGATCTCTCCAGTGAGGGTGAGCACCCGGATGCCGTCATCAGTGGTGGTGGAGACGACCGAGAGCCGGCCAGATGATCCGGTTGGTTTGGTCCTCACGTTCCCCCCCTGTACGTACACGGAGTCTTGATCCACAGGACGGCGGCCCATGCTACGGGCGGGATGTGTGGGTGGCGTAACCATCGAGGAGGCGCTGGGCGTCATCCCCGGGTGTGAGGGTACGCACGGGGGTGTGAAACGGGGAGTGACGGCTGCGTGATGGACGACGGACCGGCGGGCGACGGCTGTACCGCGCCGCCGGAATGCGTCCTGCAGGCATCCGTCGCGCTGGAGGGGGATAGGGTGTGCATCGCCCAGGCCCGTCAGCTGGCTGCGGACTTCCTTGCCCGGGCCGGGACCGGGCACGGGCTGCACATCTCGGACCGCGTGCGGGATCTGACGCAGCTCGTGGTCAGCGAGCTGGTCACCAACGCCTACAAGTACGCCCCGGGCCCGGTACTGCTGCAACTCCGTGTCACGAGGGCGGAGGTCGAGGTGGAGGTGTGGGATACCGAGCCGCAGCTGCCGGTGGCTCGGGCCGCTGACGCCGACCGGGTGGGCCAGCACGGCCTGGAGATCGTGACGGCCATCGCGGCCAGCGTCGAAACACGGCGCGAGCCGGGCGGTAAACGCATCACCGCCCGCATTGCTCTCGCCGACACCCGGCACCAGACGCTCTCCTAGGACGGCCCTGGGAGGCTTCCGCTACGGGCTCGTCAGCGCCTGGCGCTCGTGGAAGAGATCCGTCGACGCACCCATCGCAGTAACTGCGCTACCTGACAGGCGTGCGTGCAACGCTGGCATCCCAAGCCGGATGTAGCCAAAGTCCACCCCAACGGCGTACAGGCTCTCGCGTTGGTCGCGCGCCGTCTGCCCCTTCGGGCCAGCCTGGACCAGGAGTTTCTGCCACCGCGTTCCCGTGATCACTGTTCGTCGGGAGGCGTCATGGTCGTGATTGCTCTGTTCGTGCCGGTGATGCTCGGGCTCATCTTGTTCGGACTGGACGCCTTCGAGAACTTCTTGTTCCCCGACACAAAACGGTCCCAGACCGAAGCGCGGGGTGAGGATCTCATCGGTGCCGACCAGACCGTCCGGTAGATCGGTCTGGACGGTGCCCGGGAGGCCCGGCTGGTGGCCGAAGCGGCCATCGACCGCGCCCGGGAGAAGTTCGGGGCCGGCGTCATCGGTCCCGCTGGCGAGGCCGTCGATGACGCCACCGGCTGGGCGTGTGGAGTTGTCGGCGGAGCATAAGCCTGGCCTGGTCACTTCTCTGAAATCAGACCGTGAGGCTGCTCAAGCCGGTTGCCCTCGCAGAGGGTGCCAATGAGACGGGCGACGCACCCCACCAACTGACCGCGTTTCTCCTGGAACTTCAGCCAACGTCAGCTTGCCCAGCGTCGGCCGGAATGCGCTCGTCGCCCACTCGCGGCACGACGGACAAGGAGGAGGGCGACACGTCTCCCGGCCTGCCCGGGGACAGGTCCGTCCGAGAAGAGCCACCCCGAATACGTGGATAGCCCCTGGCCTCGTGGGGAAGGCCAGGGGCCACCTGTCATGACAGGACGGGGCACCGGAACACGATCTACACGGCCCCCAGCGACACGCCGGTGAAGCGCTGGGGAGCGTACGAACTCCGATGCACACGCGTGTCACCGCGCTCAACGCACACCAGCTCGGCATGGTTACGGACTTCGTCAACCGGAGGGCCGGAGCCGCCTCCTGCAGGGTGCCGCTGCAGCCCCGGCCCTCGTCCCCGCGGCCGGTTTCGCGGCGAGGCTCGCTTCGGCTTGCCCCACGGCCGCCGGGACCGGCCCGTAGAAGGCCCGCACCGCAGAACAACGCGCGGGCTTCCCGTCCGTCCTCGCCGACGAGGACGGCAGTCTCCACTGTCCCAGCCTTCCCCAGGCCAGCACCCGTCATTGCCGAAACCACTCCCGACCGTTCCGGCTTCTTTGCCCGCGCTCATCCGGTCCGCCCACGCAACCCCTATGGGCTCCGCCAGGCGGACTTACTCCGTGACGGCGTCGTCGAGACTCGCCCGCACGTCCAGCACCTGGTCCGCCCCGGTCAGCTCCAGCATCCGCCGCAGCTGCGGCGCCGGGGCGGCCACCCGCAGATCTGTGCGACCGTGCACCCGCAGCAGCAGGGTCAGCAACGTCGAATCCGCGAACCTGACCTGCGAGGCGTCCACCACCACCCTGGAATGCTCCCGCGCGGCGCGCTCCAGCACTACGGTCAGCTCACCTGAGGTGTCGAGATCGAACTCTCCGCGAGCAGTCACCACCCACGCGTCGCCTTGCATGAGCTCGACCACCTCAGCGTCCACGCCTTCATGGAGCGAGGGAGGCAGCTGAGTGTGGTGTGGGTCGGCATCCCCGGTCACGTACCTGAATATGTCGGTACTGCCCTGTGGACAGCGATCCCAGAGAGCCGGAACAGATCCCTGCAACTCCGTCGGCCAGTTTCTGGCTCACGACGGGGTGGGGGCGTCCGGGCAGTTGCTCAGGCACGA
Organism: Streptomyces sp. NPDC101152; assembly: GCF_044768275.1. Taxonomy (NCBI): domain Bacteria; kingdom Bacillati; phylum Actinomycetota; class Actinomycetes; order Kitasatosporales; family Streptomycetaceae; genus Streptomyces; species Streptomyces sp. NPDC101152. Next base: position 5,860 of record NZ_JBIWPO010000106.1, on the reverse strand, counting down.
GGACTGGCCGCTCGACCTCCGTCATGCCTTCCCCGTTTTTCTCGGCAGCCCGGCCGGCCCCGCCTGCGAATCGGCCGGGTGCGCCCAGCTGCTCGTCCCCGGTGCGCGGCCTGGATGGCAGTGATGTGTGGGGCTGGGCGGCTGATCCGGAACCGGTGCTTCGACCAAGCCACCCGGCATCCGTGAGCGTCGGACCGGGATGGGGGCCCAATGGCCCTAGCGGCCGTCACCGTGCGGAGAGACGGTCAAGGTTCCGGCAACGTGCCGCCACATCAGTGGTCCCTGGGGAGCGGGGAGGCGTCGTGCAGAGCGGATCTCGTGTCATCCCGATGGCGCGGATGATCGAGCTGGGCCGTGGGGAATCCCTGGCCCTGCTGGCCAGTGTTCCCATGGGCCGTATCGGTTTCACCCAGCGGGCGCTGCCGGTGATCCGCCCCGTCAGCCATCTGGTCGACGGCGATGCCGTCGTCATCCGCACCCACGGCGGATCAGCCCTGCTGAGCACTACCGGCGTCGACCCGGTGGTGGTCTACGAGGCCGACCAGATCGACCCGCAGACACGTACCGGCTGGAGTGTCATGGTCACCGGGCCGGCCACCCGGATCACCGCACCGGCAGAGGTGGCCCGCTACCGGCAACTCCTCGTCCCCTGGATCGACATCGACATGGACCAGATCGTCCGTGTCTGCGCCGACCTCGTCACCGGCTACCGCCTCACCGGCACCCGGGCGTAGGGCAAGCCGGGGTGCAACGGTTGACCAGTGGCTGGTCCCGGGGTGCGGGGCATGGAGAGCGCGATCGGTGGCCCATGAGCCGGTGAGGCAGCCCGCGCGGCCGCTGTCAGGGCATCGGTCCTCGGTACCCGACTGGGAGCGGCCGCCTGACCGCGCAGTAGATGCGCAGCGACAACCCGCGCATGCTTGCCGCCGCCCGCGCCGGCGCCGCCCCGGCGCTTTCGGCAGGGACATCGAGACCGTGGGCTGGCTGCTGGCCTCGCACGCCGCCGTCGCCCTGGCGGATGCCCGCACCATCGGCCAGCTCGAGGACGCCATCAGGACCCGGCACGCCATCGGCGAGGCCATGGGCATCCTCATGGAACGCCACAAGCTGAGCGAGGGCGACGCGTTCAACGTGCTGCGCCGCATCTCCCAGCACCACAACATCAAGCTGCGCGACGTGGCTCAGCGGGTCCGCACCGACCGCGCCGAGAAGTGACCGCCTGGCAGCTGCTTCCCGGACGAGCCGACGGCAGGACCGCACGCGGCCCGGCAGAGGTGGTGCGGGGCACGTGCCGGGCAGGCGACGGGGGGGTGTGCCTGCCCGGCACGTGGGCAATGACCCGCACGGGGGAAACGGGCCTCGCCGGCCATTATTACTGGCCAACGGTTACAGCGCACCGGGACCCGCACGTATCACCGGTAAATGCCGCCCCCCGCTGGGCGAGGCAGTGGTATCCGGGCGAGTGCGTGGGCCGTGTAGGCGCCCGGTGCCCGGGTAGCCGCACAGGCGATACACCGGCCACGAGTGGTCCACAACGAAAGAGCTCCACATGGTCATCCCGCTTGTGAAGCAGGCGGCAGATAAGCGGGGCAGCAAGCAGGCCACGCTGAGCTATGCCGCAGCGTGGGGTCCGCACGCCATTCGCGTCGTTCAGGCGCGCCGGGATGTGCGTGCCGTCCTCGCCCACGTCCCTCCCGGCAGCCGCGCACCGGTACCCGAATCCCGGGTCATGGACGCTGAACTCGTCGTCAGCGAGCTCATCACCAACGTCCTGCGGCACGCTCCCGGCCCCTGCGCGCTCACGCTGCAGCTGACCGGCACCCACATGGCGATCAGCCTGCAGATCAACTCATTGCCCCTTCGACGCGTATCTGGGTCACACCCCGGTCACGCCTTCACTCGGCGGTGGGTTATCAGAAGCGCGCTCGCACAAAGGTCGAGCGCGGGATCGGACGCGGCGGGTCATCAGCCGGGCGGCCGTGTCGACGGGCTCCTGCGGCGGGACGACCAGGAGCACCCGGCGTCCGACGGTGTCGCAGTCCAGGGTGATGACATGCTCCTCGCCCGCGGAGCCGATCGGTTCCACGGTGATCACTCGGCCGGGTGCCATCACCGTGTGCGGTACGTCGGGCTATTGGGCGGCGTCCACGGTGACGTGCACCGGGGTGCCCCAGCCGGGCTCCAACTCGGCGACGAGCGTGGGCAGTTCCAGTTCCAGGGCGTCGCAGCGCGGCCACCATGAGCCGTCCAGCGGGCCATGGCTGAGGCCCGGAGTGAGCGCCAGGCGGGGCAGAGGCATGCGGTAGGTGTGCCCGCCGTTCGTGGGTGGGCCTTCGGCCGGCGTTCTGTCGGGTTCCATCGTGCGGTCCCGTCCCGGGAGCCGAGGGCGGCTGCCCGCTTCGTCACTCGCCGGGAACGGCACCGCCGGTCGCGCTGCGCGAAGCCCTCGGTACGTTCAGGTTACGCCTGGACGGGGAGGAGCGGACCGAGGGGTGACGCCCCGGCCGTCACAGCGCCAGTACCGCGCGCACTTTGTTGCCGCCCCCGTCGACCGGAACGATGTCGAAGTGCTGCGCCAGGCACCGCACCATGGCGAGGCCCCGCCCACTCTCACCCCAGTTCGTGAGTGGTCGCACACGAGGCCGACCGGGGCTGCCGTCGTAGACCTCGACGGTCACCTGCGTGTCGGACACGTGCAGGCGCAGGCGGCAGCTGCCGCCGTGCCGCGTGGCGTTGGTGACCAGCTCGGAGACGATGAGGGTCGCGTCGCCGATGTGCTCTGCGTCGAGCCCCGCCGTCCTGCGGTCGGTCCGGGCGAGGAACTGCGAGGTCAACTTGCGTGCCCTGCCCGCCGATTCGGCTTCGTCGGGCAGCAGGTACTCGACTCGTACGGAACGCCGATGGGTACGCCGACGCGTACGCATGGCGGATCACTTCCCCTCCTGGGCCAACCCGACCACCATGGCCGTGGCCACACGCCGGGCCGCGGCATGTCCTGCCCGGCCGGGCCTGCCCGGTGCTGATGCCCGGTGCAGGTGATCGCCAACCGGAAACGGGAGGGCCGGGCATCGTCGGCAGGGGCACGGTGCTGCTCCGTGGAGGTCACGCGGCCCCTGCCAGTGCCTCCTCCCGCGTCCTGGAGGAGGGCGCTCGCGGTGAGGTGGAGCGCGGGATCGGCCGCGGCCGTCATCACCCGCTCGGCCGTGGCCGTCTCGGTCCTTGGCGGGATGATCAGCAGGTCCCGCCGTCCGACGCCATGGGCGAAGGGCCGGACGGCGTGCGGGTCGAAGCCGGACGTGAACCTTGCTGCCCGCACCGTGTGGCCGGCGACGGGCAGGTCGCGCAGTGCCTGAGGCCAGGAGCGACGGTGTGGGCCCGGTTCACGCGCGCAGCAGCCGCCCGGTGATCTCCCGGTACTCCCGCAGCGCGAGCCGGAGTTCGGCGGACTGCGTGTCGAGGCCCTGGTCCTGCCAGCCCGCGCGCAGTACACGCCGCCGTTCCGCGAGGGCGTTGACCAGCGCGTCGGTGGCTTCGTCGAAGGCGCTCTCGGCCTCCTCCAGGGCCTCGCCCGGAGCGTCCGCGAAGGTATTCACGGCGTGTCCGAGGCGGCGGACGATCCTGTCCCGTGCGTCGGACGGGATCAGCGGGTCCGGGCTCGGGGAGCGGCGCTCGCCGAGGCCCGCGGGCCGGTCGGCGGGCTGCTGGGCGCGTGTCTGGTCGTACATCGTCGTATGCACCGTTCCCGTTGTGATGGGGGTCGTCGCCCGAAGACGCCCTCGGCCTTCTCGGCGGAATGCTTCAGGCTGCCGGCAACCCGGTCGGCCCTGCCCTTCACGGCCCTGCGCCGTGCCGCCAGTCAACGTCCGGCGACGATCCGTGTCAACGCGGCACCGGCCCGAGCGCACCACGTCCGGGGCCTGGTGGCTCTTGCGCAACGACAGAACGCCTGCCGGGCGGGCTCCGCCGGGCACCGCGGACCACGTCGCCCCGCCAGGCCAGCGGGGGGAGTTCCTGAGCCAGGTCACGTGAGCGGGCCACCACGCGCCGTCCAGTTCGACGTGTCCCGGGGCACGGCTCACCGCTTTGAGGGCCAGGCGTGCCGTCGGGTGCTCAGGGGCATGGCGCTCAGCGGGGCACGGTCGGTGGCCGCGGACATCGATCGATGAGGACCCGTCTCCGGACCCCGGTGCGTGGTCAGTGGTCCGGTGTCGTCGCTCACCAGGAACCACACTGGCACCGGGGCCGGTGCCCGAAATGCTCCCGATGACCTCACGCTACTCCCCGAACAGGCCGGACGGACCACTGCCGGCCGCCGGCTCACCCCGTATGCGGTCCTTCTCCGAGGAACGGCTGGTCTCCAGCCAGGACCGCGCCGGTTCCGCCGCCCGCGTCGTGTCCACAACGAGTTCGAGACGCGTTCCTCCCCCGGCGCCCGCCGGATAGCTGCGCTGCTCGGTGGCCGCGAAGCAGCGGCGGAGCACCTCCGCGACGCGACGGGCGACCTCGGGGTCGGCCGCGACGATGTGTACGTCGGCGTGCCCTTCCGAGGGTGATTCCGTGGGCTGTTGCATGGCGACCTCGTCGTCTGGGCACGATCGGCGGAGCGGATCTTCGACTCTACTCCGGCCGCCTCGCGGCTCACGCGCGTCGCCAACGGACTTCCCGGCCGCTGTGAGTCGCGGAGTACCGTGAAACGAGGAATCCACTCCGCGTTTCCCGCCGGCGGACAGACAGGTGAGTGTGATGCCCGACTCCGATCCTCCGCGTACGTCAGGGCTCCTGCCGGACACACTCCACCAGGTGGTGCCCGGGACGGCTGTCGTACGGCTGGAGACGACACATGACAGGCAGGGCGTTCTGGACGGGGCATGGTGGCCGCGGTCCCGTGACATCGCGGCCGAGCTGCCCGCCCTGATCGCCGCGCTGACCGAGCATCTCGGGCCCGTCACACGCGTCGGCTTGGACGCCACCGCCTGGGTGGAACTGCCGACGCGACTGATCATCGACGACCGCGTGGTCCACATCGACTCCTTCCCGGTCGGCGACGACACCGTCCTCGTCACCAGGGGCGACCAGGACCACTTCTCTCTCCTCGTCATCCCGCCGCACGCGACCCCCGAGGCGGCACGCGCAGCGATGGTCGAAGCGGTAAGCGCGGACAACATCACCCAAGCCGCACAGATTCTCATCGACACCGGCACCGGCCGGGTGGCGCCAGAGACGTGACGACGGTCGGTCCGGTGCCGGGATGGCCGAGGTGGCGAAGCCGCCCGAGACGATCCGGGTGGCGAGGAAGCTGTGAGGTCGATCCGGTCGGCCCTCGGCCACGGGACAAGGAAAATTACGTCAGCCTACATGTCCATGAAGCGCACGAACGTCTACGCGGATCCCGAGGACCTGGCGATCGTCAAGGAGGCCGCCAAGCGCCGGGGCATAAGCGAGGCCGAGATCATCCGCCAGGGCATCCACCTCTCGGTCATGGCGAACCGGGTCTGGGACGAGCCGCTGTTCTCGCGCACGTTTGAGGGGTCGGGGCGCACGCTGTCCAAGTCGGAGGTCCGCGACACGGTCGTCGAGGCCGTCGGGCGTGAGACCGGCTCCGGATCCGCCGTGTGATCATTGTCATCGCCGATACGTCCGGCCTTCGGGCAGCGCTGGACTCGGCTCACCCGGAACACCGGGCGGCGAACGAGGCCATCATGGCGGCGGGCCTGCTGGTGATGTCCCCGCCTCTGCTAGCCGAACTGGATCACGTGGCGACGCGTTACTGACCTTTTCGGGTTGCGTTCGGGTGGTGACGTTGGGTGATCCATGCGGTATGCCGGTGTTATGCGGTACGCGGATGGTGGGGGCCTGACTG
>NZ_JBIWPO010000105.1:0-9433 GCF_044768275.1 Streptomyces sp. NPDC101152 | reverse complement strand
ATCGGCGCCTCCGACGCGGAGGTGCAACGCCTGGCCAACGACTGCTTCACCGTGGTCGCGGAGGCGGTGGCCGAGTGTGTGCGAGCGGCGCAGCGGAACGGCGACATCGACCCCGACGCGGATCCCGACGACCTCGCCTACCTTCTGCTGACCATCATCCGCGGGAGCGATGTCGTCGGCGCGTACGGCCACAGCCCCGACCGCCTGACCTCGATCGCGGAGACCGCGTTCGCCTTGCTGCCCCGCCCGCGCCACCAATGACAAGGGCACGGCCGGCCTCGTCGCACAGGCATCTGATGCGGTCGGCCCACTTCGACGCCGCGGAGGCACGGCCCGCAGGTCTACGCGCCGCCGCGACCTCGCGTGTTGGCGCGTGCTGTGGTGTTTCCGGGGGTATGCGGGGTGGGCACCGTTCGGCGCTTCGGACGTGAGACGGTTCCATGGATGCTGCCCGAAGCGAGGGCCAGGACCCGCTTGCCGACCGTCTGATCAGGGCCGGTGCCGCTTTCGGGGCCGTCACCCTTGGCCTGTGATGATCGTTGAACAGGCGTGAAGATCATCCGACAAACTGTCACGGCGCTCACCCTGACCGCCGGTACCCTTCTCGTCGCCACCCCCGCCTACGCAGCCCCCACCACCTTGCCTGCGCTGGGCCTGCCGGTCCCACCTGGGCTGGGCCTGACGGTCGTGGCGGCGGCCCTGCGAACGCTTGAGGGGGTCATCGACTCGCTCGCGGGCGCCGTTCTTTCACTCATCCCCAGCTAGTAGGGCAAGCCTTCACGCGAAGCGCTCCGGAGGTTAGAGATCCTGGGGCGCTTTGCGGCCTTCCATCACCGGCCCACGGCGCGGCGGCCAGCCGGGTAAGACTCGGGTGTGCACCTCCGCTGCTCATCAATCAGTAACTCCACCGGCACGAGGCACCGTAGCCAACCAGGGAACCCGCCCGGTGATCTTTCCGCGAACCTCAGCGGCCTGCAGCCGACGTGCTGGCCGAGCATGATCGTTCTGACCGGGATCTGCTGTACCCCAACTACTCAACCCGGACTCGTCGACGAAGCTGACCAATCACAGTCGCAGCGCGCCAACTACCCGCTGACCGCCATGATCGCGCTGATGAGGTCGCCGCCGCTCTCTTTCAAGGCCCTGACCGCCTTGGCTCTTGACACACCAACCTGTTCCATGACCAATTCGATGTCCTTGGGGTCAACCCCGGTCTCGTCGACGGTGTCCTCGATGGTGTCGTCCTCAGGCTCAGGGACGTCTTCGAAAGCTTCTGGCATGAAGTCCTCCAAGGAGCGAAGAAGTACCGCTCAGCCCTTCCACTGCTCAGGCACCGTGAAACAGGTGCCCCACACCGTCTCGGGCGGCGTTCCCTGGCCACTCTGCGTGAGAGCTTCCAGCCGACCGCCGTGGGCGCTGGGGCTCGGTGCCGTGACACGCAACTCTGCGGTTCGTCCGCAGCGCGTGACCAGGGGATCGGTCGCTCGCGTCTTCCAGGGGGCATCGGCAGAGTCGACCGGATGCCGCCTCCGTTTTACGCTCGACCTCGCACGGAGATGGCCTCCGTTTTGGAATCCTGCGGTTTGACTGGAGGGAGCCTCCGGTTTACTGTGGAAGCAATTCGGAGATAGCCTCCGTTTTATCGGGTTGCCGTACCGAGAGAGTGCAGGAGGGTATATGAGCGCCACGGAGCAGCAAGGACGCAAGCCCCGCGCCGACGTTCAGCGCAATCGCGCGGCCCTCCTGGAGGCCGCCCAGCGCCACTTCCTGCGGGACGGAATCGGTACGTCACTGGAGGCGGTTGCCAAGGAGGCGGGCGTCGGGCCGGGAACGCTGTACCGGCACTTTCCCACCCGCGAGGCCTTGTTGGCGGCCGTCCTCCAGGCCCGCACCCAGGAACTGGTGGCCCGCCGCGAGGGCATCGCCGGCATCGACGATGCCGGCGCGGCGCTGACGCAGTGGCTGTGGGCGATGGAGGACTACGTCAGCGCCTACAACGGGCTGCCGGAACCCCTCATGGCGGCGGCCCGGGCGCAGGACCCGGGCAATCCGCTCACCGTCCCGTGCGACGAGCTCATCGCCACGACCGACGCGTACGTGCGAGCCGCACAGCGCACCGGGTACGTACGCCCGTCGGCGACGGGCTACGACCTGTTCCTCGCGGCCTGCTCGGTCGCCTGGATCAAGGGCACCGGCGCCACCGGAGAATCGGTCGACCGGCTGCGGGCGCTAGTCGCCCACGGATACCGCGAGCCGGACGACCGCACCTAGCAGTCGGCACCTCACTCAAGGCCGGACGGCGGGCATGCCCGCCGTCCGACGGGACCGGGTAATGGCCCCGGCGATCCAGCCGCGCCGTCATCACATCAGGCCGCCCACAGGGTGGCACAACCTTTGAAGGGACAAATCATGAAAATAACTGTTATCGGTGCTGGAGCGATCGGCGGAAACCTCGCCCGCAAGCTGAGCCTGGCCGGTCACGACGTCCAGGTCGCGGACGCCCGGGGGCCCGAGGCCGTCGCGGCCGAGGTGCTGGAGGCAGGCGCCCGCGCGGTGGCCCTGGACGACGCGTCGGTCCAGGGCCGGGACGCGATCATCCTGGCGATCCCGTTCGGGGTGCACGAGAAGCTGGCGGAGCTGATCGCCGCCGCCCCCGCCGAAACCGTGGTGATCGACACCTCGAACTATTACCCGCACCTCAACGGGCGGATCGAGGCGGTGGATGGCGGCCAGGTGGAGAGCGTGTACGCCTCTGAGCTCCTGGGCCGGCCCGTGGTCAAGGCGTGGAACGCCGCCCTGGCCGAGACTCAGCGCACCCGAGGTCTTCCGGCGGGTACTGCGGGCCGCATCGCCATCCCGGTCGCCGGCGACTCCGCGGAGGCGAAGAAGGTGGCCATGAGCCTGGTCGACGACACCGGCTTCGACCCCTACGACGCCGGCGCTCTGGCCGACTCGTGGCGCCAGCAGCCGATGGGCCCCGCCTACTGCACCGAGCTGACCCTCGATGAGCTTCCCGCCGCCCTGGCCACGGCCGACCGCGTCAAGGACGCCGCCGTCCGCGACAGCATGCTCGAGCGCATGGCCGCCCTCCCCGACAACCCCACCCTGGACGACGTCGTCGAGATGAACCGCGCCGCGCACCGCTGACACCCCACCTCCCGCAGAGCAGCGCACGCGTGGGGCCGCAGCATCGGAGACACGACGGGACGTGCCCAACGTCCGCGCGCCTCCGGTGCCGCGGCCCCACGCGGTTACGGCCCTCGGCTGCCCGCGGGACGCGCAAGCAGCAGCCCGGAAGGATCGGCCGCATCCGGCGCTCCCGGCCATCGAACACCACCCCCTTTGCGATACGGAGGCAACCTCCGTATTATCGGAAAGGTAATCGGAGGCACCCTCCGCTTCCTTCCGCCCGTTTGGAGGCGTCCCCATGACAAGCCCGCAGATGCTCCTGGCCATGCAGTTCACCAGCGGCTACGGAGCCGAGCCCGGAGCATGGCGGCTGCCCGGGGCGAACCTGACCAGCTACACGGACATGGACCAGTTCGTGCGCTACGCACAGGCTGCCGAGCGGGGCAGGATCCAGCTGCTGTTCATCGCGGACACCCCGGTTCTGGACGTGGACCTGGAGCACGAGCACCCGCACCACCCCATCGACCCGATCATCGTCCTCACCGCCATAGCCCGTGAGACCGAGCGGATCGGCCTGGTCGCCACCGGCTCCACCACCTTCAACGAGCCCTTCAACCTCGCCCGCCAGTACAAGGCCCTGGATGTGATCAGCCACGGCCGGGCCGGCTGGAACGCGGTCACCACCTCCCACCCGGCGGCCGCGGCGAATTTCGGCGCCGTCATCCCGCCCCGCGCGGAGAAGTACGAGCGCGCCGACGAGTTCGTCCAGATCGTGCAGGCCCTGTGGGGCAGCTGGGAGAAGGACGCCTGGGTCCTCGACGTCGCGGGCAAGCGGTTCGCCGACATGAGCAAGATCCAGCCGGTCAACCTGCAGGGCCGCTACCTCGCCTCCCAAGGGCCGCTGCCCATCCCGCCGTCCGAGCAGGGCCAGCCGGTCATCTTCCAGGCAGGCGGCGGCAGTTACGGCATGGAGCTGGCGGGCCGGTACGCCAGCGGCGTCTACGCCAACCCGATGACGATCGACGACGCCATCGTCCAGCGGGGCGCGCTGCGGGACGCCGCCAAATGGGCCGGGCGCGACCCGGACGAGGTGAAGATCTTCGCCGGTTTCATGCCGGCCGTCGCCGCCTCCCGCGAGGCCGCCCTGGAGCGCAGGCGTTTCCTGGACGAGTCCGTCGACCTGCGCCAGCGCGTGCAGTACCTCGGCGCGATGATCGGCCTGCCGCTCTCCTACGACCAGATCGACAAGCCACTGACCGCACGCCAGCTGGCTGACGCCGAGCCCAGCCCGCACGACCGGCGCTCCTTCCGTGCCCTGGAAGTGGCCCGCGAGGGCTGGAGCCTGCGCGACATCCTCGCCCACGGCGTCATCGACTACCACCCGGTCGTGGGTGGCCCCGCCGCCGACATCGCCGACCACATGCAGCAGTGGTTCGAGGCAGGGGCCTGCGACGGCTTCTCGCTGGCCATCGACGGCTACCACGACGGCGTCGACGCCTTCGTCGACGAGGTCGTCCCGATCCTTCAGGAACGCGGCCTGTTCCACCTCGACTACGAAGGCCCCACCCTGCGAGACCACCTCGGAGCCCGCGAACAGTACGGACCCGACCCACGCGTTACAGAAACGGCCCGGTCATGACCACCACCACCCAGCCCCCGGACACCGCGACCCTGCAGGCGTTCCGAGGCACCATGGCCACCGTCGCCTCCCCTGTCGCCGTGGTCACGGCGATGGACGGTGAGCGCCCGCACGGCAGCACGGTCAGTGCCTTCACCTCGCTGTCCCTGACGCCCCCGATAGTGCTGGTGTCGCTGGACAACGGCTCACAACTGCTGTCACTCATCCGCAGGACGGGGCGCTTGGGCCTCAACATCCTGGGGACGCACCAGGCCCAACTCGCCGCGTCCTTCGCGCGGTCGGGCCCGGACAAGTTTGACGGCGTCGCCTGGTCCACGAGCGAGGGCCTGCCCCGGCTGCCAGGCTCGGCAGCGTGGATCGCGGCCGACGTCGACGATTACGTCGCCGCCGGTGACCACACCGTTCTGCTCGCCCGCGTCGTCAACGCCGAGCCCGGCGAGGGGCAGGCGAGCCCTCTCACGTATCACCAGCGTTCCTTCGGCACCCACACACCGCTGGCCGCCTGACCGCGGACGCACCACGGAAAGGGACGGATCCCATGCGCATCTACAGGATGTCCGAAGCAGGCCAGAGCACCCTCGTCGAGGAACCGACGCCGACGCCAGGCACCGGCCAGGTACTGATCCGCGTCCACGCCAGCTCCCTCAACGCCCGCGACCTGTTCATGCTGGACGGCCGCTATCCGGTGCCGCCGGGCCGCGTGCCGCTGTCGGACGCCGCGGGCGTCGTCGAGGCCACCGGCCCCGGCGTGACGCGGTTCCAGGTCGGCGATCGAGTGGTGAACTCCTTCAACCCGCTCTGGTTCGGCGGGCCGCAGCGCGCGCCCGGCCAGAACTACCACACCGACCTCGACGGCTGGCGTCCACCGCGCCTACGGCCGGATCGGCGAGCGTCTGGGCCTGGGCCGCATACCAAAGACCCCGCACCGCGAGCGCTCGCTGGTGATCGTCCCCGTGTCGTCGATCTCTCGCCTGACGTCGGAGGCCTTGACCGCGGCAGCCTCCCTCGGTGACGAGGTCCGGGCGGTCACCGTCTGTTACCCCGACCCCGAGGACCGGGCCCAGATGCATGCCCTGGATCGTGCCTGGGTCGAATGGTACCCCGGAGTGCCGCTGGTCCGGTTGGCGTGCGAGCGGCGCAGCCTGGGCCGGCCCATCGCCGCGTACGTCCGCGAGACGGTCGCCACCGAGCCGGCCACCCGGGTCACCGTGCTCATCCCGGAGACGGAGCCCGAGCGGCTGTGGCAGCGGCTGCTGCAGAACCAGCGCGGCGCTGTTGTCGCGCACGCGGTCCGGCGGGAGACCGACGCGGTGATCTGCCGACTCCGGTTCCGGCTGCTGTGAGCCGGGTCACCGGTGGTCGCGACTGCCTACCCACCGGTACGGGCCCGGGGCGTAAGAGTCCCGTCAAAGCCGTAAGGGTCGCCGTAAGAGAGCCGTCAACGGGTGACCGGATCCGGCCAGCGAGGCGGTTTCCTCTAACCGTCCGCCTTTCATCGAACCTCACTCCAGGAGCTCGCGATGGCCGATCTGGCCTTCGTCGTCACCACGATCGCGTGTTTCGCGTTGGTGGCCCTCGTCGCCAAGGGGGTGACCAAGCTGTGACCGCCGAGAACATCGTCGGCCTGGTCGTGGCCGTCGCCCTGCTGGGCTATCTCGTCCTCGCCCTGATCTTCCCGGAGAGGTTCTGAGACAGACATGGGTCCCGAACTCGCGGGCGTGCTCCAGCTGCTCGCCCTCATAGGAGCGCTGGCGCTCGCCTACATTCCCCTCGGCAACTACATGGCCAGGGTCTACTCCTCCGACAAGCACTGGCGGGTCGAGAAGTGGATCTACAAGGGTATCGGTGCCAACCCCGACACGGAGATGCGCTGGCCCGCGTACCTGCGCGGCGTGCTCGCCTTCTCCGCGGTCAGCGTCGTCTTCCTCTACCTGCTCCAGCGACTCCAGGGCATTCTGCCCGGCTCGCTGAACTTCTCCTCGGTCAACCCGGCGCAGTCGTTCAACACCGCCGCGTCTTTCGTCACGAACACCAACTGGCAGTCGTACTACGGCGAACAGACCATGGGGCACGTCGTGCAGACCGCCGGTCTCGCCGTGCAGAACTTCGTCTCCGCCGCCGTCGGCATCGCCGTCGCCGTCGCCCTGGTTCGCGGCTTCGCACGCTCACGCACCGGTGAACTGGGCAACTTCTGGGCCGACCTGGTGCGCGGCACGATCCGGATCCTGGTGCCGGGCGCCGCGATCGCGGCCCTTGTCCTGGTGGCCTGCGGAGCGATCCAGAACTTCTCCGGCATCCACGAGGTCGGTCAGTTCATGGGCGGCTCGCAGCAGTGGAACGGCGGGGCTGTCGCCTCGCAGGAGGCCATCAAGGAGTTCGGCACCAACGGCGGCGGCTATTTCAACGCCAACTCCGCCCACCCCTTCGAGAACCCCACCCCGTTCACCAACCTCTTCGAGATCTTCCTGCTGCTGGTCATCCCGTTCGCGCTGACCCGCACCTTCGGCGTCATGGTCGGCAGCGTCAAGCAGGGGTACGCGATCCTCGCCACGATGGGCACCATCTGGCTGGGCTTCGTCGCGCTGATGATGTGGACCGAGTTCGCCCATCACGGTCCCGCGCTGCAACTGGCGGGCGGGGCGTACGAGGGCAAGGAGGTCCGCTTCGGCGTCGGCTCCTCGTCGATCTTCGCAGTGTCCACGACGCTGACCTCGACCGGAGCGGTGGACTCCTTCCACTCCTCCTTCACCGGCCTCGGCGGCGGCATCACCATCCTGAGCATGCAGCTGGGCGAGATCGCGCCCGGCGGTACCGGCTCCGGCCTCTACGGCATGCTGGTCATGGCCGTCATCGCGGTGTTCATCGCCGGTCTGATGGTCGGCCGGACACCCGAGTACCTGGGCAAGAAGATCGGCACCCGCGAGATCAAGCTCGCGGCCTGCTACATCCTCATCACCCCGGCCCTGGTGCTGATCTTCACCGCGGCCTCCATGGCCCTGCCCACCCCGCCGCACTCCATGCTCAACTCCGGCGCGCACGGCTTCTCGGAAGTCCTCTACGCCTTCAGCTCCGCCGCGAACAACAACGGCTCGGCCTTCGCGGGCCTGAACGCCAACACCGACTGGTACAACACCATGACCGGACTGGCGATGATCCTCGGCCGCTTCCTGCCGATGGTGTTCGTGCTGGCGCTGGCCGGCTCGCTCGCCGAGCAGAAGCCGGTTCCGGAGACCGCGGGCACCCTGCGCACGGAGAAGCCGCTGTTCACCGGTCTGCTGGTCGGCGCGATCCTGATCATCACCGGTCTGACCTACTTCCCGGCGCTGGCGCTGGGCCCGCTGGCCGAGGGGCTGGCGTCATGACCACCCGTATAGACAACCCAGAGGACTCGATGTCCACAGCCACCCCGACCCGGGCGCCGCACAGCGACGTACCCACCGGGCACAAGCCCGCCGAGGGACGTGTCGGCGCGGGCCTCTTCGACCCCAAGCAGCTCCTCAAGTCGCTGCCGGACGCCTGCCGCAAGCTCGATCCGCGGGTGATGGTCAAGTCGCCCGTGATGTTCGTGGTGTGGATCGGGTCCGTCCTGACCACCGTCTTCTCCTTCAAGGACCCCGGTGACTGGTTCGGCTGGGCGATCAGCGCCTGGCTGTGGCTGACCGTGGTCTTTGCCAACCTGGCGGAGGCGGTCGCCGAGGGGCGGGGCAAGGCGCAGGCGGACACCCTTCGCAAGGCCAAGACCGACACGGTCGCGCGTCGGCTGCTCAAGGACGGCACGTCCGAGGAACAGGTCCCGGGCACTGCCCTGACCATCGGCGACCTCGTGGTCTGCGAGGCCGGCGACATCATCCCGGGTGACGGTGACGTCATCGAGGGGGTGGCCTCGGTCGACGAGTCGGCGATCACTGGCGAGTCGGCGCCCGTCATCCGTGAGTCCGGTGGTGACCGCAGCGCCGTCACGGGCGGCACGAAGGTGCTGTCCGACCGGATCGTCATCAAGATCACGACGAAGCCGGGTGAGACCTTCATCGACCGGATGATCAATCTGGTGGAGGGTGCCTCGCGGCAGAAGACGCCCAACGAGATCGCGCTGAACATCCTGCTCGCCTCGCTGACCATCGTCTTCCTGCTCGCGGTGGCGACCCTGCCGCCGTTCGCGGACTACGCGGGCACCCACCTGACGATGGTCGTGCTGGTGGCGCTCCTGGTCTGCCTCATCCCGACCACCATCGGCGCCCTGCTCTCCGCCATCGGCATCGCGGGCATGGACCGCCTCGTCCAGCGCAACGTCCTGGCGATGTCCGGCAGGGCGGTCGAGGCCGCCGGTGACGTCTCGACGCTGCTGCTCGACAAGACGGGCACCATCACCCTCGGCAACCGCCAGGCGTCCGAGTTCGTGCCGGTCCAGGGCACCACCGAGGCCGAGGTCGCCGACGCGGCCCAGCTGTCGTCGCTCGCGGACGAGACGCCCGAGGGCCGCTCCATCGTCGTACTCGCCAAGGAGCGGTACGGGCTGCGCGAGCGGCACCAGGGGGAGCTCGCCGGCGCCGAGTGGATCGCCTTCACCGCCCAGACCCGTATGTCCGGTGTGGACGTCGACGGGCGCAAGATCCGCAAGGGCGCGACCGGTTCGGTCATCGCCTGGGTCAAGGAGGAAGGCGGCAC
>NZ_JBIWPO010000104.1:0-9711 GCF_044768275.1 Streptomyces sp. NPDC101152 | reverse complement strand
TTCCCACAACATCGCCACCCGTGGCGAGAGCGTGTGGAACGCGGGGCGTGAGTCACGCGCCCCTGCCACCCGATAGGGGTGGCTGGACGGAGGAGCCAACCCAGCAGCCAGCTGGGCACTACCTTCAAGCCCGGTCCCTCAGGGCCGGGTCAAGTTGACCGGTCCTTCTGTCATCAGTCCCGCGACCAGCGGCTGGGGGGGGTGCGCAGCCGTAGACGTTCTCCCTGGGACCCGAACATGATCAGATACTCGACCGGTCCGTCGGATCCGGCGTTCGCGACTGCGTGGGGGGTTCGAGTGTCGAACTCGGCGACGTCTCCTGCAGTCAGGACGAGGTCCTGGCTGCCCAGCGCGAGCCACAACCGCCCGTACAGGACGCAGAGCCATTCGTAGCCCTCGTGGGAGACTTGCCGGGGCCGCCCAGGCGGCTCCGCGACGGCAGGCAGGACGTGCTTGTGCGCGTGCAGGCCGCCGACGTACCGGGTCAGCGGCAACACTGCCTTGTCGTCGCCGAAGCGGTGCGGCGCCGTGCTGCGGGGCTCGGCCGCAGGGGCGGGTGCGGTGCCGACCAGCTTGTCCAGGGCGACTCCGTACTCCTTCGCCAGTTGCAGCACCACCTCCAGGGTGGGTTTGCGCCGGCCGGTCTCGATCCGCGACAAGGTACTGGGCGAGATGCCGGTCGCACAGCTGACAGCGGCGAGTGTGACGCCACGGCGCTCGCGCACGACCCGCAGCCGGGGCCCGATCGCCGCCAGCGTCCGGGCCACGTCGTCCCCTGCCACCGTCCCTTGGTCCTTCCCGCCGTGCCGCTTCACCCGCCAGTCCTGCAACCTTGCCAGAACGGCAACGCTGATCGCGTCGAGTGTCCGCCGCGTCGCATGATCGATGGGTTCCCGCCGGCCGCCCGCGAACCGAGGAGAAGTCCCCCATGCGATCCGAGCCGACCGCCGTACTGCGCCACCGCACCGTCGAAGCCCCTGCCGGGCGCCTGCACCTGGTGGAGCAGGGCACCGGCCCGCTGATCCTGCTCGTGCACGGCTTCCCCGAGTCCTGGTACTCCTGGCGCCGCCAACTCCCGGCCCTCGCCGCGGCCGGGTACCGGGGAGTGGCGATCGACGTACGCGGCTACGGCCGCTCCTCCAAGCCCACTGCGACCGACGCCTACCGAATGCTCGACCTGGTGGAGGACAACGTCGCCGTCGTGCGCGCCCTCGGCGAGGAAAGCGCGGTGATCGTCGGCCACGACTGGGGCTCCAACATCGCCGCCGCCTCCGCCCTGCTCCACCCCGCAGTCTTCCGCGCGGTCGGCTTGCTGAGCGTCCCCTACGCACCGCCCGGCGGTCCCCGCCCCACCGACGTCTTCGGCCAGATCGGCGGCGCCGAGCAGGAGTTCTACGTCTCCTACTTCCAGGAGCCCGGCCGCGCCGAGGCCGAGATCGAGCCCGACGTCCGTGGCTGGCTCGCAGGCTTCTACGCGGCCCTGTCCGCCGACACCATGCGCTCCCAGGGCGAGCCCGACCCGCACTTCGTCGCCCGCGGCGGCCGGCTACGCGACCGTTTCCCCGCCGGCCCGCTCCCAGCATGGCTGAGCGAGGAGGACCTCGACATCTACGCCGGGGAGTTCGAGCGCACCGGCCTGACCGGCGCCCTCAACCGCTACCGCAACATGGACCACGACTGGGAAGACCTCGCCCCCCACCGCGGAGCCCCGATCAAACAACCCGCCCTGTTCATCGGCGGCTCCCTCGACGCCTCCACCACCTGGATGGCCGCCGCCATCGACGCCTACCCCACCACCCTCCCCGCCCTGTCCGCCTCCCACCTCCTGGACGGCTGCGGTCACTGGATCCAGCAGGAACGCCCTCACGACGTCAACCGCCTGCTGACCGACTGGCTCGCCACGATTCAGGGCTGAACCAGGCGGATTCCTGAGCAGCCTGGTGGAGCGTTTCAGATGCGCCGCGCCGAAAGGGTGTCCCGAAAATGCTGTGCAAGAAGACACCCGCTGCGGTCAGCTCTCCATGCCACGAGCCGGTAGCAGCCCTACCAGTGCGTCTACCGCCTCAACAGCGTTCGGAGTGGCGAGTACGAGTACGGGGTCGGGCTTCCGGAGAAGGAGGCCGCTCCAGACCCGGAAGGAGGGACGGCCCTCCGGCCCACCGGTGTCGAAGGAGATGGACCCCGCCAGCTCGTGCACGTTGTTTTGTGCCCCAGGCATCCAGAACGCGGGGCTGTCCTCGAACCGAAGATAGTTGTGGCTGGCGAAGGGATACCACTGGCTCAACGCACTCGCCCCGGCGGCCAGCACCAACTCCTCTGCGACAGGAGGAGTCCAGGAATCGGTCCCCCGCACCGCGGCGTCGGCGGACCGCGCGCATTCCTCCATCCAGTCCCAGGCATCTGCCAACGGCCCCGGGGCGTTCATCTCCATCCGCCAAGTCTGACGGCGCCAGAGGCCTTTTGGACAGGCCCGTCCAGCGGACTGAGCCCGCGACAGTTCGACAAGCTGATCACCGCGCTACGGCGCGAGGGCGTGGACCCGGTCCGCAAGGGCCGACCGTGGAGCCTGCCCTCGCCCTTGTGCACCTGCGCGGACACGGCACGCTAGCGCAGATCGCCGCGGGCTTCGGCATATCCGTCGGCACCGCCCACGCCTACGGCGGCGCTCGCTCATCCGACAGCCCAACTGCGCGACCGGTACGGCAGGTTGAAGAGTTCACGGCATGATGCCCGCTGTGGACTCGATGAACGACGCGCCGAACCGGCCCCGAGCCCGCTGGGGCGTATTCACCCAACCGGACTTCCGCCTGCTCTGGACAGGCGAGACCGTGAGCGGGCTGGG
Source organism: Streptomyces sp. NPDC101152 (assembly GCF_044768275.1). Taxonomy (NCBI): domain Bacteria; kingdom Bacillati; phylum Actinomycetota; class Actinomycetes; order Kitasatosporales; family Streptomycetaceae; genus Streptomyces; species Streptomyces sp. NPDC101152. Next base: position 6,869 of record NZ_JBIWPO010000104.1, on the reverse strand, counting down.
CAACAGCATCACCGCGGTCGCGTTGCCGCTGATCGCAGTTGAAGAGTTGGACGCCAGCTCCACCGCCGTCGGCCTGCTCGCCGCGGCGGTTTGGCTGCCCTGGCTGCTGGTCGGGCTGCCCGTAGGCGCATGGGTGGACCAGATACGCAAACGGCCCCTGATGATCGCGTGCGATCTGGTGGCAGTCGCGGCACTGGTGACCATTCCCGTGGCGGCGTGGCTCGACGCTCTGACCTTCCAGCACTTGGTCGTCGTCGCCCTGATATCCGGCACCGCGACCGTGTGCTTCAACACCGCCTACCACTCGTACATCCGGATGGTGCTCGACGGCCGTGACCTGCTGGAGGGCAACGCCAAGCTGCAGGGCAGCGAGGCCGCCACCCAGGTCGCGGGGCCGGGGGTGGCGGGGCTCCTCGCGCAGTCGTTCGGCGCGGTCACCGCGCTCGTGGCCGACGCGGTGACGTTCCTGGTGTCCGCGGCCTGTCTGAAGCGGATCAGCGTGATGGAGCAGCACCGCGATCGGGACGAGGAACGTGTCCCCCTCCGCCGGCAGATCAGCGACGGGCTCCGCTTCGTGGGCAGGGACCGGTACCTGCGGCCGATGGTCACCTGGGGCGCCGTGATCAATATGGCGCTGATGGGCTACCAGGCGGTTCAGGTCGTCTTCCTGGTCCGCACCGTCGGGCTGATCCCAGCCATGGTCGGTCTGCTGCTGACCGGCGGCAGCACCGGCGGCATCGTGGGCGCGCTGGTGGCCACGAGGGTCAGCCGACGGTTCGGCACCGCGCGCGGGCTTCTTCTCTTCCAGGTCGCCGCCGCGCCGTTCGCGCTGCTCCTGCCGATGGCCACCATGGGGCCGGGGTTGTTGCTCTTCGCGATGGGAGCCTTCCTCGTCGGGATCGGCATTTCCGTGGCCAACATCGTGGTCGGCAGCTTCCGGCAGGCCTACTGCCCGCCGCACATGCTCGGCCGGGTCGTGGCGACGGCCATGATGATCAACCACAGCACCATTCCACTCGGGTCTCTGCTCGGCGGCGTGCTCGGCGACATCGTCGGGTATCGCCCGGCAATGTGGATCACGACGGGTATCGTCGCGCCCAGCTGGCTCATCCTTGCCGCAAGTCCGATGCGCCGCGAGCGTGACCTTCCGCGGGCCCACGATTGAGAACAAGCGCACGCAGAGAGCTGAAGGACGATGCAAGGGTTGTCGGATGAACCCGTAGTTCGGAGAAAGGCCTCTGTGCAGCAGGTGCAATACCGTCGCGCAACCGGTCGTGGAACCTCCTGCGCAGGGCGTTGTCGCGTCAGCGGCAGCAGCGGCAGGACCTGGGCCCACCCCGCGTCCGCATGACCGTCGGATACCGCCGCTCGCACAACGGGGTGTCAGCGGTGTTTCCGAACCGGTGAGCCAGGCAGTCATACCCCCAGATGACCGCAGAGCCCTCTCCTGTTGCTCGATGATTCGACACCACCGAGCAGGAGGCCCTGCTGGTATGCGCTGAGTGGCCCGAGATCGCCCAATCGAGTCTCCGTCCGGCGCGTATCAAGGCCCCGAAGGCCACAACTGCTTTCATGTCACGCGTCCTGGCCCCCGGGGTATCAGCCGCGCACTTTTGGAACTTGTGTCTGAACCGGGTGCTTCGGTCTGACGTGTGAGCCCGTGATCTCGTCGCTGTGTGGTGACGCTACAGCGGTGCCGTAGATGGCAGAGGTATGTCAAACACCGTCAGGCGGACAGCAGGTAGCGCACCGCCGTCTCCGCCAGATCGGCGACGAACGCGTCGTCCTTCACGGGTACCGGCCTGGCGAATCCCGGACCGTAGGCAACCCGGATGACCGACGCGGCGAAGACGGTGCTGAAGCAGGAGTGGACCGCGGTCTCGACGTCGGGCAGCGTGATGGCGTCCGCCACGCGAAGGACCACCTTGGCGAATCCGTTCCCGAGCTCCTGGCTGTAGCGGGAACCTCGGCGCCGGATCTCGGGATGTGACGCCGAGATCAGGACGACGGCCCGCAGGAACCGTTCATGTCGCAGGAACATGCCGATCGTTTCGGCCACTGCCGCGCGGACGAGTTCGGCCGCGGACAGGTCTGCCCATCGGCTGCTGTCCGAGAAGACCTGCTGCTCCGCGCGCAGGCGCTGGATGCCGTGCTCGTAGACGGCGAGGAAGAGGGCGTCCTTGCTGGTGGTGCGGGCGTAGATCGCCGGCGGCGCGACCCCGGCCCGCTCGCAGACGGCGGCGATGGTGAACGCCTCGTGCCCGCCGTCCTCCAGGATCGACACTCCGGCATCGAGCACCCGGTTCCACGCCTCGCGGCTGCGCCGCTGCTTGGGCGGCCGGATCTCCAGGTCGGCCGCCTGCGCTGCTCGGGCGTCGCCCATGACCTCAGCCTCTCGTTCTCAGGGTGCGTGCACAGGTCTTGACTAAACCGTAGTCCACACTACAGTCTGCGGCTAACAGTAGCGCCTGCTACTGTTTTCCTCTCGATGACACGAGGTGCTCCATGCCCGTGCCGAACAACCCCGGCGGCAGTGTCGCCGTCCTCGGCGCCGGTCCGGCCGGTATGGCCGCGGCCCTGTCCATAGCCCAGGCCGATCACGAGGTCACCGTCTACGAGCGCTACCGCGAGGCGCGGCCGGCCGGCAACATCCTCAACCTGTGGCCGCCACCCCTGAAGGCGCTCCGTGCACTCGGAGTGGACACCGAAGACCTCGGCTCCCCCACGGACACCGAGTTCCGCAACCTCCGCGGCCGCGTACGCGTGCGCGTCAAGCAGGACCCGGAGACCAAGCGCGCCTACGGCGGCGGGTTCATCGGACTGCTGCGGCCCGAACTGTACGAGCGGATGCTCGCCGCCATCCCGCCGGACACCCTGCGATTCAACCAGCAGGTGAACCGGATCGAGCAGAACGACCACGCGGTCATCCTGCACTTCGCCGACGGCACCGCGGCCGAGCACGACGTCCTGGTCGGCGCGGACGGCATCGACTCGCTGGTACGGCGCACACTGTGGGGGGATACGCCCAAGCGGGAGCACCGGCTGCACATCTTCGGCGGATTCACCTTCACCGACGTCCCCGGCACCGAACCGAACATGAGCGTTCTGACGCACGGCAGGACGGTGCAGGGAAGCTGGACGTCGATCAGGCACAAGGGCCGCGACGGCAACCAGTGGTGGGTGCTCACCGCCACCGACCCCGACGCCCCCGCACCGTCCGACCTCAAGGCCGCGGCCACCGCGCTGGCCGCGGAGTTCCCCGCGCCGCTGCCCGGGCTGATCGATCGGACGGAGCCGGACGACGTCCAACGCTGGGTGCTGCGCGACCGGCCCCGCCTGCAGCAGTGGTCCAAGGGACGGGCCACCCTCGTGGGCGACGCCGCACACCCGACCTCGCCCTACGCTGCCTACGGTGCGGGCATGTCCATCGAGGACGGCTACTTCCTCGGCCGGGCCCTGCGCGGCGTCGACCTCACCGACCTCACCGCCGTGCAGAATGCGCTGCAAAGCTACGAGGACCCGCGCAAGCCCCACACCTCCCGGCAGGTCCAGCAGGCATGGATGCTCGGCAAGGTCTTCCACCACACGCCCGCACTGCTGCGGCCGGTCCGGGACTTCATTTTCGACCACACCCCGCTGCTGCAGAAGGTCGCAGGCGACACCAACCCCCGTGAAATCCAGAAGCAACTGGCCCTCATCCAGGACTGACGTACCCCGGAAAGTACATGCTGACCGTCAGCTCCCCGACCGCCAGGGCGATCCCGTCGCGACGGCCGGGAGATGGGCCGATCGCACCAGAAGTGTTCACTGCCGTCCCGCCGGATCAAGCGGCTTCTGGCATGACGCGGCCGTGGGCGACATCGCGGCGTTCGGCGGGACGGGTCGTGCGGCGGGTCAGCCTCCGGGTCATCAGCGTGATCGCCGCCCACGTGATCAGCGATTCGCTCATCTCGGGCAGCCGTTCGTGGTCGCGGCAGTGACGGCGGGCCCTCATGATCCATGACCAGCCTCGCTCGACGGCCCACCTGCGTGGGAGCACGACGAGGCCCTTGGCATCCGGCGGGCGCCGGACCGTCTTGATGGACCCCCTTGGTCGTCGGCGGTGAGCCGCTGTTCCAGGTAGCTGAGCAGGTAGGTGCATTTCCGGACCATGTCGAGGTCGTCACCCAGGATAACGGCGAGCTCCTGTGCCCAGGCGGCGCGCAGCACCCTGAGGTTGGCCGCCGCGCGCTCGGTCGGGTGCACCTCGACGCCTCGGCCGTCGGTGGCGGCGCGAGAGACCATCCCCTTGCCCTCGAGGCTGCGCAGCGCCGTGCTGACGTTGGTGCGCTGCAGCCGGGTGCGGCGGGCGATCTCGCTCGGCGCGGCCCCGGGGTACAGGTCGACGACCCGCATCACCTGCCGCTCGGTTTCGGTCAGTGTCACCACCTGCGGGCCTTCCGGAGTCCGGGCACGCACCAGCCGGCCGACGTTGAGGATCAGGTCGGCTAGGTCGGCGAGCGGGCCATCGGCGTCCACACCGTTTTCTGTGTCGCGGGGCATGGCGCCACCCTACTGGATTATGACATCATAATTATGCCTCCATAATTAATGCGGGAGACCGGTCGGCGGTCGCCACAGCGGAGAGCACCGACGTCCCGAAGCCGGTGAACCTGGGGCGCCGGGCGCAGTTGGCCCTCATCCTCGGCTCGCTGAGCGCCTTCGGTGCACTCACGATCGACATGTACCTGCCCGCCATGCCGAGCATGGCTCACCCACTGCACACCAACGCGCCGCCGGTCCAGATGACCCTCACGGCGTTCGTCATCGGCCTGGCCCTTTTCCAGGTGATCGTCGGTCCACTGTCGGACGCGTGGGGCCGGCGCCGCCCGCTGCTTGCCGGTACGGCGCTGTACCTGGCGGGGTCGCTGTGGTGCGCGCTGGTGCCCGCCGTGGCTACCTGATCGCCGGCCGGATACTGCAGTCGCTGGGTGCGGCCGCGGGCACGGTCCTGGCCCGGGCCATCGTGCGGGACCTGTTCTCCGGCACCGCCATGACCCGGTTCTTCTCCACCCGCATGGTCGTCAGCGGCATCACCCCGGTCGTAGCACCCGTCATCGGCGGCCAACTGCTGAGGCTCACCACCTGGCGCGTGGTGTTCCTGGTGCTCGCCGCCGCTGGCGGTGCCCTGCTGCTGGCCATCGTCTTCGCGCTGCCCGAGTCGCTGCCGGACGCCAAGCGGGCGCCGGCTCACCCGCGCGCGCGACGCTGCGGACCTTCCGGACGCTGGTCACCGACCTCCATTACATGCGCTATGTTCTCGCCGCGGCACTGATGTTCGCCGCCGTGTTCGCTTACATCTCCGGATCGTCGTTCGTCCTGCAAGACGCCTTCGGGCTCACGGCCCAGCAATTCAGCCTCGTCTTCGGCCTCAACGGCCTGGGCGTCGTGCTGCTCGGGCAGGTCAGCGGCCGGCTCGTCGGCCGCGCCGCCGACGAGCACACCCTGCTGCGCGTCAGCGTGACTGTGGCAACCCTCGGCTCCGTCGGCGTCCTGACCTGCGCCGTGCTGAGCCTCCCGCTACCGCTGCTGCTGACCTGCCTTTTCCTGGTGGTGTCCGTGCTCGGCATTGTGCTGGCCAACGCCACATCCCTGGCACTGAGCGGCCACGGCTCTGCCGCCGGAGCCGCCTCCTCCCTGCAAGGACTACTGCAATTCCTCGTCGGCGGCCTCGCCGCCTCCGCCATGAACCTGCCCGGCCATGTCACCGCAGTCGCCATGGGCACCACCATGGCCATCTGCGCCGCAGCCGCGCTGGCCGTTCTCCATGCCCGTCGTACGTGAAACACCTGCTCATTTCCGGAGTTCCGGGCCCAGATGTCGGTGCGTTCGGGCACCAGCGAGCGCGTGCCGGTCTCGACATTCGCGAGTTCCGGTGCCGCCGGAATCAGCACGCACAGCCAACTGATCATTTCAGCACGATGCACGTGGGCGGCGCAGGCAAATGGCGGGGAGGTTGTTCACCGCCTCGAACCGCCCAGCGGGCTCCGGGATGCTGGCCAGGATCTTGTGGATCGTGTGCGAGACATCCGTCCGCCGACGCTCCTTTGGCCAGCGCGAGGCCAGCCACCGGTAGTCGCGGACGATGGAGTACGACGGGCCGATGTCGTGGGCAAACAGCTGGATGGCCGCGCTGACCGTGAACAGGTCGTCCTTCCCGGACGGATTCGCATCCCCATACGAGCGCATCAGCTCGATCTCCACGGCCGCATCGCCGATCCGCCACCGGCACCGGCACCGGCACCGCTCATCGTGGCGACCCAGTCCCGCCCCAGCTCGACCAGTTCGTCGTAGCGTTCCCGGGTCATACTCCCGATCCTCTCGGGCATCCGAACACCGCCCCCACGGGCCCGGGGTGCGGCACCCGTCATGCCACCAACTCTCCCTGGCAGACGGATACTTCGCACCATCAGAGGGCCAGAGGCTGTCGGAGAGGGCGCACGCCCCCGGCGCGCTGAGCGGCTTATGCCCGGTGGTCGCGCGGCCTCACGCCCCGCGTGGCCCGGTGCGCCACTTGTGCCAGGCCCCTTTGCGACAGGCAGGACCTTCGACCCCGACTGTCCACGACTGCCCGCAATCCGGACAGCCGGCCGTCACGCCGACCTTCACCGCCTCGGTCCTCGCCCGCGCCCACCGCATCCGCCGCCAGTGCCGCGACCGGCAGACGTTCGAACAGAACACTGCCGTCGCCTTCGCCGACGGCATCAGCGGACCACCGCACCCACCCGTCCCTGCCCATTGGTAGTCAGGGGCGCGGTGCTCTTTCGAGCCCGTTTCCCCATTCCCCTTTCAATCCGTGCGTGCGGTTTTCCCGCACACGGCTTACCGGT
>NZ_JBIWPO010000103.1:0-9745 GCF_044768275.1 Streptomyces sp. NPDC101152 | reverse complement strand
TCTGGACCTTACGACTGGCCCGTCCGACCCAAGGAAGAAGGTAGGACCGCATGACCGTACGACGGCCGGTTTGCGCGGCGACCGTGCGTCAGCGCCTGGAGGCCGCCGGGCTCAGGAGGCGTCGGCGTCGGCCAGGCGGACACCGGTGACGAGGTCCGGGCGGATACGGACGGCGTAGTCCATGGTCTGCTCGATCCACGGACGAAGCAGCGACTGGTAGCGCGCCAGTTCGTCCGGGTCGGTGACCAGGTGGGCGTAGCCGGTGACGACCACGCTCCAGCCCAGGTGCGTGTCGGGATCGATGACGTCGGCCTCGTAGGCGACGACGACACCCGGATCCCCGGCGTGCCGGGCACGCCGTGTCAGGGCCCCTCCCTCGCGGGTGCGGATCACGATGTCGCCGTCGACCAGGACGTGGTTGACCGGACGGATCGTGGGCAGCGCGTGCTGGGTGAAGACGATCCTCCCGAAGGAGATGCCGCCCAGCAGGCGCATGGCCTCGACGCTGTCGAGCTCGATGCTCTGGCGGGCTCCGGCCGGGACCGCCCGGGCGTGATCAAGGGGCATGGCGGGTTTCCGTAGGTCATGGGGTGCGGAGTTGTCCGATCGGATCATTTGAACCGAATCGGGGTCGTGCCGCCAGGGCCGATCGGCCCTCACACGGTGCCCGCGCGGCCCTTCGCCTCGACGGCATCCAGGCCGTTGACGACGCCGACGACGCCGTCCACCTGCCAGGTCGCCCACAGCGCGGAGCCGATGTCAGTGCCCGCCGTCACGTGCCCCGCGAGCGTGACCATACCGTCCCGGACGAGGACGCGGACCGCGTCCGGCGGCAGCCCGAGCATGCCGACGACGATCTCGTCGATCACCTGGCGGCGGATCGCCTCGTCGGGACGCAGGAAGATCCGCAGCAGGTCCCGGCGGGTGGCGATGCCGATCAGCCGGTCCTCCTCGTCCACCACGGGCAGCCGGTCGACGCCGCGACGCTCCATCACCCGCGCGGCGTCCGGCACCGGTTGCTCCGGGTGTGCGGTGACCGCCGGGCTCGTCATCAACTCTCCGGCGGTACGGGCCCGAACGGTGGTCCGCGCGCGTACCAGGTCGGTGCCGGAGACCACGCCGATCACCTTGTCGTCGTGGTCGACGACCGGCAGTCCGCCGATGCGGTGCCGGTCCAGCAGCCGGACCAGTTCCTTGAACGGTGTCGCCCGGCGGGCGTGGACGACCTCACGGGTCATCACCTCACCGATGGTGCGTGGTGTCACGGCACCCACCTCCTCGCCCCTGTGGAGAGGCAGGGCCTCTCGCCAGGTGGCGAGAGGCCCGCAGTCGTCCTAGTCCTGCCGCTCGTCCTGTGCGCCCTCGACCGGGCCGCCGCGCCACGGGGGCGGTGCCGCCGTCCTGCGCGCGGTGCTGCCGCGGTGCGTCACCCGTTCCGCCTGGCCGCGCAGCCGGTCCTGGATCCGGTCGGCGAGTTCGTGCGCGCTCGCCTCACGGGCGTGCACGACCAGCACATCGCTTCCCATCCGGATCTCCCCGCCCGCGGACCACGGCCGTTCGTCGTGGTGGGCGCCGGCCCGGGAGACCCGCACCTCGCCCTCGACGGCCGGCAGGCCCGGCCGCTGGAGGGCGGCCCGCACCTTGGCCCGGACGTAGGCGAGGGCCTCCTCGTCCACGTCTCCGCCCTCGGCGCGCACCCGCAACGACGCGACGGTGTTGTCGGCCCCGGTGTCCCTGGGAGTCATGTGTTCCACTCCTTTGATCGCTTGTCGACGGCTCCAGCCTGGCCCCGGTGCCGCCCCGGTCCCAGGGGCCGTACGGTCCCCGAGCCGGCCCGGGGGTCCCCGATCGGCGGCGGCGCGCGATACGCGGGCATGGGCCTGACGGTGTGGGCAACGGGCCGACCGGCCCTCGCACTCGGGCGCGGAAGAGCGTTGGATCACCGGGGACGAACCCTTCCAACACGGGACACACGACGAGGAAGCCCTGGCAGCAGGACCACTGACCGGTACGCCGCGCGAACTCCGGGCGAGACCTGCAAGAGGGTCAGGGCGTGCCGCGATCCGCCCGGTCGGCGAGGTCCGCCCGGCGGGCGTCAGGCGGCGCACCGCGATCCGGCGCCGCACACGGTCGGCCTCACGCACCCGGCGGGATACACACGTCGGCGCCTGCCGAACCGGGATTGTTTCCCCGTCGCGTTGGGCCGGATGTCCCCCGGCTGGCCCCCGGCCGGCCCAAGGCGCACCGTCATGTCCGCGGCAGTCTGGCAGGGAGACAGGACGACGAGGGCATCGACAAGGGAGGGCGACGGGCATGAGCGTGCGCGTGGGCATCAACGGATTCGGCCGTATCGGACGCAACTACTTGCGGTGCGTCCTGGAACGCGCGGAGAGCGCCGCCGGCACCCCCGTCGAGGTCGTGGCGGTCAACGACATCACCACGCCGGCGGCGCTGGCCCATCTGCTGGCGTACGACTCGACCTACGGTCGGCTCGGCCGCGCGGTCCAGCAGGACGACAAGTCCCTGACGGTCGGCGGACACCGCGTCGCGGTGACCGCAGAGCGCGATCCGGCTGCCCTGGCCTGGGGCGATCTCGGCGTGGACATCGTGATCGAGTCCACCGGCCGCTTCCGCACCCGCGAGCAGGCCGGCCTGCACCTGAAGGCGGGGGCCCGCAAGGTCCTGCTGTCCGTGCCGGGCAAGGACGTCGACGCCACCGTCGTGATGGGCGTCAACGAGGGCACGTACGACTCCGACCATCACCACGTCGTCTCCAACGCCTCCTGCACCACCAACTGCGTGGCACCCATGGTGAAGGTGCTGGACGAGCACTTCGGCATCGTCAAGGGCCTGATGACCACCATCCACGGCTACACCAACGACCAGGTGGTCCTGGACGGCCCGCACAAGGACCTCAGGCGCGGCCGCAGCGCCGCCGTCAACATCATCCCCACCAGCACCGGCGCCGCCCGCGCCGTGGGACTCGTCCTGCCCGAGCTGGCCGGCACCCTGGACGGCATCGCCGTACGCGTGCCCGTCGAGGACGGCTCGCTGACCGACCTGAGCGTGCTCCTGGACCGGGCGGTGACGGCCGACGAGGTCAACGCCGCCTACCGGGAGGCCGCCGACGGGCCGCTCAAGGGCGTCCTGCGGGTCTCCGACGCGCCGATCGTCTCCCGTGACGTGGTGGGCGACCCCGCCTCGTGCGTGCTGGACGCCCCGCTGACCCAGGCGCACGGCGAGTTGGTGAAGGTCTTTGGTTGGTACGACAACGAATGGGGTTACACCAACCGTCTGCTGGACCTCACTGAGTACGTGGCCGCCCGGCTGCCGCGCGCCTGAAGGGCGGAACGCCCGCGTCGCCGCGCGTCGGCTGTGGCCGCCCCTTCGCCCGTACGACCCCGGGTGCCGGCCGACCACCGGGCGTGCCCGCGTGCCGGGCACCGACCGGCCTCGCCGCTCTGCGGGAGAAAGATGGGGAGTCAGTGATATGTCACGTGCTACTGCCGCGCCACGTGTCCTCGTGGCCGACTCCTGGCGACGCTCCGCCCAGTGCGGCATACGCCCCGACGGCAACCGCCTGCCGCCCCTGCGCCGCTCCTTTGACGACCTGACCGCCTACCGCGACACCCACGCCCTGGCCGCCGTGCTGCCCCTGTTCCACGAACTGCTGGGAGCGGGAGCCGCCGATGACGGACACGTCTTCGCGGTCGGCGACGCCGACGGAACCCTGCTCTGGGTCGAGGGCGACGCCCGCACCCTGGCACGGGCCGAGCGCATGCACTTCGTGGCCGGGGCCGGCTGGGCAGAGCGCGATGCCGGGACCAACGCCCCGGGCACCGCCCTGGAGTTGGGCCGGCCGGTGCAGATCGTGACGGGCGAGCACTACAGCGCGGCCGTGCACGCCTGGTCCTGCGCCGCGGCCCCGGTACGGGACCCCCGTACCGGACGCGTGCTCGGTGTCGTCGACCTCTCCGGCGGCGGCACCATAGCCACCCCACCCGCCCTCGCCGCCGTACGCGCCGCCGCGCTGGCGGCGGAGGGACAGCTGGCCCGGATGCCTGCCCCGCCCCTCCTCGGTCCCGACGGGCAGGTGCTGCGAAGCCCGGACCCCCGGCTCGAGGCCGTGCATCTGTGGGTGCTGGGCCGGGACGACGCCCTGCTGGAGTGCGCCGGTCAGGTGCGCCGGCTCAGTCCGCGGCACAGCGAGCTCGTCATGGCCCTCGCCCTGGCCGGGCGGGGCGTGACCGGCGACCGGCTCGCCGTGGACCTGTCCGAACGGGAGATACCCGCCTCCACCCTGCGTGCCGAGCTGACCCGGCTGCGCGCCGTGCTCGGCACGGACCTGCTCGGGTCCCGGCCCTACGCCCTGCTGCGGCCGGTGCTGACCGACTTCGCGGCCGTCGGCGACCTGCTCGCCCAAGGACGCGTCGGCGAGGCTCTGGCCCGCTACCCGGGCCCGCTGCTGCCGCGCTCCGAGGCCCCGGTCGTCATCGAGCACCGCCGCTGTCTGGAGCAGCAGCTGCGCGGCGCGGTCCTCGGCAGTGGCGACGCCGGTCTGCTGCACCGCTGGGTGGACGCGAGTTGGGGCTCCGACGACGGTGACGCCTGGGCGGAACTGGCCCGAACGCTGCCGGGCGGCTCGGCGCAGCGCTCGGCGGCCGCGGCCCGGGCTCGCGCACTGAACCTTGAGACAGTCGTCCTTCCGCAGGCCAGAGGGCATGCAGCGGTGTTGCAGCGTTGCCGCTCATAGCGTGCTGGACATCACCACGATCGTCGTGATGGGAGAGGAAAGGGGACGGTCATGAAGTACCAGCCTCCGGGCAGGGCCGGCAGTCCCGTGGACGTCGTGCCCCGCTACGAGAACTTCATCGGCGGCAAGTGGCAGGCGCCCACCACCGGCGAGTACACGCCCAACCTGAGCCCCGCCACCGCCAAGCCGATCTGCGAGATCCCGAAGTCAGGGCCCGACGACATCGAACTCGCCCTCGACGCCGCGCACGCCGCCAAGGACGCGTGGGGCGAGGCGAGCACGGCCCAGCGCGCCGCGGTCCTGAACAAGATGGCCGACGCCATCGACGCCCACCGGGAGGAACTGGCGGTCGCCGAGAGCTGGGACAACGGCAAGCCGGTCCGTGAGACCCTGGCCGCCGACATCCCCCTCGCAGCGGACCACTTCCGCTACTTCGCGGCCGCGGTCCGCGCCGAGGAGAGTTCGATCACCGAGATCGACAAGGACCTCATCGCCTACCACTTCCACGAGCCGCTGGGCGTGGTCGGACAGATCATCCCGTTCAACTTCCCGCTGCTGATGGCCGCGTGGAAGCTCGCCCCGGCACTGGCCGCCGGCAACGCGTCCGTCATCAAGCCCGCCTCGCCCACCCCGTGGTCGATCCTGAAGCTGATGGAGGTCGTCGGCGACATCCTGCCGCCCGGCGTCCTGAACGTCGTCAACGGACCGGGCGCGGAGATCGGCAAGGCCCTCGCCGCCAACAAGCGCATCGCCAAGGTCGCCTTCACCGGCGAGACCACCACCGGCCGCCTGATCATGCAGTACGCGGCGCAGAACATCATCCCGGTCACCCTGGAGCTGGGCGGCAAGTCGCCGAACATCTTCTTCAACGACGTGGCCGCGAAGGACGACGACTTCCTCAACAAGGCCGTCGAGGGCTTGGTGCTCTACGCGTTCAACAAGGGCGAGGTGTGCACCTGCCCCTCCCGCGCCCTGATCCAGGAGGACATCTACGAGGAGTTCATGGGCCGCTGCCTGGAGCGCATCCGCGCCATCAAGCAGGGCGACCCGCTCGAGACCGCGACCATGATCGGTCCCCAGGTCTCCCGCCAGCAGGTCGAGAAGATCGCCTCGTACGTCGAGATCGGCCTGAAGGAAGGCGCCGAACTGCTGGTCGGCGGCCACCGGCCCACCCTCGACGGTGAGTTCAAGGACGGCTTCTTCTTCGAGCCGACCGTCCTCAAGGGCCACAACAGGATGCGGGTCTTCCAGGAGGAGATCTTCGGACCCGTCCTCGCGGTCACCACCTTCAAGGACGAAGCCGAGGCCCTCGCCATCGCCAACGACACGCTCTACGGCCTCGGCGCCGGCGTGTGGAGCCGCGACGGCGCCCTCGCCTACCGCATGGGCCGCGCCATCAAGGCCGGCCGGGTCTGGACGAACTGCTACCACCAGTACCCCGCCGGTGCCGCCTTCGGCGGCTACAAGGTCTCCGGCATCGGCCGCGAGACGCACAAGATGATGCTCGAGCACTACAGCCAGACCAAGAACCTCCTGGTCAGCTACGGCACCAAGCCGCTCGGGCTGTTCTGAGGAGGAGCGGTCATGCCCGCGAGGACCGAGTACGGCACCGTCGGGCGCGTCACCGCGACACGTGCGGCGCGCAGGGCCATCGCGGCCCTGCGGGCCGGCCGCGGACCGGTGATGTTCGTCCAGTCCGGCGGCTGCTGCGACGGAAGCGACCCCATGTGCTTCCCGAGCGGCGAATTCGTCCTGGGAGAGGGCGACATGCTCGTCGGCGTGGTGGACGGCTGCACCTTCCACATGGACGCCGACCAGTACGAGGCGCTCGGCCGCCCCTTCTTCGTGCTGGACGTCGAACCGGGCATGCCGGGCGGCTTCTCCCTCGCAGCCGGACACGGGCTGCGTTTCGTGACCCGGGCCAAGACGGCCCGGCGGCAAGCAAGTTGAGGAGCGCGCCATGAAGGCAGCAGTCGTCACCGACTTCGGCAAGCCCCTGGAGATCCAGGACCTGCCCGTCCCCGAGCCCGGCCCCGGCCAGGTGCTCGTCAAGATGGAGGCATCCGGCCTCTGCCACACCGACATCCACGCCGCCCGCGGCGACTGGCCGGTCAAGCCGCAGCCGCCGTTCGTCCCCGGCCACGAGGGCATCGGCACCGTACAGGGCCTCGGCGCCGGTGTCCCGGCCGACCTGGCCGGCAGGCGGGTCGCCATACCGTGGCTCGGCTCGTCCTGCGGCACCTGCCGCTACTGCGTGTCGGGCTGGGAGACGCTGTGCGAGAGCCAGGTCAACTCCGGCTACTCCGTGGACGGTTGCTACGCCGAGTACGCTCTCGCGAACGCCGGCGCGGTCGTCCAGGTGCCCGAGGGCGTCAGCTCATTCGACGCGGCACCGCTGACCTGCGCGGGGGTCACCACGTACAAGGCGATCAAGGTCGCGCACGTGGTGCCGGCCGAACGCGTCGCCGTCTTTGGCATCGGCGGCCTCGGCCACCTGGCCCTGCAGTACGCGCGTCTCGTCGGCGGCTTCGTCACCGCCGTGGACCTCGAACCCGACAAGCTGGGCCTGGCCCACCGGCTCGGCGCCGACCAGACCGTCAACGCCCGCACCCACGACCCGGTCGAGGAGATCAAGAAGGCCGGCGGCGCGGACGTCGCGGTCGTGCTCGCCGCCGCCCCGAAGGCCTTCGAGCAGGCGTACAAGTCCCTCAACCGCGGCGGGCGCCTGGTCATGGTGGCTCTGCCCGCAGACAACGCCGCGATCAACGTGCCGATCTTCGAGACCGTCCTCGGCGGTATCTCCGTCATCGGCTCCATCGTGGGCACCCGCCAGGACCTGGCCGAGGTGTTCGCGCTGCACGCGGCCGGACGCACCCAGGTCATCGCCGAGACGCGCCGCCTGGACGAGGTCAACGACTCCTTCGAGGAAGTCCTCGGCGGACGGGCCGAAGCCCGGCTCGTCTTCGAATTCTGAGGCCCGCGACCAGCGGACCACAGGGAGAGGCAGCAGATCATGCCCACCGTCACCGTAGGCGCCGTACGGGAGCGGGCCCCCGGCGAACGCCGGGTCGCCCTCGTCCCCGAGGCGGTAACTCTCCTGATCCGAGGCGGACTTGATGTCCTGATCGAGACCGGGGCGGGCTCCGGCGCCTGGTTCAACGACGCGGACTACACCGCCGCCGGCGCGAGCGTCGTATCCCCGGAGGAGCTGTACGCACGCGCGGACGCCGTCCTGTGCGTCGGCCCGCCGGACCCGGAGACCGCCGAATCGCTGCGTGCCGGGCAGACCCTGATCGGCCTGCTCGAACTGGTGCGCCACCCCGCCCTGGCCGGGGAACTGGCCGAGCGCGGGGTGCGGACGGTGAGCCTCGACCTGCTGCCGCGCACTCTCAGCCGCGCCCAGTCCATGGACGCGCTGACCTCCCAGGCCAATGTCGCCGGCTACAAGGCGGCCCTGGTCGCCGCCGACTCCTACGACCGGTTCTTCCCGATGCTGACGACCGCGGCGGGCACCATGCGCCCGGCGCAGGTCCTCGTCCTCGGTGCCGGAGTGGCGGGACTGCAGGCCATCGCCACGGCCCGCCGCCTCGGCGCCGTCGTTTCGGCCTACGACGTACGCCCCGCAGCACGAGAGGAGGTGGAGTCGCTCGGCGCCCGATTCATCGACATCCAGCACCCGCCAGGCACCGGATCGGGCGCCGGTCAGGGTGGCTACGCACGGGAGTTGACCGAGGCGGAGCAGCAGGCCCAGCGAGCGGCGCTGGACGCGCATATCGCCCGTACCGACATCGTGATCACCACGGCCCAGGTGCCGGGCCGCAAGCCACCGTTGCTGGTCACCACCGACGCTGTCGAGGCAATGAAGCCCGGTTCGGTGGTCGTCGACCTCGCCGCGAGCGAACTCGGCGGAAACGTCGAGGGCTCCGAGCCCGACAAGACGCAGGTCCTGGCGGGCGGCGTCACCCTCATCGGCGCCGGCCGGCTGCCGTCCGCGATGGCGACCGCCGCCTCCACCGCCTACGCCCGCAACCTCGTCGCCCTCCTGCGCCACCTGGTGCGGGAGAGCGAACTCGTCGTCGACCCGGCGGACGAGATCACCGGCGCCCTGATGGGAGGAGCCCTCTCATGAACGGTCTCGATCTGCTCACCGCGATCACCGTCTTCGTGCTGAGCGTGCTCGTCGGGGTCGAGGTCATCAGCAAGGTGCCCGCGACCCTGCACACCCCGCTGATGTCCGGCTCCAACGCGGTGCACGGCATCGTCGTCATCGGCGCCATGCTGATCGCCGCCGAGTCGCACACCTGGCCGGGCTACGTCCTGGCCTTCGTGGCGATGGTGTTCGGCGCGATGAACGTCGTCGGCGGTTACGTCGTCACCGACCGGATGCTGGAGATGTTCAAGGCCAAGCCCACCACGTCGGACTCTCGTGAAAAGGCGGAGGTGTGAGTGCCATGGACACCGTCTCCAACGCCGTCCACTACGTCTTCCTGGGCACGGCCGCGTGCTTCGTGCTCGGCCTGCACCTGATGAACCACCCGCGCACGGCCCGCCGCGGCAACACCCTCTCCGCCGGGGCGATGGCCGTCGCGATCGCCGCCACGGTGTGGCTGGTGATCCACCAGAGCAGGATCACCACCACCGGCTGGCTGGTCCTGGTCTGCGGCGGTCTGGTCGGCGCGGCCCTGGGGCTGTATGCGGCCCGCGAGGTGAAGATGACCGCCATGCCGCAACTGGTCAGCCTCTTCAACGCGGTCGGCGGCGGGGCGGCCGCGCTCATCGCTGTGAACGATCTGCTCCAGGCGGACCATCCCACCGCGCTCGGGGCACGGGTCTCCCTGCCGGGCGCCCTGGACATCGTCATCGGCGCGGTGACCTTCTCCGGTTCGCTGGTCGCGGCCGGCAAGCTGCAGGGTGTCGTCTCCGGGGCGCCGGTCGTCTTTCCCGGGGCCCGGCTGCTGAACGTGCTGCTGCCGGTCTCCTTCGTCGGCGGGA
>NZ_JBIWPO010000102.1:0-10301 GCF_044768275.1 Streptomyces sp. NPDC101152 | reverse complement strand
GCCGTCAACGCCAGCCGCACATCGTCCGCGGCTACTTCGGCGGCCGACACGTCCGCTACATCCTCGAATAGAACCCTTTGAGTTTCGGATCAATAGACACTCGCATCCTCGCAGGTCAACGGCACCTTTCTACTATCGGGGCGTCAGATCACCCAATTCCGCTGAATACCCAGGGTTATTTCTGTCATCTCAGCGATGCACGGGCTTGTGTCGGGGGCGGGGAAGGTGCTTTTTGCTGTCAGGAAAGTCCCGACGCCCGCAGTACCGCCTCGGCCGTCTCGTCGTCGATGTGATTCCCCAGGCGTTGCATGACGTCCGCGCCGTGGCGGAGCGTTCCGCGTTCGAGGGAGCGGCGGACGCCCGTGTCGAGCTCGTGCCAGAGCAGCGGGTTGGCGGTGAGGACGCGGGGGTCGAGTTCCAGGGTGTGGCCGTGGGTGTCCCGCAGGACAAGGTGGGAAGAGACGCCGTTGTACTGTCGTACGGCTGTCAGGGCATTCGTGTGGATCACTCGTCGGCGCCAGGGGGCGCGTACTGCCAGCCAGCCGGGGCCCGCGGTCACCCGTGGCGGCAGCAGGACGGCGCATACGGCGGCCGACAGGCTGATCCAGAGCAGGGTGCGGAGGGGCGTCAGGCTTCCCGCGTCCCAGTCGACCAGGACGCTCATGGCGCAGAAGATCAGGGCGCAGCCCGCAGCGAGCCGGACGCTGCCACGCCAGTGGCGGTCGCCGGCCGAGCCTGCCCGTCCGCTCCGTCCCATGGCGCTGACGCTAGGCGCCTTCGCGGGGGTCGGCGACCGTCGCTGACGGGGTCCTAGCGCTGTACGGGCGTATCTTGACGGGATTCTGACGCCGGACGTCAGCCGGTGTGCACTCTCGGCCTGCGGGCGCGGTCCGGCTCCGCCTCTCGGAGGACTTCTCGGGTGACCGGAGCGACCTCGCCCTGGCCGAAGAGGAAGAAGCGCAGGAAGTTGGCGAAGGGGCTGCCCTCGGTCCACTCGAAGTAGATGTGCGGGATGCACCCCGTGCTGTTGCGGACGTGGAGCAGGAGTGCGGCCAGGGCGTTAGGGATGGAGGCGGACTCCACGGTCAGGACGCGGTAGCGGTTGTGCAGGACCTCGCCGCGGACCGTGAGGCCGCCCTCGAACTCGGAGGGGTCGGTGACCGTGACCTCGACGAAGACGAAGTCCTCCGCCTCCGGCATGTCGTTGTCGGCGCGGATCTGCTCGATCTTGTCGCGATACTCGGCCTTGTCGCGGCGGTCGGGTTCGTTGGCGATGAACCGTATCTTGCGGCTGGCCGTGTCCCGGATGAAGCGTTCCGCCATGTCGTCGAGCTCGATGTGCGTGACGCGCAGTTCGAAGGCGCGGGCCAGCCGGGACAGCAGGGAGACGAGGATGATGCCGGCGATGAAGCAGGCGCCGATCTTCACGCCATCAGGGCGCTCGATGACGTTCACGACCGTCGTGTACACGAACACGGCCGAGATGACGGCGAACGCGATGGTCCAGTTGCGCTGACCGGCCTTGTGCGCGGCGATGGTCACGGCGATCGCCGCGGAGGTGATCAGCACCAGGACGCCGGTGGCGTAGGCGCCGCCCTGGGCGTCCACGTTGGCGTCGAAGATCCAGGTGACGAGGAAGGCGATCAGGGTGAAGACGATGACCATGGGCCGTACGGCGCGGGCCCAGTGGGGGGCCATGCCGTAGCGGGGCAGGTAGCGCGGCATCAGGTTGAGCAGGCCCGCCATCGCGGAGGCGCCGGCGAACCACAGGATGGCGATGGTCGAGATGTCGTACACCGTGCCGAACGCGCTGCCCAGGTACTGGTGTGCCAGGTAGGCGAGGGCGCGGCCGTTCGCCTGGCCGCCGGTCTTGAACTCCTTCTCCGGGATCAGCACGGTGGTGATGAAGCTGGTCGTGATCAGGAAGACGCTCATGATGACGGCGGCTGTCGTGAGTAGCTTCCTGGTGTCCCGGATCCGGCCGGTCGGCTGCTGCTCGGTGTCGCCTGGGTCGCCTTGGACGTGCGGCATGACGGCGACGCCGGTCTCGAAGCCGGACAGGCCGAGCGCGAGCTTCGGGAAGACGATCAGTGAGACGCCGATCATGACGAAGATGTTGCCGTGCTCCGCGGTCAGGGCGCTGGTCCAGTCGGTGACCACGTGACTGGCAGTGAGGACGTGCCAAAAGCCGACGCACACCACGACAACGTTCAGGGCGAGGTAGACGCCGACGAGGGCGACCGCGACGCCGATGGCCTCCAGGAAGCCCTTGAGGAAGACCGCGCCGAGCAGGGCGACCAGGATGAGCGTGATGAGCATCTGCTGGCCGTGCAGGGTGCTCGTCAAATGTGGGTTCTCGACCAGGTGGGTGGAGGTGTCGGCGGCCGACAGGGTGATGGTGATCAGGAAGTCGGTGGCGGCGAAGCCGAGCAGGGCGAGGACGAAGAGTTTGCCCTGCCAGAAGGACAGCAGCCGTTCCAGCATGGCGATCGAGCCCTCGCCGTGCGGGCTCTCCTCGGCCACCCGGCGGTAGACTGGCAGGGCGCCGGCCAGGGTGACGATCACGAGCACGACGGTTGCGATCGGCGACAGCAGGCCGGCCGCCAGGGCTGCGATGCCCGGCTGGTAGCCGAGGGTGGAGAAGTAGTCCACACCGGTCAGGCACATCACGCGCCACCAGCGCTGGCCCTTGTGCGGGGATTCCGGCTGGGCGTGTGGTCCCGTGTGGCCGCCGCTCCTGCCCATGTCGGACAGCCCCTCCAACATCCAGGTGCGCAGGCGGCTGGGCGCAGGGTGTTCCGTCGTGGCCATCGGCGTGCTCCTGATGTGCTGCTCAGCGTGGCTTTTGGGCCATCACGCGGACGGCGGCACCAGCGTAGGCAGACAGTCACGTGCGGGCACATGGGAGAGGGCTCCATCGGCGTCAAGACTGCGCTAAAGCGCGACCGGGGCATGCCAAAAGTGCAGCGGGACGATGACATCCGAGCCATCGGACGTCGAATTCGTTGACCCCGCGCGGGCCGGGCGGGACGTCTCGAACGGGTCCCGCCCGGCCACAGATGCGAGTGCGGGCTCAGCGGGTCGAGGCGATGGACTGGCGGGCCGCGCGTATGCAGGTGTCGAGGATGTCGATCGCCGCGTCGATGTCGTCCGCGGTGTGGTCCGCCATGGCCTGCAGGCGGAAGCGGGCCGCATCGGAGGCGACGGCCGGCTGTTCGACGAGGTGGGCGATGAGTCCGGCGCGGGCGATGAGGCCGGAGGCGGTGCGGCCGGTGCGGGTGTCGCCGATGAGGGACCGGGCAGACGACATCCCCCATGACCTCCAGGCCACGCGCGGTGAGTCCCTCGCGCAGGCGGGTGGCGACGGCTGCCACGGCTTTACCGCGCCGCGCGCCCTCCGGCGAGGTCACGATCCCCAGGGCCGCGAGGGCGACCGCCGTCTGTACGGGGGTGATGGCGCTGGAGAAGGTCTGTGGGCCCCCGAACATGCGCACGTACTCCCGCGCGGAGGCGGACGGCGTCGCCAGGAAGCCGCCGGTGGTGGCGAAGGTCTTGGAGAACGCGCCGACGACGAAGTCGACCTGGCCGAGGATGCCGTGCACCTCCAGCTGACCGCCGCCGGCCTCGCCCAAGGCGCCGAAGTCGTGGGCGACGTCGACCATCAGCTGGGCGTCGAACTCGCGGCAGATGCCGAGGAGTTCGGCCAGATGCGGGGTGTCGGAGTCCATGGAGAAGACGCCCTCGGTGACGACGAGGACGGCGTTCTTGGTGTCATTGGCCCGGATGCCGGCGAGGTGGTGGCGGACGGCGTCGTTGTCGAGATGCCGGAAGAACTCCACCGTGGCCCCGCTGGCAGCGGCGCCCTGGCGCAGGGAGTCGTGGGAGAGCTTGTCGAGGAGGATGTGGTCGCGGCGGTGCATCAGCGCGCGGATGGTGCCGAAGCCCGATGCCCAGCCGGTCGGAAACAGACCAGGTTCAACCAGTGGATGCAACACCGGCTTATGTGATCGATACCTATCCGCGTTCGATGGCCGAACAACCCTGTTCGGCGCGGAATTTGCGGCTTTCATACGGGTCCGGCGTGAGCGCCGTCAAGGTCCCGTCAAACCCGGCTGAGTAGTCATCAGGAACCCGTCAATGACAGCTGCCCGTGGCCGAATCCGGTCGCACACTGATGGGCGACGGGGGGACGGGCGACCGTCCGTGGTGTGACGTTGGAGGGACCGTGATTCTCACGGCCGGCACAGCGCAGGGTCAGGGTCCTCGGACCGAGGGGGAGACCCCGCCACGGCAAGAGGCGATCGCCCCGGCCGGCGGCAGCTCCGGGCCCCGCGGACCGGAGGGTTCGCGCGATCCAGGCCTGGGGCTGCGCCCTGCCCGGCAGACCGTGGCCGAGCGGGCCGCTCTGCGCCGCCGCTTCTGGGCCACCGTGCCCGCGCGGCTGCGTCTTCTGCGGGCGGCCACGATCCTGCTCGCCGCTGCCCTGGCGGTGCTGCTGACCGTCGCCGGCCTGGCCGCGAACGGCATGTGGGACGGGGTGGCCGGACGCGACGCGCCGCGCACGACCAGCGCCGCCGACCTCGACCTCGCCCTCAACGACATGGACGCCCAGGCCGCCAACATCCTGCTGTCCAACGGCGACGCGGGGAAGGGCCGCCTGCAGACGCCGTACGAGAAGGCGGTCGGCTTCTACGGCGACGCGCGGCGCGAGATCGGGCACGACCTGCGCACCCTCGCCGTCGCCGCACAGGGGGAGAGGTCCGACGAGAAGACGGTCGAGAACCTCACCGACGACTTCGCCCACTACCAGGAACTGATCGGACGCGCCCTGGAGAACGACGGGCGCACCGGCGGCAAGCCGTCGGCTCTCGTGGACTACCGCAGGGCCACCGACCTGCTGCAGAGCCGACTGCTGCCCGAGTCCCGCAGGCTGGTGTCCTCGAACGACAGCGCCTTCGACGCGGAGTACACGGCGGCTCGTTCCACCCTCTCCAGCCAACTCCTCGCCGCCGTCGCCCTCGGCCTGCTCCTGCTGGTCGCCCTCGGGGCACTGCAGGGGTACCTGACCCGGAGCTTCCGTCGCATCCTGAACCCGTCCCTCCTCGCCGCCACCGCGTGCGTGGTGCTCGCGGTGATCCTCGGCGCCCAGATGCTGGCCTCCTCGGAGGCGAACCTGCGGGGCGCCCGACGAGACGCGTTCGACTCGGTCGTCGCCCTCTCTCGGGCTCGGGCGATCGCGTACGACGCCAACGCCGACGAGAGCCGGTACCTCCTCGACCCGCAGCGCCGTGACCAGTATGCGCGCTCCTTCCTCGCCAAGTCGCAGCAGCTATACGGACTGAAGGGCGTCGCGCTGTCGACGTACGACTCCGAACTCGCTACTACCTGGAAGGCGTACGAGTCCGATCACCACGACCTGCGGTTCACCGGCGAGTTCCGGCGGGAACTGGGCAACATCACCTTCCTCGGCGAGCGGGCCGCGGCCGAGAAGACGGTTGATGCGTACGCGGTCTACCAGCGCGACGACCGGAAGATACGGGCCCTGCTGGCTACGGGGAAGGAGAAGGAGGCCGTCGAGTTCTGCTTGGGCTGGGATCCGGGCACCTCCAACGCGCACTTCGGGGCGTGGATGGCGGCCCTGGACAAGGTGACCGATATCAACCGTGCCCACTTCACGGCCTCCGTCGACGCGGGCCGCTCGGCGGTCACCGGCCTGCTCCCGTGGGCGGGCGGGCTGCTCGCCGTCGCCGTCGCCCTCACTGCCCTGGGGTTGCGGCCCAGGCTGGCCGAGTTCCGTTAGGCGTCCGCCAACCGGGCCTCCTCCAGGTCGAGGGAGCGTTGCAGCCGACGGCGGGTGGTGTCGCTGATGCGGTGCGTGTCGTACAGCCGCTGCAGTTCCACCGTCTCGATGGCGATCAGGTCGCGGCGCAGCTGGCGGTAGATGAGGTCGGCGGACTCGGCCGCGACCGTGGTCCCGTTCTGTTCCGTGAGGCGCTCGCGGGCGTCGTCGAGACGGGCGGTCAGGCCGCGGCGGAGCCGGTCGAGAACGATGTCGGGTGCGGCCTCCAGCTCCGCGAGCTCCTCCAGGCGGGCCAGGCCGGCGTGGGCGAGGTGGGAGCGGGCCTCGACCTCCTCGCGTTCGGTGTGGGCGGGCTCCAGGGCGATGCCGGAGCGGCGGACGACCGGGGCGAGGGTGAAGCCCTGCACGACGAGGGTGACGACCACGACCGAGGTGGTCAGGACGAGGACGAGCGGCCGGTCGGCGAGGGCGGTGCCGTCTTTCGCGATCTCCGGGATGGACAGGGCGGCGGCCAGCGGCATCACGCCCCGGGTGCCGGCCCAGGTCAGGACGACCGGGATGCGCCAGTTCATCCGGCCGACCGCGGCCTTGCGCTGGACGACCGCCGACAGTGGGGCGATCCACAGCAGTCGTACGGCGATGAGCGTGCCAGCGACGGCGAGGGCGTAGAGCGGCCAGGACCGGTCGCCGTCGGCCAGGGCCTGCACCTCCGCGGGCAGTGCCAGGCCGATGAGGGAGAACACCACGCTCTCCAGCAGGAAGACCACCGTGCCGTACACCGCGTGCAGCTGGAGCCGGATGCGGGCGTTGGTGAGCCGGTCGCCCCGGCCACCGAGGACGACCCCGGCGACCACGCACGAGGTCACGCCGGAGGTGTGCGCGGCCTCCGCCAGCAGGTAGGCGGCGTACGGGGTGACCAGGGCGATCACCGTCTCCAGGACCGGATCCTCGGTACGCCGCCGGATCAGGGCGATCACTGCGGCCACGGCGGCGCCGATCAGCGTGCCGCCGCCGGCCAGCAACAGGAACTGGCCGCCCGCCGCGCCCCAGTTCGCCGCCGCCGACGCGATGGCGATACCGGCCGCCACCCGCACCAGCACCAGCGAGGTCGCGTCGTTGAACAGGCTCTCCGCCTGGACGAGGACCTGCACCTTCGGCGGCAGCGACAGGCGCCGCCCGAGCGCGGTGACTGCGACCGGGTCGGTGCTGGCCAGGACCGCACCCAGCACGAACGCCATCTGCCAGGACAGGGGCGTCACCCACACTGCTACCGCGCTCACGGCGGCGGCCGAGGCCAGGACCAGCCCGATGGCGAGGATCCCGACCGGTTTCCACACCGCCCGTAGCTCCCGCCAGGGCATCTCCTCGGCGGAGGCGTACAGCAGCGGCGGCAGCACGACCAGGCCGATGATGTCGGGGCTGATCTCGATCTGCGGAGTGCCGGGCAGCAGTGCCACCGCGAGACCGGCGACCACGAGAAGGGACGGGGCTGGGATGCGCCAGCGGCGCGCGAACGTGGCGACCACCGTGGCGAGAACCACGAGGGCGAGAACCGTACCGACGCTGCGCATGCCGTCCCCCTGGGGCTAACGGAGAACCGCCTTGGCTCCCGGCCGACCAGACTTCCCGGCACACCTGCCTTCACCCTATCGGGCCAGGTCACGTCAAGACAGTGTCAAGGTCTCCGGGACGGGTGCCAAGGAAGCGCTAACAACCGAGCCGACCGGCCGGCGAAGGGGCTTCCTTGGGATGAGGGATCCCTGGGGACAGGGGAGTTGATCCAGTGAGCGGAGCGCGTCGGCGGCGATGAGTGACGTACGGCCCGGACGACTGAAGGTCTACCTCGGGGCTGCCCCGGGAGTCGGCAAGACCTACCGCATGCTCGACGAGGGGCGGCGCCGTGCCGCCCGCGGTGCGGATGTGGTGGTGGGGTTCGCGGAGTGCCATGGGCGCCCGCTCACGGAGGCGATGCTCAACGGTCTGGAGACCGTGCCTCGGACGTCCTGTGCCTATCGCGGCGGACGGTTCGAGGAGATGGACTTGGCCGCGTTGCTTGCCCGTCGCCCCCAGGTGGCGATCGTCGACGAGTTCGCCCACACGAACGTCCCTGGCGAGGGCCGCAACCCCAAGCGCTGGCAGGACATCGAGGCCCTGCTCGACGCCGGCGTGGACGTGATCACCGCGCTGAACATCCAGCACCTGGAGTCCCTCAACGACGTGGTCGAGAAGATCACCGGGGTGCCGCAGCACGAGACCGTGCCCGACGAGGTCGTACGCCGAGCCCACCAGGTTGAGCTGGTGGACATGCCGCCCGAGGGTCTGCGCCGTCGGATGGCGCACGGCAATATCTACGCCCCGGAGAAGGTCGACGCGGCGCTCGCCAACTACTTCCGGCCGGGCAATCTGACGGCTCTGCGGCAGTTGGCGCTGCTGTGGGTGGCCGACCGGGTCGACGAGGCGTTGCAGGAGTACCGCTCGCAGCACGGCATCGGCCGGGTGTGGGAGACGCGCGAGCGGGTGGTCGTCGCGCTGACCGGCGGCCCGGAGGGTGACACCCTGATCAGGCGGGCGGCCAGGATCGCCGATCGGTCGGCGGGAGGGGATCTCCTCGCTGTACACGTGGCCCGCAGCGACGGTCTCGCGGCAGGCGTCTCGCACGCCTCACTCGCCCGTCAGCGCAGACTCGTCGAGGACCTGGGGGGAAGCTATCACTCGGTGGTCGGCGACGACGTTGCCTCCACGTTGGTGGAGTTCGCGCGCGCCGAGAACGCCACCCAGCTCGTGCTGGGCACCAGCCGCCGCGGCCGGCTGGCCCGGTTCCTGACCGGCCAAGGCACGGGGGAGACCGTGACCGAGCTGTCCGGGGACATCGACGTCCACCGGGTCACCCACGAGCGATCCGGCCGCGGCACCCTCCTGCCCTCGCGGCGGCGCACCCTGTCCACGGCACGGCTGATCGCCGGCCCGGTGACCGGCCTGCTGCTGCCCGTGCTGCTCACGCTCGTCCTCGCACAACTGCGCGGAACACTGAACCTGACCAGCGAGGCCCTGCTGTTCCTGCTCGCCGTGGTGGGCGTCGCCTGCATAGGCGGCGTCGCCTCGGCGGTGATCGCGTCGGTGACGGCTTCCCTGCTGCTCAACTACTGGTTCATCCCGCCCATCGGCGCCTTCACCCTCGACGACCCGAACGCCCTGCTCGCCCTCGCGGTGTTCGCCGTGGTGGCCGCCATAGTGGCCGCCGTCGTGGACCGCTCCCTGCGCCTGTCGCGCCGCTCCGCCCGCGCCACGGCCGAAGCGGAGACCATGTCGTCCCTGGCTGGCAGCATCGTGCGGGGCGAAGCGACCATCCCGGCCCTGCTGCAGCGGACCCGCGAGACCTTCGGTATGGAATCGGCCGAGCTGGTGGACGAGCCGCCCGAGGAGGTGGGCGTGACAGCCGTTCCCGCCGGTCCCGGCGCCTGGCTCGCGCTGCGGGGCCGCACACTGTCGTCGTCCGAGCGGCGGGTGCTGGCCGCGTTCGCCGCGCACGTCGGCTCGGCGGTCGAGCGGGCCCGGCTCGCCGAGGCCGCCGCCGAGGTGGAGCCGGTCAAGGCCGCCGACCGGCTGCGTACGGCTCTGCTGCGGGCCGTCGGGCACGACCTGCGCACCCCGCTCGCCGCGGGCTGGGCCGCGGTCGCCTCGCTGCGCAGCCGTGATGTCGAGTTCTCACCCGAGGACCGGGACGAACTCCTCGCCACCGCCGACGAGTCCATGGCCAAGCTCAACCGTCTCGTGGAGAACCTCCTCGACCTCAGCCGCCTCGAAGCGGGCGCCCTCACGCTGAACCTGAGGGCCACCTCCCTGGAGGAGGTCCTCCCCATGGCCCTCGCAGATGTCTCCGACGTCGACGTGGTGGACCTGGAGGAGATCCCGGCGGTGCTCGCCGACCCGCCGCTGCTGGAACGGGTGATCGCCAACCTCGTCGGCAACGCCGCCCGCCACACACCGGTGGGCAAGAGAGCGCTGGTGACCGCCAGTGCCCTGGCCGGCCGAGTGGAGCTGCGGATCGTGGACCGCGGACCCGGACTGCCCGCAGACGGCCGCGACCATCTCTTCGAGCCCTTCCAGCGCCTCGGCGACACCGACAACACCACCGGCCTCGGCCTGGGACTGGCCCTCGCCCGTGGCCTGACCGAGGCCATGAACGGCACCCTCAGCCCCGAGGACACCCCCGGCGGCGGCCTCACGATGGTCGTGTCGCTGCCGTTCGCGGCACAAACCCTGAGCGCCGTACCGACCGAGCAGAACGCAGGAGGCGCGTGATGAGCACAGTGACCGGCGCCTGGAGGCAGCACCGTAGAGGAAGGGCCCGCGCCACACTCCGGACCTGGTCGCTGGGAGACCCGCGCGCCCGGACAGCCCGGGTCGCCGCCCCCCGCCGGGTCGCCCACCCCCCCCTCCCCATCCCCCCCAGTGTGTCGCACACCAACCCCCCCCCGAAGCACCGGGGGGTGGTGGGGGC
>NZ_JBIWPO010000101.1:0-10329 GCF_044768275.1 Streptomyces sp. NPDC101152 | reverse complement strand
CCAACTCGCTGCCGAGACCCGCAGGTTCTTCCACCGCCGTCAACGCCAGCCGCACATCGTCCGCGGCTACTTCGGCGGCCGACACGTCCGCTACATCCTCGAATAGAACCCTTTGAGTTTCGGATCAATATGGCTGCGGCCGTGTATCACCCTGTAGAGATTGGACAAGCTGACCAAGACCGTGGCCAAGGCTTCCGGTGTCACCCCCAATGCGATCAAGGTAACACCTGTAGTCAAAACTGCGATGAAGGCGATCAAATCTGACCGACTCGAGGCTGCATTCATTTTTCACTCCTCCGTGTAGCGATTGGCTGGATGTGATTCCAGCCTGCACAGCGAAGGAGCCGTTGCGGTAGAGGAGTCGCGTTGACAGAAAACGTGGCAACACCAGATGGCAACATGGGAGGAGCGAGAGAGAAGATGATGAAACCTCTAAAGAAGGATCTCCCACAAAACATCTACCTACTCGTAGAGGAACTGCGTAAGACATTTTCAAAGACGGGAAAATCGATGCGAGCATATGCCAAAACGCGGCATATTAATGTATCCGCGATTTCCCGCTACTTGGACGGAGGGCGGGCCCCGAGCAGGAATTTCATCGACAATCTCTTGAGTGATGCGGGAGAAAGCGAGGAGCGGAAAGAGTTGATTATAGGCCTGTACCTTGCTGCTCGCCCGGACTTCAAAAAACGACCCATTCAGGTGCGGCATGACCGGACACGCGGCAACAGCGAACAGCAGTTGTTCCAGAAAGCGCAGCAGTTGAAAGCGGATCCAAGATCTTCTTCATCAGTGCGCATCCTGAATGAGGAGCATCCTCAATGGATTGCAAGCATCCTTGACCTAACATCCCCGGGCAAGTGTGCGGCCGCATTCAGGCATGTCACAAAGAGTCAAATGGCAGATGTTCTCGTAAATATGAATGCCTCTCACGCCATTGAAGTGCTCAGATTGACAGACGCCCGTCGTGCGGCGGAAGCTCTGAGAGAAATGAGCGCACAGCAAGCTGCTCAGCTTCTCGAGGCCATGCCATTTGAACAATCCATTGATCTCTTCAGTTCTATGGACTCCGGACGAATAGCGGAGATTGTCCAGCATCTATCCCATAAAAAGTTCATAGCAGTCCTTGAAAAACTCCCCGGCTGGACTGAAGTCCTTCGAATGATGAACATCTCCCATGTTGTCGGGGTGTGCAGGGGGATGACCCGAGAGGAACTCTCCCATGTAGTCGAATGCTGGCCACTACAGATTACCACCCAAATTATCAGTGAAATCGATGCAACCACTGCCGCAACCGTTCTGCTGCCTTTTTCCGAGCCCGACCAAATAATTCAGTCACAGCAACGGGCCGCTCAGATTCTCACCATGATGGATCCAGACAAAGCAGCATGCATATTTAGCGCATGGGGATCATACGGGAAATTCGTCTTCGAGCACATGGTTGGTCCGTTGCGCCGGTCTAATACGAATAGAGGGAGAATGGCCAAGTTCCTCTCCAACTTGGCTCCAAGTGAGAGTGCTCATCTCATAGCTGAGGTGAAACGACCTGACCATTTGTGGGCCCACCACGTATTCGCTGAGATGGAATCCGCGCCAGCCAGCCACATCCTCTGGCATCTTCTAAAAACCCCTCCTGGTAGCACCTCCGGACGCCTCGCTGTCGAGATTATGGACCAAATGAATGAGGAACGCCGCGAGGCCATCCGTAATCTCTTTAAGAATTATCGAGGGTCAGCTGAAACCCAGTAGAGATCGATCCGGGGTGGTGTCCGGAGTGGGACATTGCCTGGCAGCGGCGGTACCGGCTCACGCTCGCACGCAGGAAGGCCGGCGGCCCACTTCCCGGCCGGGGCCGGAGACGTCGTCGTCCAGGGCGAGGACCTCGGGGCAGGGATCGCCGCGCAGCGCGCCGCGTGGGACGGGTTGGTGCCGGCGCAGACGTTCCTTCTGCAGACGGTCGGCGTCGATCCGAACGAGGCCGGACCGGTGCGGCCGGCGGCGCGGTCGCAGGCCGACCGGTGGGAGACCAACCTCGCCGCCGCCCGACAGTTCCACGCCCGCGAAGGCCATCTATGCCCTGGACGCAAGCACGTCGAACTGGTCGACGGTGAGGAGATCGGGCTGGGGTCGTTCATCGCTAACGCCCGGCGCAGGGCCAACAAACTGGGCCCCGTACGCCGTGAGGCGCTGGAGGCCCTCGGCATGCACTGGTGAGCGTGGTGTACGCGTCCTTGCCAGGCAAGTGAGTGCAGGACCCGCCGCAGCGGCGGAACCCGCATTCACCGCGCCACAATCACAGTCTCTGCTTGCCCCTACCAGCCGTGACACGGCGGAGCGTAGGCGAGTGCCGGGATGTAGTCCGGCCACTGCTCGGGGGTGAGCAGGCCGGTGGTGGTTTTGCAGATCCGCTGGATCGCCTGGTCGAGTCCAAGAGGGGTGAGTTCGATCGTGCCGTCCGGTCCCGCTGTTGCCAGTAGCTGCCCGTCCGGGCGGTAGGCGGCGGTCTCGATCACGCCTGTGTGTCCGGCGGTGAATCCCTTGCCCCAGCGGAGCGCTGGCCGGATCGGTCACATCCCACAGCAAAACGGTCTGATCGTCGCCTGCACTGGCGAGCGTGTGGCCGTCAGCACTGAAACCCGCCCAGGTCACCCGGTCGGTGTGGCCGGTCAGGGGATTGCCCAAGGCCGAAGCGTGCGCGGGGGAAGAGACGTTCCACAGCCGCACGTCATGGTCCGTGCCAGCGGTGGCCAGCAGCCGCCCGTCGGGGCTGAAGGCACCCCACAGGGTGCCACCGGTGTCGCCGGTGTGGATGTCGGGCAAGGCCCGGGGATGCGCCGCATCACGGATATCCCACAGCCGGACCCTGTCATCGTCATCCTCACTGGTACTGGCCAGGGTATGGCCGTCCGGGCTCACACCCGCCCACTGGACGAAGCTGCTGTGGCCGGTCAGCGGATCGCTGAGGGCAGCGGGGTGCGCGGGGTCGGTGACGTTCCACAGGCGCAGGCGGTCCCGGGGGCCGCCGGTGATCAGGATGCGCCCGTCAGGGGTGAAAGCCAGCACGTCGGTCTGACCAGCGTCGCCGGTGCGGATCGAGCCGGCCCACCGGGGACGGCGTGGATCGGCGATACGCCATAACCGCACAGTGCCGTCACTGTCGGCAGTGGCCAGCAGGCGGCCCTTCGGATGGAACACCACACGTGTTGCGGAGTGCTGGTCCGGTAGTTCCCCCAGTTGCCTGCCGCGCGCCGGATCGCGGACGTCCCACAGCCGTACCGCCCCGTCGCTCGCGCTGGCCAGGGTGTGGCCATCCGGGCCGAAGGCGATGCTGGTGACGCTGCCGAGGTGGCCGGCTAGAACAGTGCCCGGCAGATGCCATAGCCGTACGGTGTGGTCGTCGCTCACGCTGGCCAGCGACCGCCCGTCAGGGCTGAACGCCAGCCAGTTGACGAATCCGGTGTGCCCGATCAGCGGCTGCCCCAGGGAAGCCGGATGTCGCAGGTCGGAGACGTCCCACAACCGTACGGTGTGGTCCGCGCCGGCGGTGGCAAGTGTCCGGCCGTCCGGTGAGAACGCCACTGCGAGCAGGGTGTTGGTGTGGCCGGTCAACGGCCTGCCCAGTGCCTTGGTATGCGCCGGGTCGGAGACGTCCCACAGCCGTACCTTGTCGTCGTTGCCCACGCTGGCCATCACCCGGCTGTCCCGGCGCCAGGCGACCGTGTAGACAACGTCCGGGTCGCCCAGCGGCTGCCCCCACATCCTCGGATGCCTCCGGTCGGTGACATCCCACAGACGGATCGTATGATCGTGGCTGGCGGCCGCGACGGTGCGGCCGTCCGGGCTGAAGACGGCAGAGGCAACGGGACCCGTTGCCCCGGTGATCGGGGTGCCCAGCGGCTTGGCGCGCGCGGCATCGGAGACGTCCCACAGCCGTACGGTGCGGTCCTGGCCTGCGGTTGCCAGCGTGCGCCCGTCACCGCTGAACGACACCGAGAAGACGGAGTCGATGTGCCCCGTCAACGGCCTGCCGAGGGCCTTCGGGTGTCGGGGGTCGCGGACATCCCACAACCGTGCCGTACGATCCCGGCTCGCGCTGGCCAGGGTGTGACCGTCCGGCGAGAACTGCAGCCCGTACACCCAGCCGGTGTGGCCGGCCAGTGGTTTGCCGAGCGGGCGGGGGTGCGCGGGATCGGCCAGGTTCCACAGCCGGATGGTGTCGTCGCCAGCGCCCGTCGCCAGAATCCGCCCGTCCGGTGAGAACGCCACCGCATACACCGCCTGCGTGTGCCCGGACAGCACGGAAGACAACGCCATGTTCTGAGTGCCCAGGAGACCCGCCGTAACCTCCGGTTCCGACCGAAACCGGTGCGCCACCACATACATCCGCGCCGCCAGCGACGGATCGGTAGCGTTCACCTGCCCCGCCTCGGCCACCACCTGCTCGGCCACCGCCCGGTCCCGGCCCGCGCGGGCCAGCGAGCGCTGCTGGAAGGCGACGACGGCGACCGTCGATGCAACCAGCAACGCGGACACCGTGACCAGCAGCGCCCGGAAACGCCGGGCGGTGCGGACCGCGGCCCGGCGCTCCTGCTCGCGGGCGGCGATACTGGCGTCGAGGAACGCACACTCCACCACAGTCAGCTCCGCACGGTCCTCTGCGAAGTGCTCCTTGGCCGTGGCGAGGCGGGTGCCGCGGTACAAGGCCCCTGAGTCCCGGTCGAGTTCTAGCCAGGCGCGGGCGGCCTCGGTGATCTGACGGTGGACACGCAGCCGGTCGCGAGCCTCGTCGATCCAGGTTCGAAGCCGGGGCCAAGCCGTGATCAGCGCCTCGTGAGCCAGGTGCACCGTGTCGCCGTCCAGCGTGACCAGCCGCGCCCGCGCCAGCAATTCCAGCACCGCGGCGGTATGGGCGGCCTGGTCGGAGCTGCTCTGCGCCTGTAGTTCGGTGCGGTCGGCAGGACGGCTGGTGTCCTGGGCACCTTCACCCGGGGTGATCAGCCGCAGCAGGAGGCGCCGGGCGGTCTCGGCCTGCTCCGGGGAGAGACGGGTGTACAGCGCTTCAGCAGTACGGGTCAGCGCGCCATGGACACCGCCTGTCGCCTCGTATGCGGCCAGGGTCAGGGTGCGGCCGCTGCGGCGGCGCCACGTCTCCAGCAGAGCATGGGACATCAACGGCAGCCCGCCGGGCTTCTCGGTAACGTCCCTCATGATTTGTGCGGTCAGGTCCCGCTCGACGATCAGACCAGCGGATGCCGCGGGTTTGACGATCGCCTGACGTAATTCCGTGGGGCTCATGGGCCCGACGAGCAGGGTGGCGTCGCGCAGTGCCGCGGCCCATGCGTGGTGGTCGGCGCAGTGGCCGAAGAAGTCCGCGCGTACCGCGATCACAACCCGCACCTTCTTCTCCGGGTTCGCCGCGGTCAGCAGCAGGTTCAGGCAGGCCTGTCGCTCGGCTGGGTCGGTACAGAGGGTGAACAGCTCCTCGAACTGGTCGACCACGACAACCGTGTCCCCGCGCTCATCGCTCGCTCTCATCATGGCCGGGAGGGCGGACAGGGGCCGGGGGCCGGGGGTGAGAATGCGGATCGTCGCCGGGCGCGTGTCCGTGTCTGCCGCACTCCGTAACACCGGGATCAGGCCTGCCCGCAGCAGAGAGGATTTGCCGCTCCCGGACGGACCGACGACAGCGACCAGACGGTGGGCATGCACTCGCTCGGCAAGCTGAGCCACCAACTCGTTCCGGCCGAAGAACAACTCAGCGTCGGCGGGTTCGAAGCGTGCCAGCCCACGATAGGGGGCCTGCGTATCGTCGCCGTACTGCGGCGCGGCGGCCACTCCCCGGGCCGCCGCATTCCAGCGTTGTTCCCACTCTGCGGCATCCGCACCGCACGCTCGCGCATATGCCAGCACCACCGCCAGGGACGGCAACCGCTCCCCTGACGCCGCCCGTGACAGCGTGGCCACCGAATAGCCCGCACGCTGTGCCATGGCCCGGTACGTCAGACCACCGGCTTCCTGACGCAGCTTGCGCAGCTCGAAAGCGAACGACTGAACCGGACCCGCAGCCGGATCCAACTGGCGTTCACGACGCCCCATCCGCGCCTCGCCTCCCCGTCGATACAACGTGGCGAACCTCAACCTACGCATGGCCGTCAAACTGCTACAACCATGCTGACCTGCGATTTCCGGTCAATTCCCCGGGTGCTCACGCGCCTTGGAGATTTGTTGCACGGCATGGAACGGGGGTGCGCAACAACGTCCCGACCCAGAACTCTGGTGCGTGGCCGGCGTCGGACAGCGTGTCGACGGGGAAGCGCCGGCCGCCTCAGCCCTTCATCACGTCAGGGCCGCCTCGCGCCCCCCTGACACGGAACAAGAGAGGTACCTGTGAAACTGGTTGCTACCAAACCGAGACTGCTACTCATGGCCGCTATGGCTGTCCTCGCCCTGGTCTTAAGCCTGCAGGCCGGCGCACCGGCCCGAGCGGCTGGGCTCTCCTTTGCCGCTCAGGCCGAGCAAGCGGGACTGAGCTCCCAGCAGGCAAAGGCCCTCCAGTCGAAGGTCGACCACTACCTCGAGGCCACCGGCGGCAAGCAGGTCTCGCCTAACGAGATCGACTACAAGGACGGCAATCTTCGCGTCGTCATCCCCGGCGAGGCGCACCCACGCGACTTCTCCTCCAAAGCAGCCAAGCAGGTGACCGCCGATCACTGTAATGGCGCTCCCAAGTACAACGGTTACTTCTGCGCCTACAGCGGTTCCTACTACACCGGTGACACACGACAGTGGTACACCTGCGGGACGTACTCCATGCCCTTCCACCACGGCGGCTCGTGGATCAACAACCAGACGAAGAACCAGGCCGCAAACATGTACAACAGCAACGGGGACGACATCTTCTGGACCTTTGCCTTCGATGAAGACCCCACCGGTGACTGGTGGCACGTGTGGACGGTGGAGCTCTGCTGACCTGCTCCCCCTCCGCGGCGACCGGGTTCGCCGGTCGCCGCGGAAGTTCACCACCCGCCGCTTGTCGGGCTGCGTACCGGTCCTTGGGCGAAGTCTCTCTCCGGCCGAGGACCCGACGATAACCGCCAGGGGAATACTGCAGCGAGCAATGTGTCAGCGGTCATGCAATTCGGCTCCGTCGACGATCTTGTGATGTTGTGCGGTTGAGCTGGGCATATAACGGGTGTGCGGTTCAGGGGGTTTGGGATGGTTGCTACCGCATTTAGCTGATGTGGTGGTGGAGTCGGTCAGGCGTACGGCCGAGACGGTCACGTTATGTGCCGCGTGTACGTCGTTCCCGGCGAGATGTACGGGGTGCCGGATGCCGTCGTGGAGGGTGCACGGCCGCTACGTCCGCCGACTGTCCGATGCGCCGCTCGGCGGCGCGGCCGTTGTGATCGAGCTGACCGTGCGCCGGTTCAAGTGCCTCAACTCGGCTTGCCCGGCAGTGACGTTCGCCGAGCAGATCCCCGGTCTGACCAGCCCGCACGCCCGGTACACCCCCCTCCTACGCGACGCGCTCACCTCCATCGCACTCTTCCTGGCTGGACGGCCCGGGGCCAGGCTGGCCGCCGCGTTGAAGATCCGGGTCGCCAAGGACACGCTCTTGACCCTTCTGCGCGCGATACCCGACCCGCCTGACGAAGGCGTACGGGTCCTCGGTGTCGATGACTTCGCCCTGCTTAAGGGCAATACCTACGCCACCCTCCTGGTCGACCTGGAGGCCCGTCGCCCACTCGACGTCCTTCCCGGCCGGGACGCCGATCCGCTGGCCGACTGGCTGCGCGGCCATCCAGAGGTGGCGGTCATCTGCCGCGACCGGGCCGGCGCCTACGCCGAGGGCGCCCGGACCGGAGCTCCACAGGCACAACAAGTCGCGGACGCCTGGCATCTGTGGCGCAACCTCGCCGAGGCCGTGGAGAAGACGGTCGGCTCTCACCACCCGTGCATCCGGGCCGCGTTCGCCATGCCCCCGGTCGCCGAGGAGCCGTCCGTGAAGCCCCTGGTCACCGCAGCGCCACCAGTAGAAACCGCGCCGTTCGACCCGCCCGACGGCACGCTCGACGTCCTGGGGAAACCGCGGCGGCTGGTCGCCCGCACGACGCAGCGGTACGAAGCGGTGCAACAACGGCTGGCTGCGGGGATGTCGCTGGCCGCGATACGCCGCGAGCTGCGACTCGACCATTCGACGGTGCGTCGCTTCGCCCGCGCCCAGAGCCTGGACGAACTCCTGGTCAAAACCGTCAACCGCACCTCGATCCTGGACCCGCACAAGCCCTACCCGCACCAGCGGTGGACCGAGGGCTGCCACGACATTCCCCAGCTTCACCGCGAACTGCGCGAGCACGGCTTCACCAGCGACATCCAGAGCGTGCGCCGCTACTTCCGCCCCTTCAAGAAGCCCCATAGCCCAAGGCCAAAGCATCCTCTGATGCCGCGACCCGAACCGAGGCTGGCACCGAAGCCCCGCCGAGTGGTGCGCTGGATCATGACGGACCCCGGACACCTCGCCGACGCCGACGCGGCAGAACTCAAAGAGATCCGAACCGCCTGTCCGCACCTCGACGCCGTCGCACGCCACGTCCGCGACTTCGCCGACATGATGCATGATCTCCGCGGTGATCAGCTCCCAGCCTGGATGGACCGGGTCACGCAGGACGAACTTCCCGCCCTGCACTCCCTGGTCAACGGCCTACGCCGCGACCTCGATGCCGTCATTGCCGGGCTCAGCAGCCCATGGAGCTCCGGCCAGTTTGATGGCCATGTCTGCAGAGTCAAGCTCCTCAAGCGCATGGGGTTCGGCCGGGCCAAACTCGACCTGCTCCGCAGACGCATCCTGCACAGCCCATGACCGGCGCCCATCACAAGATCGCCGACAGAGCCGGAATACGTGATCGTCGACAATCCAGGGCGGCGTCGTTCTCGCGGTGAGGGTGGTCTGACGGTTCCGTCGGGTTGGGGGTAACTCGCCCTGGATGCCAGATAGTTCGCCAGGAGCTCCTGGACGGCCCCGGAAGCAGTGCAGGCACGGCCTCCAGTGATCATCGGAGTGTCGAGTTCCCTGATCACCGAGAAGGCCGTGCCTGCTCCCGCATCTTCACCGATCCCCGCGTCTGTGGTCCAGCTCGGCTCTGCCGACACCGTCACGGAAGCGGACATACCCTCCCTGCTCCGGCACCTCCAGCGGGTTCCCGACCCGAGGATCCGGCGGGGACGCCGTCACCCGCTGGCCTATGTCCTCGCCCTGGCCGCCTGCGCGGTCCTGGCCGGGGCTCGTTCCCTGACCGCGATTGCCGAGCGGGCCGCCGATCTGCCGCGCGACCGGCTCGCGTGCACGGGAGCGCGCGTCCTCGACCCCGAACCCGGCCTTGCCTGCCGACCGCCGTCCGAGGCCACCTTCCGCCGCGTCCTCCAACGCCTCGACGGCGACGCCCTCGACACCGCCATCAGCTCCTACTTGCGCGAACGCGCCCACCATCAGCCAGAGAAGAAGGAACTGGTCCAGGTCGCCGTGGATCTCCCAGCGCGAAGTGGCGTCAAAGACCAACGAAATCACCGCGTTCAAGCCCCTCATCACCCCACTCGACCTGGAAAACCATGTGATCACCTTCGACGCCCTGCTCACCCAGACCGATCTGGCCCGCTTCCTCGTCGAGGACAAGAAAGCGCACTACATCGCCGTGCTGAAGGCGAACCATCCCCGCCTGCACCAACTCGTCAAGGAACTGCCCTGGCGGGACGTCCCGCTCGGCCACCGCAGCCGGGACACCTCCCGGGGCCGTAACGAGATCCGCCGGCTGAAGACCGCCGCGATGACCCGGCTGCCTTTCCCGCACGCGGTGCAGGCACTCCAGATCGTCCGCCGCACCGTCCGGAACGGGAAGACCACGATCGACCGCGCCTACGCCCTCACCAGCCTGGACACCCTCCATGAACAGGCCGGACAACTCGCGGAATGCGTGAGACGGCACTGGTGGATCGAGAACAAGGAACACCACGTCCGCGACGTGACATTCGACGAGGATGCCTTCCGCGTCCGCATCGGCACCGCACCCCGCGCCATGGCCAGCCTGCGTAACCTTGCCCTCGGCACCCTCCGTCTCGACGGCTGGACCAACATCGCCCAAGGTCTGCGCCATCACAGCCGTCGCCCCGACCGGCCCCTCGAAGCCCTGGGCATCTCCTGACACCGAGGTCGGGGACGAACAGACCGTCCTCACCGAGCTGCTCGTCCCGACCTCTCCCTGTCAGGCGGTGAAGCCGCCGTCCACGTGGATCGAGGCCCCGGTGATGTACCTGCCGTCCACACTTGCCAGGTGG
>NZ_JBIWPO010000100.1:0-10383 GCF_044768275.1 Streptomyces sp. NPDC101152 | reverse complement strand
CACGGGCACCTGTGGTCGCCCTCGTACTTCTCCGCATCGTGCGGCGGAGCACCGCTGGCGATCGTCCGCCAGTACATCGAGCAGCAAAAACGTCCACTCTAACGTGCACATCAGAGCAGTCCTGAGATGCATTCATCCCCGGCGTGAACACCGGGGCTTTCTGCAAGAGTCCCGGTAACGCATGGAGAACCTGTCCGGATCGGGAGATGGCAAGCAACGGCTGTCCGCGATAATAGTTGCGCCGTTGCGCAAGGCAGCAGCGGCATCCGCACGTGAAACGGGGAGTCACGCATGGCCACCACCTACCGCCACCCCATGAAGGGCCGCGCGGCAGCGCTGCTCCTGACGCTGCTGCTCGGGCTGGGCCTGACGGTGCAACCGACGTCCGCCGCGACCGACGCGCAGCGGCGGGCGACGACGGCCGTCACCACCCAACGCACCGGGTACGCGTCGCCGGACACTGTCTCCGACCTCAGCCTGCGCCGCCACGCGTCCCGGCATCGCGCCTCGTCGGCTCGGTTCCGCACCTCGAAGACCAGGAAGAAGAGCGGCTTTTTCAAGAAGCTCGGCATCTTCCTCCTGGTCATCGTCATCCTCATCATCCTCGTCGTCGCCCTGCTGGTCTGGTTCCTGGTCAGGCTCGTCCGCCGGACCTTCGCCCGCGGTGGCCGGCGCTAAGCCGGCCGCCGGACGTGCAGTCCTGAGGTTGGCGCGCATCACCGGTATCGCCCCTCACTGAGCCTTTCCCGGTAAGCGCCCGTCGCTCGCTGTGATCGCGAGGCTGGCGCTGCCGCCCGTGCGGTCCCCAAGTCCGGGCAGGCGTAAGGCCCCTGGTAGGAACGATCTTGCGAAGGAAAGATCCGACCGAGGGGCCTCACGTGCCGATCAGTGTCACATACACCGCGGTGCTCGATGTGAAGCGGTCCACCGCCGAGCACCTGGCCCGACTGCTGCGCGATCACCGCATCGTGGCCGGAACCCGCAAGGGCAGGCGTGCGCTGGGCTGTTTCCGTCAGGCGGTGCTCGTCCTGTGCTGGTTCATCGACGGCACTCGTCTTTCCCAACTCGCCCGCGACAACGGCCTGTCGGTCTCCACCGCCTACCGCTACCTCCACGAGGGGCTGACCGTTCTGGCGGCCGGGGCACCGGACCTCGCGACCGCCCTGGAGCGCGCGAAGGCGGCGGGACTGACGCATCTGAACCTCGACGGCACCGTCATCCGCACCGACCGCGTCGCCGCCCCCGGCCCCAACGGCGCCGACCTGTGGTGGTCCGGAAAACACAAGCACCATGGCGGGAACGTGCAGGTCATCGCCACCCCGGACGGCTGGCCGATCTGGGTCTCACCGGTCCGCCCGCGCCGCGAGCACGACACCACCTGCGCCCGCCACCACGGCCTGATCGACGCCCTCAACCGGATCGCCGCCGAGCTTGACATGCCGACCCTCGTCGACCTCGGCTACGAGAACGCCGGCGACGGCTTCCGCCACCCGCACAAGAAGCCCGCCGGAGGCGAGCTGACCGAGGCCCAGCAGACCTACAACAAGGTCATCCGCGGCATCCACGGGGTCTGCGAGCGCGCCAACTCGCTGCTCAAGACCACCTTCAAGGCCCTCCGCCGGGTCAGCCTCGACCCCAGCCGCATCACGAAGATCGCCGCCGCAGCCCTCGTCCTGCTCCAGATCGAGTACGACCGCACCATCTGATCAATCACGCAACGCCATGATCCATTACTGACAAAGGCTCACTGTGTTACGGCCCTGTGACGCCGAACGGACGATTCGAGGATCATGGCTTGGCAGGCTCGGCTTGGAACAGAGCGGCAGGGGGTCGCGTGGTCTCCAGCGACCAGGACAACCGGAGCGGCTCTGCCGTACATGCACCGTTCCGACCTGACCTGTCGACGTTCCTGGGGGAATTCCGTCATGACCATCCGGACCCGCACCATGGCCGCCGCCATCGCAGTGGCCGCGGCCGTCACCGGCTCGGCGCTGCTGGGCGGCTCAGGCGCCGCCTCGGCCGCCACCAGCGCAGCACATGGCACCTTGACCGTCAGCAACGGCACGAAGTACGTGCTGATCGGCGGTCACAAGGTGAACTTCGGAGTGCCCGTCAGGGACCTCGCCTGGTCACCGAACGGTGCCAAGGCCGCCTTCATCGACGGCTCAGGCAACCTTGACATCGCCAACCCCGACGGCAGCGGGCGCATCGTCGTCGCCAAGAAC
Organism: Streptomyces sp. NPDC101152; assembly: GCF_044768275.1. Classification (NCBI taxonomy): domain Bacteria; kingdom Bacillati; phylum Actinomycetota; class Actinomycetes; order Kitasatosporales; family Streptomycetaceae; genus Streptomyces; species Streptomyces sp. NPDC101152. The sequence continues at coordinate 8,158 of NZ_JBIWPO010000100.1, read as the reverse complement.
CCCGGAAACCAGAACTGGTCCCACCCGACCTGGCAGGTGACCGCGAAGGACACCCAGAACGGCATCCCCGCCAAGGACAACCTCATCTTCGCGGCGCGTGCCAACAACGTGTCCCGGCTGAAGTACATCTCCGCCAAAGCCGTCCACGGCACGCCCAAGACCTTGTCCCTGTACGGCGACCCCGGTCCGGGCGGTGCGCTGCCGCAGACCGGAAACGTCTGGCCGAACGCCGCCGGTCACTACGGCACGTCGGTCTACGCCAACGACCACACCGGCGACGTCTACATCCGTGACGACTACCTCCGCCAGCAGGGCGGCAAGCTCACCCAGGGCTCCGAGCCGGCCCTGTCCCCGAGCGAGGAGGAGGTCGTGTTCGTGCGCTCGGTCGCAGGCCACGACCACGTGCTGGTCGAGGACCTCATGCACGGCAACCACATCAAGGACCTCACCCCGCACGCCACAACCGACTACACAGAGCCGGCCTGGTCGCCCGACGGCAAGACGCTCGCGGTGCGCACCCCGTCCGGCACGGTGACGCTGCCGGCCGACGGCACGGGCCACCCGGCCAAGGTCACCTCGACGGTCGGCCTGGCGGCGTACCGCCCCTGACCACGGCCTATGGGACGGGCCGGGCGCGTCCAGGGGGAAGTGCCGGTCACTTCGCCGTCCGGGCGAGCTCGGCCCGTAGTTCGTCCAGGTGCGCGTCGGCCGTGTCGTGCGGCAGGAACTCGACGACGTCGAGGAACCGGAAGAGCACCCGGCTGCCGGTGACGGCGTACTCGTACTCGCCGAACCCCACCACCGCGCCCATGGCGCCCCGGGCGACGCCCCGCACCACATGGGAGGTCATGTCGTCCGGCTCCGCCGCCGACGTGCCACGCCGGGCGTTGGGCCGGGCCAGATAGGGGCACACCATCGAGGCATACAGCATGCACGCGCGGTGCCCCGGTCCTTCCAGGGTCGGTGCCAGATTGCGGTAGGGCCGCCCAGCAGCCAGCGCGTCCCCGATCGCCGCGCTCTCGGCGGCCCCCACCACACGCCACACCGGGCCCTGGGGCATGCCCTGGTTGCACACCGAGCACAGACGCTTCCGCGCGCATGCGGCGCTGCGCTCGTAGTCGGTCAGCGCGAACTGGGGCTCCTCCCCTTCCCAGGGAGTGATCGCCGGTACCGGATAGCCACGAGCGTCACGGGGCCGTGCCTGGACCGCCGCCGGCATGGGCACACTCTCGAATCGCACAAGCCATGCCTACCAGCCCCACCGGCTTCCGGCCAAGGCAACAGGACGGACACCGGGTTTCGAGATCGGGAGCGCCCGGTGCCATGGGTGCTCCCGTCCGAGGCATCAGCCCTTCCCCTGGGGAAGGGCACACGGGTGTCAGGTGTGGATGGCGTACAAATGACGGCGAGATGCCACATTCCGAGCTGATGCCGATCGGGGGTCTGCGCCCGGCGCAAGGGCCCGACGTCCTGCGCGTTGCGGTTCTCCGCCGCCACCGGGTTCGCTCCTCCCCCTGCCGAAGCAGACCCGATCACCGCCTACCGCTCCTACGACGCCGACCGGTTGACGCGGGCGACCGCACTGCGTCAGCTCCGCGAGATCGCCATGCCACGCCCTTCGGTCAAGGCGGCCCTCGACACCGAGGCCGACGAGGCGGCAGGGCTGCTCGCCGATGACGTGCCGAGAGCGCCGGGGAAGCGGCCGCGGCACCGCAGAAGGCTGGTGTCGTCAGTCGGGCTCGGTGCCAGGGTGCCCGGTCTGCTGATCGCCACGCTGAAGGGGCCCGTCCTGGCGGGTGCGCTCGAGCAGATGACCGCACCAGGTGCCGACGTTGGGGGAGGCTTGGGCGATCCAGTCGTCAATGTGGTCGCGGATGCCTCGGCGAGGTCCGGTTCAGGAGCTCTGTCGGTTTCGGGCAAAGGCGCCTCCTTGGCCCGTGGCGTCGCCGGGCGGCCCGAAGGATCGTCAGGCTTCGCTCTCGGGATGGGTGAGGTTCGTTCCGGTCGCCGGGTCGAAGACGTGCGCCTTCGCCATGTCGACGAGCAGCTCCACCGGTGCGCCCTCGCGGGCGCGCGTGGCGGCGTCCAGGCGGGCCACGATCTGCTGGACCCCCGCGCCGGTGTCGCGCAGACCGGAGTCGGCAGCAAGTTCCTCCAGTTCCGCGGTAGTCGCGGATCCGCCCTCGGCGGTGAAGTACACGTACGCATCGGAGCCCAGCGACTCCAGTACGTCCACATTGGCGGTGAAGACAGGGCCGCCCCCGCTGGGTCGAGCCGACAGGGCTGCGTCCTCGAAGGCCTCGGGCCGCAGGCCGACGATGACCTCGCGGGGCGCGTTCTGCCGTTCCAGTGCCTGCCTCGTACGGTCGTCGAGGGGCAGGTCGCCCACGGGCGAGCGCAGCACGCCGCCTTCCAGGGTGGCGTTCAGGAAGTTCATCGCCGGGGATCCGATGAAGCCCGCGACGAAGAGATTGCGCGGCAGGTCGTAGAGCTGTGCGGGCGTGCCGATCTGCTGGACCAGTCCCTGCCGCATCACGACAACACGGTCGCCGAGGGTCATCGCCTCGGTTTGGTCGTGGGTGACGTACACGGTGGTCGTGCCGAGACGCCGTTGCAGGCGGGAGATCTGAGTGCGCATCTGCACCCGGAGTTTCGCGTCAAGGTTGGACAGTGGCTCGTCCATCAAGAACGCCTTGGGATCGCGGACGATCGCCCGGCCCATGGCCACCCGCTGGCGCTGGCCACCGGAGAGGTTCGCGGGTTTGCGGTCAAGGTGCTCGGTGAGGTCGAGAATCCTCGCCGCCTCCTCGACCTTGGAGTTGATGGTGGCCTTGTCCACCTTTGCCAGCCGCAGGGGGAAGCCCATGTTCTCGCGCACGCTCATGTGCGGGTACAGGGCGTAGCTCTGGAACACCATGGCGACGTCGCGCTCCTTGGGAGCGAGTTGATTGACGACCTGGTCACCGATGCGCAGGGTGCCTTCGGTGATGTCCTCGAGTCCGGCGATCATGTTCAGGGTGGTGGACTTGCCGCAACCGGAAGGTCCGACCAGGATCACGAACTCGCCGTCGGCGATGTCGAGATCCACGTCCTTCACGGCAAGGGATCCGTCGGGAAAACGTTTGGTGACTCCCTCGAGGGTGATCTCGGCCATGGTGGTGCCTCCTTGCCTTCATGCCTTGCGGGTCCGGGTGTCGCGGTCGGTGTCCGCCGGCAGCGGGCTGCCCGTCGTGGTCGGCCCGGTCACCCCTTCACCGCCCCGGAGGTCAGTCCGGCGACGATCCGCCGCTGGAAGAACAGAACGAAGATGATGATCGGAACGGTGATCACGACAGCGGCGGCGGCAATGGACCCGGTTGGCTGCTGGAACTGCGAGCTTCCGGTGAAGAAGGCGATGGCGGCGGGCACCGTGCGCGCGGCCCGGGTGGAGGTGAGCGAGATCGCGAACAGGAAGTCGTTCCAGCAGAAGATGAAGACGAGGATGGCGGTGGTGAACACGCCCGGCGCGGCCAGCGGCGCGATGACCAGCCGGAAGGCCTGTGCGGGTGTGGCCCCGTCCACCTTGGCGGCCTTCTCCAGGTCCCATGGGATCTCTCGGAAGAACGCCGACAGGGTGTAGATCGCCAGCGGCAGGGAGAAGGTCATGTAAGGGATGATCAGTCCCACCCAGGTGTCGAAGATCCCCAGGATGCGCTCGATGTTGAACAGCGGGGACACCAGGGAGATCGGGGGGAACATGGCGATCAGCAGCGACATGCCGATGAGGACCCGCTTGCCGGGGAACCGGAGCCTGGCCACCGCGTAGGCGGCCATGGTGCCCAGCACCACTGCGATGACGGTGGAGATCAGGGCGATGCCGATCGAGTTGATCAGTGCGCGGGTGAACTCGGAGGTCTTGAAGATGCCCCGGTAGTTCTCCCAGGTCCACTGCCGGGGGATGTAGTTGCCGTCGGTGAGCGTGCTGGGCGCCTTGAACGACAGCGCGGCGATCCACCACACCGGGAACAGGGCGTACAGCACCACCACCACATTGACGACGCCCCAGCGGGTGGCGTGCGTTTTCCCCACTGCGGCCATCAGCGTTTCACCTCCGCGCCTGGTGCGGCCGCGCCGAAGAGCTTGACGAAGGTGAAGGCGATGATCCCGACGGCGATGAAGATCAGGACCGAGATCGTCGAACCGATGCCCAGGTTCAGCGCGGTGAACAGATTGTCGTAACCGAGGATGGACACGGAGCCCGTCTCATGGGCGCCCGAGGTCAGGATGTAGATGTTGTCGAAGATCCGGAACGCGTCCAGCGTGCGGAAGAGCAGCGCCACCAGGATGGCCGGTTTCATCAACGGCAGCATGACCTTGAAGAACCGCTGCCAGGCGGTGGCGCCGTCCACCATGGCCGCCTTCAGCGTTTCCTCGGGGACCAGCGCGAGCCCGGCGAGCAGCAGGAGGGCCATGAACGGGGTCGTCTTCCACACCTCGGCCAGCACGATCAGCCACAGGGCCGACCACTGATGGGTCAGTGGGGCCGATCCGCTGGGCAGCAGCCCCGCGAGGTAGCCGAGTTGCGGGGTCCAGGCGTACTGCCAGGAGAAGGCGGCGACGACGGTGACGATGCCGTAGGGGATGAGGACCGCGGTGCGTACGGATCCGCGACCGAAGATCGTGCGGTGCATCACCAGAGCCAGCCCCATGCCGAGGACCAGTTCGATGGCCACGGACACGCCGGTGATGAACAGGGTCACCCAGAAGGCCTGCCACCAGAACGAGGAGGACAGCACCGCGCCGTAGTTGCTCAGGCCCACGAACTTCGCCTGTGCCGGGAAGCGCAGGTCGTAGCGCTGCAGGGACAGGTAAATGGCGTATCCGATCGGGTACGCGGTCACTGCGACCATGACGATCACGGCCGGCGAGCAGAGCAGCCAGCCGAGCCGCCGCTCCTGTCTGGCGCCGGCCGAGAGCGCCGCCCGGTCCTGCCTTGCCTGCTTCGTCTCAGGTGGCGGCGGGGCTCCGGCCGGTTCCGCCTGCATGCTCATCGAGGGCCGCCTGAGGAGGAGGCCGGCACTCGGGGGTGCCGGCCGAGGGTGTGGTGGTTCACGGGATCACTCCCTTGGATTGCAGAGCAGCGTCGATCTGGTCCCTGATGGTGGCCACCGAACTCTCGGGCTTGATCCCGGAGGGCGGGGACAGGGTGTGGGACACGGCGATCGACACGTTCTGGTAGGCAGGGGTGAGCGGGCGCACGCTCGCCGCCTCCAGGGAGGCCAGCACGTCCTTGGCGAAGGGATACGCCTTGATGAACGGCCGCTCGTCGTACAGGCCACGCAGGGTGGGCGGCAGGCCGCCCACGAGCGCGGCGGTGAGCTGGTTCTCCCGGTTGCGCAGACACAGGGCCGCCTCGAAGGCCAGTTGCGAGTGGCGCGAGTAGGCGCTCACGGCCAGGTCGATGCCGCCGATGGTCGGCCGTGCCGGTCGGTTCGCGTCGGCCCTCGGGTACGGCGCCCAGCGGAAGCTCTTGAACAGTGCCGGATTGTTGGCCTTCATCGATGGATACACGAACGGATAGTTGAGCTCGAACGCGGCACTCCCGGACTCCATGGCGAGACGGTTCGCGTCTTCCGTCTGGTTGGACAGGGAGGGGTCCGCGGCCACGGAATGCGCCAGGTCACGCATGATCGCGGCGGCCCGCACGGCGGGCGCACCGAGAGACGGCTTTGTCGCTGCCGGATTGAGGATGGAGCCGCCCACGCTGTTGATCAGCGTGTTGAACCAGACGGTCAGGCCCTCGTACTGGGCACCCTGGATCTCCACATAGTGCGGCTTGCCCTGCCGGGAGAGGTTACCGGCCATGGCCAGCATCTCGGCCCAGGTCTTGGGCGGGGTGGGCACCAGGTCCTTGCGGTACCACAGGAGCTGGGTGTTGGTGTTGTACGGGACGGCGTACAGCTTGTTCTTCCAGGTCGAGGTCTGCAGCGGTACGCGCAGGGTGCCCTCGGTGGCACGCTGCTTCGCCGCGCCGGTCCACTCGCGGATCCAGCGCGCCTCGGCGAACTCCGCCGCCCAGGTGACGTCCAGCCCCAGGATGTCGAGCGAGTGGTCGTGGGCCGCAAGCCTGCGGACGAGTTGCTGGCGCTGGCCGTCGGCGGCACGGGGGAGCTTGTTGTAGCTGATCCTGTAGCGGCCGTGGGACGCCTGGCTGCACCGATCGGCCGCCTTCTGGAGCGCACCGGAGTCGTCGGGGAAGTTGTACCAGTTCAAGGTGGGTGGGCCGGACCCCGCCCCGCTGCCGCACGCCGCGAGCGTCGACGCCAACAGGGGCAGCACCGCAAGGGTCCGCAGCCATGGCATCCCCCCGTGGGGGCGCCTCCGGACCGGAAGGGGCCGAAAGCCGGGCCTCGCGTCCACGCGCTCACACCTCGCTGCCGGGTCGGCGGTCACGGGAGTCGGACCCCGCAGCCGTTCTCTACCCCACGAACGCTAACCATTACATAGAGCTACAACAAGCACATATACGGCAAATGGTTGATACGGGTAGTTACCGATTCAAGGGCCAGCGACTTCACGGACCGTGACGGCGGACATGTACGCCGGAAGGTATGCGCGGCGAATGTGCGGGTAAGCGGCCCCTGACCGGCCTGCGTCTCCAGCAGACAGGCGACGGACGTTCGGGAGGGAAACACCATGGCGGCAGTGAGCACGGTGAAAGCAGACACGCACATGAGGGAGCTGCCGGAGCTCACCGACCCCTCCAAGGTCGCCCCGAAGGACGCCCGCACTCTGACAAGGTTGTTCTTCGACCAACTGGCGGTACTGGAGGAAGGCACGCCCGAGTACCAGTACGCCCGGAACACCCTGATCGAAATGAACATGTCCCTGGTGCGCTACGCCGCGGGCCGGTTCCGCAGCCGCGGGCCGGAGGAGATGGAGGACATCGTCCAGGTCGGCATGATCGGCCTGATCAAGGCGATCGACCGGTTCGAACTCACCCGTGAGGTGGAGTTCACCTCCTTCGCCATCCCCTACATCGTCGGCGAGATCAAACGGTTCTTCCGCGACACCACCTGGGCCGTCCACGTACCGCGCCGCCTGCAGGAGGCCCGGGTCCAGCTGGCCCGCGCCACCGAGGAACTCCGCAGCCGCCTGGGCCGGACTCCCACGGTCCGGGAACTGTCCGAGCTGATGTGCCTGCCCGAGGAAGAGGTCACCGAGGCCCGGCTGGCCGCCAACGCCTACAACTCCACGTCCCTGGACGCCACCATCAACGGCACAGAGGACGGCGAAAACGCGCTCGCGGACTTCATCGGCACCGACGACGCGGCCCTCGAACTGGTGGAGGACTTCCACGCCCTCGCCCCCATGATCGCCGAACTCGACGAACGGGACCGCCGGATCATCCACATGCGGTTCGTCGAAGAACTCACCCAGGCACAGATCGGCGAACACCTCGGCGTCTCCCAGATGCACGTCTCCCGACTGCTCTCCCGCACCCTCACCCGACTGCGCGAGGGCATGCTCACCGCCGACTGACACCCCGCCTGCCGGATACCGTGGCGGCAACGGTGGGTTGCCCCATGCCACCGGTCACCGGTCCATCGCGCGGACGGCACACGCGACAGTGACGCAGGCGGGTCGTCACCGCGCCACCTTGCAGCTACCCGATGACCGTCGCCGCGAAGGCGCTCGCCGTCCGCGACCGGGCCGAGGGCAACATCCTCGACCCGGTCGCGCATCCGGGAAGGCGGCTTCGCCCTCCGCGCCAACCAAGCGACCTGTAGTGGCTCGGCGATCGCTCCCGGACGAACCCGACGTCACCTGGCGCACGAGCCCCTCCACCAGGCCGTCTACCCGCCGCACCGCGGCGGCCTGGAGCGCGCGGCCAGCACCTTGCGTACCGGCCGACCCGCGCGTCGGGGTCGCCGGCGCGCTGTTCGGTTCATCGACCCGGGAACGCTGATCAGACACCGCCCGGCGGAGGTTGACGACCGCGCGGTCGCCGGGCGCTGGAAGGCGAACTCATCGTCGGCACCGCCAACCGCTCCGCAATCGGAACCCTGGTCGAAAGCACCACCCGCTAAGTGGTCTGCGTCGTAAGTCCTTCGGGGGTTGATCATGCGGCTGGGGCGGCGGAGGATTCTTCTGGGTGATCGGTGGTGTGCCGGTCGAG
>NZ_JBIWPO010000099.1:0-10423 GCF_044768275.1 Streptomyces sp. NPDC101152 | reverse complement strand
GAGAGAGCCAACAACTGTTCTCCTGCAAGAACCCCGACTGCGGCTGGACGGCGAACGCCGACTGGAACGCGGCGAGGAACATCGTGCACCTGTACCGGATCGGCCACGTCATCGTGGAGGTCCCGGCCGCCGGAAGGCGCGGTCGTAGGGCGGGTAAAACCGTCAAACCTGTCGCCGCAAGGTAGACAGGAATCCCCTTCCTGAGCCTGCGAAGGGAGGGGAGAGCTTCAAAAGCTCTTCGACCACCTGCCGGCACCGTCGCTGCTGCAGGGGCTGCCCACCCTGTGGGCGGCCGGGCGCACCGTTGCCGGTCCGGTCATCGGGGCGATCACCGTGGCGTCCCTGCCCGAGGTGTTCCGCCGGCGGGCGGGGCTGCCGGAACTGCCCGGCGCCCCGACCGTGATGCAGGGCGCCTACCTGGCGGCCGGCCTGGCACGCTTCCTGCCCGCTGGCTGGATCACCGCCGACAGCATCGCCGGCCTGCTCTCCCTCTCTCCCGGCAGCGACGGCCCGCGGGCCCGTACGATCGCCGCACTGAAGATGAACCGGGCAGGAGCCCTCATCCGGCTCATCACCCCACTCCCGCCGCAGCCGGAACCCGCCCCGCGAGGCGAGTCGCGGCGCAGCGCGGAGGAGTTCTTCACCGAGGTGCTGGACCAGACCGGCAACGGCTACCTTGACTGGCCCGACCTTGCGGCCATGGCCCGGGAGCTGTCCAGCCGTCTGGACCTGGACGAGCCCGAGGAGAGCAGGCTCTACGACGCCTTCGCCGACTGGTGGCGGGAACTGCAGGCCGCCCTCGATACCGACGGTGACGGCCGCATCAGCGCCCAGGAGTACGCCGCCGGCGTTGCCTCGATGGCTGGACCCGCACTGATCAAAGTCGCAGAAGTCCTCTTCGACGCCACCGACAAAGACGGCAACCAGACCATCGACGCCGACGAATACCGCGCCCTGTTCCGCACCGGATTCCAACGCGAAACAGCTGGCGCTGGGGGCGTACACGCGCAGCGCCTTCGTCAAGGACTCCTGTCCTTCATGACCGGCCGCCAGCGCACCACCCCCTATGACCCGCTGTTCGCACAGGCATGAGCAGTCTGCAAGCCCGGCGCCGGCGCCCATCTCCCTGGTTTGCCCTGCTCGGGTCCGAGTACGGCAGACCAGGGAGTCGCGAACCCCCGCGCGCCTGGCCGCCACGACGGCACGCCGGTCTGTGGCACCGGGCCCACCAAGGCCTTCGGCAGCCGCCGTGCCCATTCCGGCACCATGGCGGCGGCACGAGAGAGGAACTGGTGCCTCAGCCTGCCCCGAGACTTCCGTTCAGTGCGCCGTGGTGCGATCTGTCGGCGGACTGGTGTCCTCTGTGACCGATGGCTGCGGGAACAGGTGCTCTTCGAAGGCGGTCACGCCGAAGAGCACAGCCATCATCGCGACAGGCGTGAGCAGGGCGAACAGCATCACAGGACCTCCCGGAAGGTCGGTCTGTGGCACCTGGAGGAGCCATGCCCAGGATGCGGCCGAATGGGGCAACGCGCACCCCGGGGCGTAGGACGCCCTTACCGGCCGCGACGGGTACCCGGGGCCAAGGCTGACCCGCTTCACCGGGCGGAGTGCCTGGCACAGCTCGAGGGGTCCCCCTCGTCCGGAAGCCCGCCCAGAGGGCCGTCGCTCCTCGCATGGGCTTCCCTGGCACGTACGTCGACCTGCGCGGCTGCCGCCCACGCCTGGAGGGACGGCAGCCGGCGCTACCAGAGGACAGGAAGAAGCGGGCTGCATCCCAGGGCGATCAAGCCCCAGGTCGGGCGTCTTAAGGCGCATTCATCCGGCGCTCGACGTGCGTGCCACCGGTCACAGGCCCTCCAGACGCCCCCCGGACCAAGCGGCCACCACAGGGCCCGAAGGACCAGATGCGCACCACCGCTTACCGCCGGATTCAGGCAGCACACGGTCTACCGCGCCGTGAAAGACCGACACACCCGCCTACCCGTTCAAGGGCCGGCGCGAGGTGCAGCCCCGATTGCGCGCCCTGGTTTCAAGGTTGGGTGCGGCTCGCTTCGAGTGAAGCTCGTGATCAAGGGACGGTAGGTGCCGATCCTCAACCGACAATCCCGCCTGGTGGCGCGACCTGCGGTGCCCCCTGTCCACAGCCCGCCCACCTTGACATCCATAGGGGCATCGCACTCGACCTGCCCCACGCTCTGGTCGAGTGGGTAACCATGCTCATCGTCACCCGTGAGGGTGACCGTCGCTGCAAGCTCCCGCCGCACCAGCGTGCTCTCGTCACCCTGGACTACCTCCGGCGGCACGACACCCTCACGCAGCTCGCCGCGGGCTTCGGCATATCGGTCGGCACCGCCCACGCCTACGTCACGACAGTCCTCCTGCACCTGGCGGACAAGGCGCCGGGCCTGCTGAAGGTGCTGCGTGAGACGGACCCCGACTACGCGCTCCTGGACGGCACCCTCGCCGAGTGCGACCGGGTCGGCGACGAGCAGGCCGACCACTCCTTCCAACCACAAACGGCACGGAGTGAACGTGCAGGTCGTCACAGATCCGGCCGGGGAGATCCTGCGGCCATCGGCGGCGCTGCCGGGCCGGACCCACGACCTGACGGCCGCCCGCACCCACAAGATCATCCGAATCTGAGAGCGTCACGGCGTCCCGATCCTCGCCGACATGGCCTACACCGGAGCCGGAGACTGGGTCACCACCGCCAAGCGCCGCCCGCCCAACGGCGAACCCACCCCCACCGCGGGGATCTTGCAGGCACTGCTGGTCAGCAGCGAAGCGCGCGGCCGGGCCAACTCACGCTGGCGCAGCCGCTCGCAGCACGACACTGGCGGCCCACCCCTATCACACCGTTGCCCCCGGCCTGTTCTGGGTATGGCATTCGTCCGGCGGGGTAGCCGCCGCACGTAAGCCCCACAGCCTCGCGCGTGGACGTTGGCGCTCACCTCTCTTTGACGGAGCGGGGCTCGTGAGAAGGTCGAGGAAAGGAACAACAGCACGGTGAAGGGCTTCAGGAACTTCTTGGTCCGCGGCAACGTCGTCGACCTGGCGGTCGGCATTGTCATCGGTGCCGCGTTCACCGCTGTCGTCAACGGTTTCGTCCGGGCCTTCCTGACACCGCTGGTAGGCCTGGCGACCGGCTCGGTCGGCGACTACAGCAACCGCTCCTTCACCGTATCCCGCACCGCCTTCCCCTTCGGGGCCTTCCTCAACGCTGTTTTCAGCTTCGTACTCACCGCGACCGTGCTGTACTTCCTGGTCGTCTTGCCGGTGACCAAGCTTCACGACCGCTTCTTGTCCGGCCAGGATGTCGAGGCACCCAAGGCAGAATGCCCCGAGTGCCTCAGCTCCATCCCCGCCGCAGCTCGCCGCTGCTCCTTCTGCACCGCCGAGGTGGCAGGCCGATCCGACTTCCCGGCGCAGCCCGGCAACCGCATCTAACGGACGTGGCGCGCGGCACCGCCTGGGCGATCATGAAGGAGTGCGCGCGAGCTACGGCTCCGTCTGCCTCGTGGGCTGGCGCCCGCAGCGCGCCGGCACAGGTTGCCGTTGACGTCGTGTACGAACGCTGCCCTTCGGCGAAGCTGCCGATGGTGTCGGTCAGCGGGTGAGGCGGTGGCCGGTGACGATCTCGGACGATACGCGGACAGGCTGGCGGGAAGGCGGGTGGCGGTGCCGACCTCCCGCTTCCGGCTTCCGGCTTCCGCGGTGACAAGCTCGTGCCTTCCCTCGCGGTTCTGCCATCCGTCGCCCTCAAAGAGGCCTGAATCACTCATTAGGCGCCAGTGCCGGATATAGCGCGCTTTCAGACCCGCCTTTCATGGCATGTTGGCCTCCCGGTTTTCTGAGGGAGGAACTGCGTGCCCAACACCCCCACGCCCACGGACCCGGTCCCACGCTACCCGCGATGGGCGGACCGCCTCATACGTCAGTTCGACACCTTCGCGGCCACTCGGTCGCGTGCCGAGAAGGTGCCTGCCTTGGTTCTCGCCAGGCAGGACGGCGGCGATGTCCGGGCTCCGGCCTTCATGGTCCGGGAATACGAGCACCGGCTGTCGCGACGGCGGGGCACCCCTCACTTCCAGGTTCCGCACGCAGTCGTCGATGAGGCAGAACTGAGTGGCGGGGGCTTCCTTTCCGCGATCGACCGAATCGCCGTACGGCTCCAGCTCACCATGCCCTCGGGACGACTGCGGTTGCCGGCCTTTCACACCTGCCGGGCCGTACTGGAGGCTGAGCGTGGCGCGGGCGACGTCCAGGCCCAGCAGCAGCCCATCCTCGATGACCTGTACGCAGCCCTGCTCAACAGACGGAAAACGCTGCGCGCCTGCGCCCGCCTCGCAGACTTTTTGGGCCAGCATCTCCTCACCGGCTGGCTGCAGGGACTCGTGGCAGCCCTGATCGTCGGCTTCCCCAAGCTCTGCTACCGGTTCCACCTTCGGCACTGGGGCCTGCGCTGGGTCGCGGACGAAGCGAACACGACCTGCTTCCTGGACGCCGCGCTCGCCTTCTGCCAGGACGGCGAACTGGAGCGGGAAGACCCGCGCGTGCGGCGCATCCTCCTGCGGGCGCTGCTCACCGATCTGCGGAAAGCGACTCGAGGAAGGACCTGGCTGAGTCATCTGTGGGCACGGCGCCGGTGGTCCTTCGTCGTCCTGCTTCCCGAGATCGACAACCCCGACGGCCCCGGCCGCGCCTTCCTCGGCACGTTCGAGGAACTCGCCGGTGACCATCCGACCAAGCCACTGCTCGTCCTGGCCGCCTGCGCAGGCCCGCCACCGGACTACGCCGCGCCGCTGGGCGCCGACCCCGACCGGCCCAACGGCATCGCCGACAAGGTCTTCACGTTCCTCAACGAGGGCAGTGACGAGCCGGTACGCCTCATCACACTGCCGGCCGAGGACGACACCGAGGGCACGGCCAAGACGAAGATCGACACCCATTGGGGCGTGATGGCCCGCCGGGACCACCCCCTCGACTGGTTGCGTCCGACCGCTCTGCCCGTCGTGGCAGCGGCCACCGCGGTCACCCTTCTGGCCCCGCACTACCTGTGGCCAACTGCACCCCCCGCGCTTGCCTCCTGCGTCACGGTCAAAACCGGTGAGCGCGTGGGCGTCACCGACGGCAGCCAATGTGATCTCGCCGTACCGGGGGACCGCGGAAGGGAACTGAAGGACCTGGAGCACCAGGTCGCCACGGAGAACGCCCAGATCCCGGACGGGCGTTACCGCACCCTCGTCCTCCTCGCTCCCCTGAGTCTGCAAAACGGCGTCTACGACGACCCGCCGGTCGGCCTGCAGATCCTGCGCGGCGCCATCGCCCAGCAGCACAGGCTCAACGCCGGTGTCCGTCAGAACAAGATGCCCATCCGCCTGCTCATCGCCAACACCGGCCAGTACTTTCAGTACGGGGCACGCAGCGCCGCAGCGCCGAAGGACCCTGACGTCGCACAGATGATCATCAGTCGTCAGCGGCAGGACCACATCGCCGCGGTCATCGGCATCACCCAGAGCCGTCCGGAGTCGCTGAACGCGGTCCGGGAACTCGACCAGGCCGGCATCCCGGTCATCGCCAACGGCGTGTCCGGCAGCGGCATGGTCGGCCCCGACTCGCCGCAGCGCTACTTCCAGATCTCGGCACCCGACGGACGCGTCGCGCAGGTCCTCGCCGACTTCGTCCACCACTCACCCACCATCCGCCAACTCACCAGCCCCACACCGCACGCCGTGGTCGTGTACGACCCGACCGACGCGAGCTTCAGCACGGACCTCAAGAACCTGTTCGTTGCCGCCTACCGCCGCTACGGTGGTATCGACGAGATCAAGTACAGCGAGAAGCCCGGGGCGACCACGCCGGAGGACATCGCCAGCGAAGTCTGCAACAAGGTCGCCGCGACGCACGGGATGGTGGTCTACCTCGCCCGGTCCGGTGTGCTGCCCAGCCTCCTCAACGCGATGCAGAGTGCGGGCGGTCAGTGCCAGCCCCCGCAGGGCACGACGATCCCGATGATCACCGAGAGTTCCCCCATCGACTTCCAGCTGCATCCCGGACAGACGGCGCGTGCCTACCCGTACATGACGCTCTTCTACGAGACGACGAACGCACCCACTCCGGACTCCCGGGACCCCTATGCCCAGTTCGCACAGGACTTCGCCACGGTCTTCGGCAAACGCAGTGCCGATGCGGACGCCGCCGGCGGCTTCGACACCATGGGTGTCGTCAGCAAGGTCATCGAGGACCTGCTGCCGGCTTCCGACGACGTCCAGCCCAACGACATCTACCTGTGGCTCACCGCTCACGGCGTGTCCCAGTACCCCGGCGCATCCGGCGTGCTGCAACTGGACGGCAAGAACAAATACCCGCCTGACAAGGCGGTGTTCATCCGGGAGATCACCCAACCGAGTGGAATCACCGCGACCCTGCTCAGCTGCGGAGTCCTGCCCGACCGGCAGAGCCCCGCGAAGTGGGGAACTCCTCCCGACACCTTCTCGTGCCCCAGGGACGACACCGGTGCGGCTTCCCCATGACCCGGATCGGTACGTGCCATTTCAGTGCGCCGCGGGGGCGAGCTGCGGTACGCGGCTCGGCTCAGGCCCCTCGGTGAGCAATCGCTGCGTCGTCGGGGCGGGCGTGGCCGACCCCAGACGCTCCCGCTCGCACATACGTTTGATCTTGAGGGTGAGGGCTACCCGCAACCGGCAACCTGCCCGCTGCCTTCAAGCCCACCGTGACCTGCGGGAACCCACCACAGTGCTCCGGACGGGACTGGAATGCGACTGGGGCAGACGCTGTGGAGGCGGATCCCACCTATGGCAAGGGGCTGGTCGTGATGACGGTGGCAACGCAGCAGGGCGGCGGCGGAGGCTCCAGTGGCCTCTACGACGTACTGGAGCTCATTCTCGACCGGGGGCTGGTGATCGACGCGTTCGTGCGCGTCTCCCTGGTCGGCATCGAGATACTCAAGATCGATATACGGGTCGTGGTGGCCAGCGTCGACACCTATCTGCGGTTCGCCGAAGCATGCAACCGCCTCGACCTGGAGGCGGGGCCGCGCAAGCCGGCCGGCCTGACCGAGCTCACGGGCCGGCTCACCGAATCCGGCGCCCGCGGCAAGACCAAGGGTGCGCTGTCCGGAGCCGCCGAGACGATCTCGCAGGCTTTCCAGCAGGCCCGGGACGAGGGACGCCAGAAACAGGGCACGCCGTCCGCGCACCGGAAGGAGGACGAGCGATGAGCACCTACGTCTACGGGATCACCCACGCCTCGCACTCGCTCTCCAAGGACGTGCACGGCGTGGGTGACCCGCCGGAGCCGGTGCGGGTGCTGCGCCAGGGCCAGCTGGCCGCGATCGTCAGCGACGCCCCCGAGGAGTTGCGGCCCAAACGGCGTGACCTGCTCGCCCACCAGCGAGTCCTCGACGCAGCCGGGGAAGACGGCGTGGTCCTGCCGATACGGTTCGCGAGCGTCTCGCCCGACGACGAGACGGTCACGACCGTGCTGGCCGAGCGTGCGGATCACCTGCTGGAGCGGCTGCGGGTGTTGGAGGGCAAAGCGGAGTACAACCTCAAGGCCAACCACAACGAAGAGGCCGTGCTACGTCTGGTGGTGGCGGACAACGACGAGATCCGCTCCCTGGCAGAAGCCAACCGGCAGGCCGGCGGGGGCTCGCAGGAGGACAAGGTCCGGCTCGGGGAGATGATCGCTGCCGCGCTTCAAACCCGCGAAGCAGCTGATGCCGAATTGCTCCAGCGGGAACTGGGGCCGGCGGCGGAGGCGGTCAGCGCCGCACCGCCCAGCACCGGCTGGCTGGCCAACCTCTCCTTCCTCATCGACCGCGCCTCAGCGGCACAGTTCCTGGACGCGGTCGACCAACTCCGCCGGCAGCAGCCACATCTGGAACTCCGTGTCAACGGCCCCCTGCCGCCCTACAGCTTCGTCGACGACGCCTCCGAGCACGCCGAGAGCGCTGGGGAAGCCTTCGGAACCGCAGCCGATCAGACGATCGCGTGAGCCGCGCCTCTTCACCACCGACGGCCGGAACGGTCACCCACCACCTGCACTCCTCCGGGCCGTCCCGGATGACCGGCTGTGTACGGGCGCGGTGTGCAGGCCAGCCCGACTGCCCGACAGGCGGACACTCATGACCGAGGTGATGTACCTCTCCTCGGTGAACTCGATCCGCGCATTCGCACTGGCTGAAGCGTCGTGATCACCGGCTGGGCCCCTTGCCCCGCCCCCGGAGCAAACAGGGAGCGGGCGTGTGCTGGCCGCGCTGATACCCATCCGCCCAGGTGGGATCAGTCAGGAGAGCACGCCCAGCAGCACCGCGGCCGTGAACGTCAGCACCGCCACCGGCAGTATCACCACATACAACCGGCCCAGCCCCGACCCCGTGCTCCATCTCTCACCGGCTGTCGCGGCCCGTTGACTGCTGTCCGGCGCGAACAGCGCACCGCACTCCCGGCACTCACCGCGCTCCGTGTCCAGCCAGTACGCGCCGCTCAACTGGACGAAGACCACACCGTTCCCGTCATCGTGTACTGCGCTCACGCTCACCCAACGACACACTCCGACTGCGGGCCACCCTTCTGACCCGACTCGTTATCGCCCGGGCGCCAGAACGTCGTCCGCGAAACCGAGAACTGTCTGCAGTGCCCGTGTATGCGCAGCGGTCGAGCTCTCGGCTCTGGGGCATCTCACCGCAGGGAGAGAATGCTCCAGCCCTGCCGATCCTGCGGGGCCGAGCCGTCCAGGGAAGTGCCCCGTATCGACATGAGGACCATCAGGGCACAGCCGCAGACAATGGCTGAATCGGCGAGGTTGAACACCGCGAAGTGCTCGACGGAGATGAAGTCGACGACGTGCCCGCGAAAGACCGCGGGCGCCCGGAAGATCCGGTCAGTCAGATTGCCGAGCGCGCCCCCAAGCAGCAGCCCCAGGGCGACAGCCCAGGGAAGGCTCCGAAGCCTACGCGCGGCACGCGTGATGACCACGACAACCGCGACCGCAATCGCCGTGAACACAACAGTGAATGCCTGGCCCCTGCTGAAAGCCGCACCCGAGTTACGGAAGACCTGCAGCGTAAGCATGTGGCCCGCTATGGCAACGGGCTCTTGGCCTTCCAACCGCGAGACAGCCACAAGTTTGCTGCCGAGATCCAAGGCATAGGTGAGAACGGCCACCGTCAGCAGAGCGGTCAGAGCCAGTGTGCGCTTGCCAACAGCACGCTTCGCGGTCTCGGGCTGGGATTGCGAGGCATTGTGGGTAGTAATGATCCGCTCCATTGATGCCGAGCCGCCCTGGACAACACCACATTAGTCCCTGCGCGCCTGCTCGTTCTGGCGAACCTCGAAGGCAACCGCTGACAAACGATCTGCTCCGCAGACTGCCGCCGACGACCAGCGTGAGTGTCCCGGGATCCGCTCACACCAGCCGTTTACCTGCGGTTTCAAGTTGGGGAGGGCTCACTGACCGGCCCCAGCCGCGCCATGCCGGGCTGCTGGGTGAGCCAGCGCACCGCATCGGCCGTGGGACCGGCAATGCCGTGGCGCACGGTCAGCACGAACGACGGACCGAGGAGGCTCGCCAATCGGCAGGTACGGCTCGATGAACTCCCATTCCTCATCCCTCAGTTGCACTCGCGCCAAGCCAGAAGACCTACCGGTACAGGCCCCCGCTCCGAAGACGAATACCGCGTATCGATCACGGCTCGTTGCCCGCCTGAGGACTCAGGGGCCGTCTCACGGAGGCGATCACGGTGGTCGCGCTGGCGGTCACGGCGAGGCTGCCCATCATGACCATCCCCACGCCGACCATGAACTGGCCGGTGGAGTCGTCCGACCAGTCGAAATAGGCAGCAATGGTGAGGCCGGCCGTGGTGCCGAGCACAGCTCCGGCGACGTAGCGACGCGATGCCGCCCAGTACACCGGTACCAGCAGGGTCAGCACCAGCCCGATCACCTGCCAGGCCTCGTACGGACCGGTCGAAGTTCCATCGGGTTGCACGTCATAGTGCTGGCCCCAGCCCAGCCAGGCAGCGAACGCCGCCATCGACACGCCAGCCAGCACCAGGGCCGTCAACAGTTGCGGAACAGGTCTCAGAGTGCGGAACGTGAGCTCTTGTCCGTTTCGTGGTTGAGGTTGGGGAAGGAGCACTGGTCACGGAGTGAGGCCGGCCCTCAGGCTTCGGGGCGGGCGAACAAGCCGGGTTCGGTTTCGACGAGGATGCCTCGGCTGACCAGGCGTTTCAGTTTGGAGCGGATGCCTTCGGTGTTCTTCGGGAGGATCGGCTGGTCGAGGGCCTGGCAGCGGTCGCGGGCGCGCATCGGCCGGCCCGCGTCGGTCAGGGCGGTGAGGATCTGCTGGTAGGCGGGGTGGTCTGGGATGTCGGGACGCTCCGGCTCGGCAGCGGGTG
>NZ_JBIWPO010000098.1:0-10871 GCF_044768275.1 Streptomyces sp. NPDC101152 | reverse complement strand
GACCGGCACCCCGAACACCCGGCGGTCTTCAACGGCCACCGGGCACCAAGCCCTGCCCACACCCACCCTGACCAGGCTCTATTTACGCGTCAGAGTGGGCGGCTTGGACCGCGGGCGGGGTGTGTCAACTTAGCGGGTCTGGCCCGTAGTCGGTGCTGCCAGCGAGATGACCATCTCGTCGACGCCGGTAAGGCGCTTCTGTCGCTTCTGGGCGATCTTCGGTTCAAAGGAGCCGTCCCGGTCGCGGGGCACGGTTATCTCCACCGGACCGACGTCGGTCAGCACGGTCTTGGTGCGTTAGCCTCGATTCTTCAGCGGGTTTCGGTCGCTGATCAGTGCGGCTGGTCGCCCGTAATGTCCTCCGCCGTTGCAGGACGGGCCGTCGCGTGACGCCGCGGGGTGCGCCGGGTTCCACGGGCCCGGAGGGCGCGGGGTGTCCTCCTTCCTGGTCCTCGTCGGGGGTGTGAGCCGGCCGTCAGGTGGCGGCCGGAAGTTGCGTGAGCCTGTTCCAGCTGGTGGTGAACGCTGCCGCCCAGGGCCAGGTCTGCTCGATGCGAAGCATGCAGCGGCGAGCGTGACGGGCGAGGCGGGCCGGAAGGTGGTAGAGGCGCAGGCGCATCGTGTCCGGCTCGGCGTCTTCGAGGCCGTCCTGGTCATGCAGGGTGAGCAGCCGCAGCCAGGTGTCGAGATCGGCGGCGAGGTTCGCGGCGAGCATCCAGCCTGTGTTGATCTGCCACGACTGTGAGGGCAGATTCGTCAGCCCCATGGCCTTGCCGGTACGGATACGGTCTTCGACCTCGGCGTGGTCGCGGTGCAGGGCGTCGAGGAACTGGATCTGGTGGGAGGCTGCGATGCCCCACATGTGCCGGATGTTCGTGACGGTGATCGAGTAGCGCCAGCCGGTCTTCTGCTCGAAGGCGGTCAGCTTCTTCATGTGCCGCCTCGACGGGCGCACGCGGCGGACGATCAGGCGCATGCCCTCCGGCCAGCCCTCGCGGGTGTTCAGGTAGGTCAACTCCGCAACCTGGTAACCCGTTTGAAGGTCGCCGCCCTGTGTCAGCGAGGTCTCCCAGGCGCTTTCGGGGAGCCTCGTGATCGCCGCCTCGTCCTCGGGCGTGATCTTCCATCCGACCGTGTAACGGACCGTGCGCCGCTTCGTGTTCAGCGCCTCCAGGTGCTGGAGCAGGCCATGGGTGGCGCCCGCGCCGTCGACCCGCACGAGGATCTTCGACTGGGAGGAGTGCGGTATCTGATCCAGCGCGGCGGCCAGGACGCGGACGTGGTCGTCCACGGTGTTCGCCCCTGCGTTGCCCGGGCGGAGTTCCATCGCGAGGCTCTCGCCGGTGTTCGCCAGCCAACTGCCCAGCGGATGGAAGCCGAACGTGCCCTTGAACGTGGCCGCGGCCCCTTGTTTCCGGGACACGCTCGTGATGACCGTGGCGTCCAGGTCGATGACGATCCAGCCTGTCAACCTCCGTCCGGCGACCGTGAGCCACGGGAAGCCGCCGGGCCGCAGGTGGAGCAGCGTCCACACATGCCGGCGCACCCGTCGGCGCACCTTCGCGATCTTTCTCAGGGTCTTGTCGTCCAGCTCGGCCAGCAGACGGCGCATCGTTGAGTCCGAGGCCGCAGGGCCGAACAGGCCCTGGTGGTGAAGCTGAAGCTGCTCGGCCTCCAGCAGGCTCCGCGCCCCGAGCACCATCGCGACAGCGAGCTGGACGAGCACCCCGGCCCGCTCCCGCCACCTGGCACTCGTGCTCGAGGGAAGCACCCCGGCGAGCCCTCGTGTCAGCCCCACCCGGTCCGCCAGCCGGCGCAGCAGCACCGCCCCTGCATGCCCGACCAGCCCCTTCCCGTCGGCTGCCACGGACAGCCGACGATCCCACCCTGTACGCTCGCTCACCAGAAAGGTGTCCTGACTCCTGCATCGGATACGACCTAGACACTCGCATCCTCGCAGGTCAGTGGCACCTTTCTGCTGTCAGGCCGTCAGCTCACCCAATTCCGCTGAATAACCGGGGTTGATACCCCACGACGGCGGCAGGTGCCGCTCCCCCAGCGGATGGGAAAACATGTTGGCTGGCTGCCTGGAGAGCTGCGACGATGCGGCTGTTTCCCAGGCGGAGGACACTTGTTCGTTTTCGTGTGCGCGGGATGCGGCGCCGAGTTGACCACCCCGCTGTCCCAGGTCTCACTGCCAGTCCACGCCCGTCAGAAGTACGGGAACGGGGCTCAGCTTCCGGTGCTCATGGAGTCCGGGACGTTTGCCGTGGACCCGGATTCCTGGGGAGGGCCGTGGCGGATGTGGGACGAGATCGATCCGAGCGAGGCGGAGGCACGCGGCATCTACGCGCCGGTCTACGCCTTGTCCGACAGTCCGCCCGGGGCCAGCGTCATCGCGCCCGGTGATATCCGGGGCACCCGGCTGATTCCTGAGAAGCGCGGCGGTGCCTGCTGCGGCCTCGACGGAGCCGACGGGCCCAACATGGCCTGCGAGGCATGCGGCCTCCCCGTGGCGACCAGGGTCGACGACTGCTCGCTTTGGCAGGCGGTGCGGCTCAGCTCGGACGCCGTGCGTCGCGTCCCCGTTGACGGTGTCCACGTTGCGTCCCTCTCCTGGGCCGAGCTGGCAGAGAAGGGGGAGAAAACGCCCCCGTTCGAGCCGATTGCCACGTGGACAGGACGGTTGGGGTCGAACCACTACTGGTCGTGGAGCCCGCAGTGGGAGGCGGCAGCTGGCCAGGCGCTCGCCCACCTGTTGGTTGCCTCCCAAGGGCAGCCGGTGAAAGTCCCGGACGGTCTCACCGCGGACGTGTTCCAACGCGCGCTCGACGCCCTGCTGCCGGCAGGCCCCCCGAAGCGGCGCGCCGTCCTGGCTGGACCGGGACAGCCCTCTCCAGACGCGGGCGTCGACATCCTTCTCGTACCGGTCCACCCCCAGACAGGTCAGACCTGGACCCCGGCCAGCACGACTGCGTCGGCATACCTGGTGCCCCTGCCGCTCGGGGTGTGGCTGTGGCTGGTCTCTCCCCAGCCGTACTTGGCGGTTCCCGCGTCGGGCCGCATACCCCGAGACGTACTCCGCGACGACCCGCTCCCGCTGCTCCCCAACTACCTGTTCCGAGCCGACCGGGGAACGTTCCAGCACACCTTGGTCCGGCTACCAGCCATGCGCAGCCCGTGGTTGCGCACGATCCTCGAGAACCTCAGGCAGGGCACCTCGGTCGACCTCTTCTAGCCGTCTGGCAATCGAACGGCGCCCGACTCTCGTGCCTCCCAAAGTGGTCGACAACTGCTGTCCGATCTCGTGAACAAAGCCAGTGCCGCCCTGCCTGTCTGTCAACTGGGGTCAAAAGCACTTACTCACAGATCTGTCCACGGGCGGGGCTTGCCGCCGGCCAGAGGCTGCCATACGTCCCGGGCGGGACCGTGCTGCTCAAGGTCTTCCAGCACGGCGGCTCCCAGTCGGACCTCGCGGGCGAGGGCTGTCACGAGCGGGTGCTGAGCAACCATCGCCTGCAGATCGCTGATCCGGTTCTCCAGCCTGGTCCGGGAAGCACCGGTGAGGATGACGAGCACACGAGGAAAGACCGGATACCAGCGCAGCCAGGCGGCGGGACCCGAGGCGGCCTGCCTCCGCCTTCCGGCGGGCTGGGCCTCGTATTGGTGCAGGCGCGCGTACTCGATCAGTTTCACGGCCAGCCGTTCGCTGCTCATGGTGGTGCGGTCGACTTCCACGAACGCCCGCAGCTTCCGGCGGTGCTCGTTCTCGGCGACGGTGTAGTACATGACCGCGTCGGCGACGATCCGTTCGCCCTCGCCGATGGAGTGGGACACCTCGGGGGCCCAGTCCCAGGGGCCGTGCTCGTGCCCGAGCCGGCGGGCGTCTTCGGCGAAGGCAAGGTGGGCGCGCAGCACGGCGAGCGTGTGCGGGGTCTTCAGCGATGCTGCCATGGTCGAGGTGATGGGGTAGGGCGGCCGCCCCCGCAGGACTGGAAGGTCCCGGGTCAGCCGCGCGCCGTCCGGCGTGAGATACCAGGCCTTGGTACGGGTACGGTTCGCGTCCGGCAGCACCGTGCAGTCGACGAAGCCGTCGGAGCGCAGCCGGTTCAGAACGCGGGACATCAACTGCCGTGTGCCGTCCGGGCGCAGCATCCGGCGCAACTGGCTGGTGGTAGCGATGCGGTGCTGGGCGAGCCCCGCCAGCACCTGGTGGGACAGGGGCTCAGCGGGGCTGGGGGCCAGTCTCGTCGCCGGAGTACTCCGTGCAGCGCTGCTCATGAGGTGTTTCCTTCCGCGGCCGTGGCGGTCTCCGACGGAAACCTTCGGTTGCAGTTGAGGAAACGCGCGGCCCCGACCAGATCCCCGACCACGAAGCCCCGACCATGGTCACGGACTCGCAACAGCCTCGCGGTGTGTGCCGTGGTCGGCATCCCTGGACCCGACCACGGCCGAACCGGCGCACGAGGACAGTCTGCTCGAAATGCCGAGGTCGGTGTCCTGTGACCAAGCTTGGCGATGGCCGGTCCGCAGCGGCCGGGGCTGCTGCGGGGCGTGGTGGCGAGCCACGCCATGCCGGCCATCGTGCGACACCCGGCCCGCAAGGGACCAACTCCCAAAGCCGGCTGTCGCGTTCATGGGGCGGTATGCAGAGGTCCGCTCACCGCCGGGTACTACTTTTCGACCGTTGGGCGGCCTGCTCGAGGATGCGCCGGCGCGTCCACCGCCGGCGCCCGTTCTGGCGCCCGGCATTCTCGGCGACCCCGTCCGTGTCCTTCAGCAGCGGAAGGTTGCCCTGGGACAGGCTGCTCGAGAAAAAGCCAACGGACTTGTACCCCAGCAGGGCGGCCGCCTGGCTTGCCCCCAGAAGCTCGTCGGGATCGCCGTCGACCGGAACGTCGGGCAGGGACGGTGCCTCGTTGGTTCCGGCTCGTCTTCCGCGGCCGGGCCGGGTGGCCATCCACGCCTGCAGGGTCTCCACCTTCCACAGCTGCCTGCGGTAGGGGTTCTCCGCCGTGCCCTTCTCTTCGACGACATCCGGGTCGGGGAAGTACCCGGGGTGGTCGCGCACGAAGGTCGTGACCTGGTTGGAGTTCTTGTAGCCGAGATACCTCGAGGCCTCCGCCGCGTTCAGCAACGTCCCCGGGGTGAGGGAGGGCGGTGCGTGTACCGCGAGCCGGGCCGGCGCCCGGTGGGCGAACCACTCGGTGACTTCCGCGTGGTCCCACAGGCGGGCGCGGCCGCGCGTGTGGACAGGCTCGGGAAAAGCCTTGCCGGCCGCGTTCTCGGCGCGCTCGGTGTAGAGGCCGCTGATCCGCGCGGGTGTCAGGCCCTGTTCAGCCGCGATCTCGGCAGCGTCGGCCAGGCGAGGCTCACGGCGCGAGGTCATGGCAGAACCGTCCGTCCTGTCAGCAGTGAGCCAGCCAACCCGACTCACAACGCAAATAATGGCAGGAGTCTCGGTCGGGGCGCCGACCGCGCTCACGGCTCACGGACTACTCCTCCGGGATCAAGCAGATACCGCGGCGCGCGGCGTCCTCGGCCATCTCGCCGTACGCAAGGGCGGCCGGCGTCATCTCCCACTCGATCAGGGCCAGCAGCAGGATCACCTCGTCGCGGTCCTGCGAGGCATCGCAGGGCATCCCGGCCATCTCCGCGGCGAACATTAGATCCGCAGGGGCCAGCCCGCCGAGACGCGCTGCCACCTCCCGGTACAGGTCCCGAAGACCCTGCTGGTACAGCTCGTTCGCCTCCTGCAGGAGCAGCACCAGGTCCTCGCCGTGGCGGGCCGGTGCCGCCGCGGCGAGGTCGAGGATGCGCTGGGTTGTCGTCATCGTCATTGAGTATCCCTCCCGAAAGGGGAGTGCCGGGTGGCGGTCAGGTGCAGCCGTCGCACACCGGGCGGCGGCCGCTGTCGCGGGCCAGCTCGGGCTTCTTGCGGGGCTCTTGTTTGAGCGCGGCCCGCACCTGGTTCTCCAGGGCGGCGAACTCCGGACCGTCGTCCGGGCAGACGACGCCCGGGTCGATCCCGCATGACTCGGCATGGCGAATCACATCGGCGATGCGCCTGTCGGCGCGGAAGCTGTCGCCCCAGACCTGCTCGACCTCGGCATACAGGTCGGCGAGCCGCGGCCGGCGGCCGCTTGAAAGGGCCAAGTCGGGCAGGGACGCGTGGCTGCACAGAGCACAGGAGCAGCTTTTCCGGACTAACGACTTGGTACGCGGTAGCGCGGGTTCGGCCGTGACATGGGGAGCCGTCACGCCCGCCGTGCTCGGCGATGGACGGAGGCACCACTCCCCGCGCCCAGCTGAACAACGCGAACAGTCTCTTGCCATGACTAGTTTGTGATGCAAAGCTAGCCGTATGGCAGACGCATCGGTGCCCTCGCCGGACTCCCCACGCGAAGTCCTCGCCGACCTCGGCGACCTCACCCGCAAGGTCCGCGCCGCCCAGCGCGGCGCCTGGTTCCCCCTCCTGCTGTTCGGCGTGGTCACCCTCGGCGGGATCCTCGCTAACCGCTTTACCTTCAGCATCCAGACCACGCCCTGCCCAGCAGGTCACACCCCACCGGGCACAGGCACCAGCTGTGTCCTCACCAAGCAAGGCACGCCGTTCTACTGGTCGATCGGGTGCCTCCTCGCCTATGCCGCGATCGCGTTCTTCTACATCCGCCGCTCCCGCAAACGCGGCGTCGGCACCCCTGTCCGCCCCTACGTCCTCGCCGGAATCGGCATCGCCGTCCTGTTCGCCGCCACCGAGCTCTGGGGCACCGCTCCCATGACAACACCCGGTGCCACGATCGACGTCTGGGGCCTGCACCTCGACCCCAACGCTGAGCCGACGGTGCTCCTCGAGCGGTTCACCGGACCAGCCGCATTCGTTGGGGTCCCGCTGCTGGTGCTGTCCTGGGTGGAACGCAGCCGGGCCCTACTGCTCTTCACCCTGGCCTACTTGGCCCTTGAGCTGGCGCCGATCGCTCCCGGCTGGGCGGGTATCCCCGCCATCTCACCCTGGTCGAGTCTGCCCCGCCTGGCTTTCCCCGCCGCGTTCCTCCTGCTCGGTGCCCTCGGCTTCGCCCTGACCCAGCCTCCCCGTGAGCGCGCCACATCATGACCGACCAAGCCGACCAGCACCCCGTCAATGGCCTTGACGACGTCGTCCATCAGCGCGTCCGCCTCGGCATCCTCACCGTCACCCACCAAGCCCGCCGCGTCGAGTTCGGCTTCCTGCGCACCACCCTCGAACTCACCGCCGGAAACCTCAGCCAGCACCTCACCCTCCTGGAGAAGAACGCACTCATCCACATCGAGAAGGGCTACGAGGGCCGACGCCCACGCACCTGGATCACCCTCACCCCGGCCGGTGACCAAGCCCTCCAAGACGAGATCACCCACCTCAAACGCCTCATCCACCAGATCGAACAAGGCAGCTCGGCCCCGTAGCGCGTGACACGGCGACGGCCACGTGGGTTGAGTGGATTGTGACGTCCTTCTCGCCCCGCGCGGCCTTGTCCCATCCTGCCTTCTGCGGCCTTGATCGAGCACATCTCGGCGACTTGATCGAGGAGTTGGCCGACCCGTGGGCGGCGCAGTGCGAGTCCGCGCTCCGGGAACGCCGCGGCGGCAACCGTCAGCGGGCGGCTGGTGCCGGGCCCGATCACCAGCTGGTCTTCGTCGACCGGGTGCTGGCCACCCTCGTCTACCTGCGGCTGCAGCTGCCGCACGCGGCGCTGGCCGAGCTGTATGGGGTGCCCCGACCTACCGTCACCCGCGCGATCCATGAGATCCGTCCGCTGCTGGCCCGGCGCGGCTTCGCCGTCCCCCAATGGCCCGGCATGCGGCTGCGTACCCTGGCTGACGTCTTCGCCTACGCCGAGGCCGAGAGGGTCGACTTGCGCGTCGACGGCACCGAAGTGCAGGTACGCCGACCCCGGGTCGGCCGGGCGGGCCGCAAGGTGTTCGTGTCCGGCAAGAAGAAGCAGAACACCGCCAAGACCACCACGATCAGCGACGGCTCGGGGCGGCTGCTGTGGTCCGGGCTGACGGGCCAGGTCGCATGCACGACCAGACCGCCGTGCGCACCGAGGGCATCGCCGAGCAGTTCCGCCTGCACCCGAGGGTGAAAGCGGAGGTCGACGAGGGCTACCCGGGACTGGCCAACGAGTTCCCCGACCAGGTCAGCGCCCCGCCGAAGAAGCCCAAGGACGACGCGCCGCTCGGTGAGCACCATTCCTGGCGCAAGCAGCGCCGACGCCAGTCCTCCAGGCGGATCTGCGTGGAACATGTCATCGGCGAAGAGAAGAAGTGGCGCCCGCTCCAGCGGTACACCAGCCGCCGCGAGTACTACCCCGAGACCCACGCCGCCATCGCCAGCCTGGTCTCCGACCGCGCCGCCCGCAGGCCAACCCGGCACCGCACGAGCACCGAACTGGTGCCCGTCCAGCGCACGGCCTGCTGATACCCATCGGACGGACCGCCAGGCCAGCACACCCCGACCTCAATCGCGTACCGAGTCGTAAGAAGTCGTCCTTGGCTGTACCCGCCGCAGGGCGGGGTCGGCTTCGGGTTTCGCCCGCAGTTGCGGTAACGGGCTGCAATGTCTTCATTTGTGGTCGTGCAGGAAGGCAGGGATCTCTTCGCGGGTCGGGTAGTTCGGCAGGGGGGCTGGCTTGTCCTGAAGGAACGCGGTGATGACGGCCACGGCCCGGTCGTTGTTGTGGTCGAGGCCGTTCCACATGTGGTGTCCGACTTCGGGCATGTACTGCGTGCGCTGGATGGCGGGGTCATTGGCAAGGACGGTGGTCTCCCATTGGCGGACCTGGGAGGAGCACTCGGCGATCATCAGCATTGCGGGGGTCCGGGAGTGCCTCAGTTGCGGGGCGATGGAGGGGGAGTCCTTGACCGTCTGCTGGATGCGGAGGCTGGCGGCGGGGCTGAAGGAGAAGTTCTGTGCGGTGTCCTCGGCGGGGATGCGGTGCGCGTCGTGAGCGCAGTAGGCGGATGCGGTGTCGCTGCCGAGGTCGGCGGCGGTGAAGGCGTTGTCGCCTTCGGCCTGTCCGATCAGTCCGGTGTCGGGGGTGAGCAGTCCGAGTCGCATGAGGCCGAATGCCACGGCGTACCGGGGGACGTGCGTCGATCGTGGTCCGGTCGGGGCCGGCGCGAGGCCGCGTGCGGATTTTCGGCCCTTGTGCCCACTGATGTGTGCGGTGGGGCCGTCCATGGGGCCGGGCTCGGCGATGATCGCCCGGTGCAAGCGTGCGGCGAGGCTCGGGTCGGCCAGGGCTCGGGTGAGTACGGCCCCGCCTGAGGAGAATCCGAGGATGTCGACCTTGCCCTTGTTCAGGCGGTCGACGAAGGCGGCGAGGTCGCGGACCGACCTGGAGATCGTGTACTGGCTCATGGGGAGCAGGTCGCTTCGTCCGCCACCGGCCTGTTCGTAGGCGTAGATGTCGTAGCCCTGGCGCGCCAGGAGTTGCAGGAACCGGTGGTCGAGCACCGAGATGCCGCGGACCGGTCCGCCGTTGAGGTATACGAGCGGGGTGGGATGCCGGGTGCCGGGGTTTGCGGGCGGGTAGTGGTACACCGCTACCCGGCTGCCGGTGGCCAGGCTCCAATGCTGTGTGACCACGAAGGGTAGAGCGGGCGGGTACTGCCGGGCCGTGGGCACGGTCGGGATGCAGACCGTCGCTGTCAATGCCGCCGCGACGACCACTGGCAGGAGCGGCACGAGCCGCGCCGGCCAGGTGCGGCGCCAGCCCCTCCACAGCGCGAGGACGGTCCCGGCCCCGAGGGTCGTCAACCACGCGCCGAGCCCCGAACCTGCCCCGCCCGTGAGGGCGATCAGTGCGAGAAAGACGACGACCAGCGTCGCGACGGCGGCCAGGGCCAGCAGTAAGCGTCCGGTGAAGCGGACGGGGCGTATTGCGGACGTGGGCATGGCGGACCTCCGACAGTTTCAGAACACTGTTTCAAAACGACGTTATCAGAGGAGGTAGGCTGCTGGCCGTGGGTAGGCCGAGAACAAACGACGAGGTCGTCAAAGAGCGGCTTGTGGAGTGCGCGACCGAGATGCTCGCCACCCGTCCGCGAGAGTCGGTCACGGTCCGCGCCGTGGCCGCTGCTGCCGAGGCGTCGACGACGGCGGTGTACTCCTTGTTCGGTGGTAAGGACGGGCTGATCGGTGCGGTGCGCGACAGAGCCGTCGCCGGCCTGTTCCAGGATCTGTCGGCGGTGCAGACCTCCGCGGACCCTCTCGCCGACCTCTACGCACTGGCCGTCGCCTACCGTGGTTGGGGGCGCGGACACAGCCACCTGTACACGGTGCTGTTCGGTGGTGTGCAGTCCTTCGACCCGTCGGGGGAGGTCGGTGCCAGTGACCCGATCCGTCCGCTTCTCACGGCGATCGACCGCGCCTTGACGGCGTCCGTCCTCGCCGGCGAAGCAACGGCGATCGCCCTGTCGATCTGGGCCGCCCTGCATGGGCTTGTGACTCTCGAACTGCACGGGGCCCTCGACGCCGCGACGGCCGAGGCCGCATTCCGCTCGACGATTCACGCCACGCTGCGCGGATGGATGACCCCGGAGTTGTTCCGCAGTCTTCGCCAAGCGGAACGCGCTCCTTGACAGGATCAGGACCGGCATCCCGGCTCTCCCGGTACCTGCGGGGGCAGGGTCCCGTCGTTCTCGTGATCGGTCCGGTTGCGGCGTGATGCCGGTCCTGCCTGGATGACGGGCCTGTGTCAGGCGATGCTGTCGATGTCGCCGAACGCCAGGTCGGATTCCCGCCAGCTTCCGTTGGTGGGGCCCGCGATGCTCGACGGCATGAACCGACTCGAAGGAAACGTCGCCTTGATCACGGGCGGAAGCCGGGG
>NZ_JBIWPO010000097.1:0-11018 GCF_044768275.1 Streptomyces sp. NPDC101152 | reverse complement strand
GAACGCGCCACCCGCCGGGCCATCAACCAGCTCAACCAGCTCGGCTACACCGTCACCCTCAACCCGCGGGAGAACGCAGCCTGACCGGCACCCCGAACACCCGGCGGTCTTCAACGGCCACCGGGCACCAAGCCCTGCCCACACCCACCCTGACCAGGCTCTATTTACGCGTCAGAGCATGTGCGGCAAGCCAAGATTGGCAGGCCGGGTCGAATCCGGGTCGAATTTCGCCGTGCGAGCGCAGAGCGACGTTCGCCGCCTGAGGCGCCAAACGGCGAAAGTGCTGTGACCTGCGGAAAAGCATCCGACAGCCGGACACCTCGGACGATATGAAAATATCGTCCGAGGTGTCCGGCTCGGTTAAATGCGGATGATCTGGACATAGGTACGGCTCTGTCAGACCTCGCTCGTATGCTCACGCCGTGATCGCAACACAAGGTTCAGACGCTTCGGGGAGTGACGCAGCAGGACTCGCCGCCTGGCCACCCAGGCCGTCGCCCCTCGATATCGGGAGCGGTGGGCGCGAGGACCGGTTAAGGATTCTCCGTCAGATGCGGTCCGTCTGGGACGACTTCAACGGGGTCCGCCGTGAGCAGATCAAGAAGGAACTCGCAGTGGCCCGGGCCCGGCAGGCCGAAGTCACCGCTTACTGGAATCGGCACAAGGCCACAGTCGTGGGCCGGTGGAACAGCCGTTCCAGTGCACGTGGTGAAGCCACCGTCGCGGACATCCCTGAGGGCGCGGCGCAGTGGCACCAATACAACCTAGTCCGCCCGGACGACGTCTCGGCGACAGCTCAGATACGCGGCCAGGCCAGCCCTTACCTGTGGCAATGCCCCCTTGGCTTTGGTCATGAGCCGTGGCCGGCCTGGCCCAAGGGCCGCATCCAGAAGGGCGGCGGGTGTCCCGAGTGCCGTCGATTGACCCGGCTCGCGGACCTTCCGACGCTGGCTGCTCAGTACGGTGGACAGATACCAGCGAGCGTCATCACTCACGCATCACACGAGAGGGTGCCGTGGATCTGCCGGACATGGGCGGTCGATCCAACTGCCGGAGTGTGGCAGCCGGTTGAGCACCGTTTCGAAGCGGTGGTCAAAGAGCGGGCTCTTCAGGGGAACGGCTGTCTGGTCTGCGCAGGGTACGTGATCGACGACACGAACTCGCTGTTCACCTGGTTCCCGGAAATCGCGGACGAGTTGGATGCACCGGACCTCGACCCACGTCGGCTGCCTACGAGCCAGCACAACATTCCTCGGAAGCAGGCTGCCGAGGTGGAGAGCCGCGGGGTGTACGTCACTCTGCCCTGGAAATGCCGTCACGGCCACAGCTGGAAGGCCACCATCCTCAACCGTGTCCAGGGCACCGGCTGCGGTGACTGCTCGACTTCCGGGATATCGAAAGAGCAGGTACGGCTGGTCGCTGAACTCGCGGGACTCATCGACCTCGTACCGCCGGAGAGCCGGGATCCCAGGTTGTCGGATGGTGTGCCCGACTTCGCTTCCCACCGTCTCACTGTCCCGCCGGAGCACAAGCCGGCCCACTGGCGCTACAAGGACGTCGAGGTCGACGCGGTCTTCCATCTGCCTCATGGCGTCCGCGTCGGCCTGGAGTACGACGGAGCGTTCCACCACTCGGTAAGGCAGCGGGACCGCCGCCAGTACGAAAACGAAAAGAGTCAGGTGCTGGTTGAAGCGGGGCTTCTGGACCTGATCATTCACGTGAGAATCGGCGATCTGCCAGAGATGGAGGCTCCCCACGCTCTGGTCGTGCCGGTGCCCGAACGAGCCACGGCGTACCAGCAGGCGAGCGCGGTGGCCTCGGCCCTCTGCGTACGCTTCCCAGAGGCTGCGCAGAGCCTCTCCGCATACCTCAACAGCGGCAGGGCCCAGCATCAGGCCGCCGCCGATGCCTACATCACCGCGGTCTGGGGCCAACTGCGGCCCCCGCGCCGAAAGCCGAAGAAGGCAGCTTCACCGACACCACGCAGCCTCTCACCAACGGCTCCACACGCAGACAGCCTGCTGTCACCCGTTTCTGAGCCCTACCGGAATCCGGAAAGTCCGAAAGACATCCTCCGTGACTACCGGTGCGACTGCGGCAATCCCGAGGTCTTCACCGCTGTCCAGTCCCAGGTTACTTCCGGAAACACCCGTAGTTGCGGATGTCTGGTCACACAGGCCAGGCAGCGTCCGCGACCAGCAGTCTCCAAAGCTGAGACGCACGCCGTCCGAGCCTGGGCTCAGCAGCGGCGGATAGCCATCGGCGGCAGCGGACGGGTCCCGGACCGGGTCACGGCTTCCTTCCGGCTCGACCAAGCCGGGCGCGACGACCTGCTCGGCCCGGACGGGCTGCTCGACGAGGCACGCGTTCGCGAGTGGGCAGTGTCGGCGGGGCGCCAGCTGGGCGTGAGGGGCAGGCTGACCGGAGAGCTCTGGCTTGACTACTCCACGAAGCAGCTTGCGGCTGGGCGGCAGGTCACGGAGACGCCGGACCGCTAGTTGGTCGCTGATCGAAGGAACAAGGAGCCGCGCTTGGTCGGCTACCATGGCCGATACGGCAGACGAGCCGGGCGGACGGCCGCGTGGAGTCCCCCTGAGGGGCTCCCCGAGGAACGCCCGGACTCCACAGGGCAGGGTGATGGCTAACGGCCACCCGGGGTGACCCGCGGGACAGTGCCACAGAAAACAAACCGCCCAGCACTTCGGTGCCGGGTAAGGGTGAAACGGTGGTGTAAGAGACCACCAGTGCCCAGGGTGACCTGGGCAGCTAGATAAACCCCACCCGGAGCAAGGTCAAAAGGAGCGCCGTAAAAAGCGCTCTGCGCGGACGTTTGAGGGCTGCCCGCCCGAGTCCGCGGGTAGACCGCACGAGGCCAGCGGCAACGTTGGCCCTAGATGGATGGCCGTCTCCCCGGCCGCCGCGAGGCGACCGGGTGACAAAATCCGGCGTACAGCCCGACTCGTCTGCCACGTATTTTCGCAGGTCAGCGGTCCAGCGCACCTTCGGTGCGCGCCGGGGGCGTGGTAAATGCCGTGGCGCGCGCCGGGGGTGCTTCTGTCTGCCCTGACGTGGGCTGATGGGGTGCGGACGCTGAGTTGGTTCGTTCCGGCACCGAAGCCTCTGTGATGCTGGTGACCTCGCAGGTCAGCATGGTGCTGGGGACCGTCCACGGGAACCGTGGAGTGTTGCCGCGAAGCACGTGCGTCAGAATTCCTGATTCGCCCTGGTCCTACCGGAACGGCGCACCCGGCTGTCCGGCGAGGGAGGGAGCAAGGCCGTGGACGTGCTGCACGAACGCTGCGCCGGCCTCGACATCAGCAAGAAGGACGCCAAGGCGTGTGTCCGCACCCCGAGTACGAAGCGGCGGGGTTCGACGCTGTGGTCGCCTCAGCGCGCGATCCCGAACGGGCGCCCTGGTACGACATCCTCATCGACCGCACGTTCTCCGTCGACAACACCTTCGCGCAACTGTCGTTGGCCGTTAGTGACAGCGACGACCTGGCACTGGATAAGGACACTTGGGGGCAACGGGCAGAGACCTTCCGGGCGTTGATAAGGATCGCGGACACGGAATACTTCGAGGGGCGCCGAGCGTGCTCACCGGCGGCACGCCGTGGTGGAACAAGTGATCGCGGACATCAAGAACAGCACGTTCGCACACGCGCCGTCCGGGCACTTCCAGGCGAATGCCGCCTGGCTCACCCTCGCCGCCCTGGCCCACAACCTCACCCGCGCCACCGACCGCCTGACGCGCTCTGCCCAACCCGCCCGAAGGGGCCCGAGACGCGTGGAAGAGCTGGGCAGACCAGCGGACACTGCCTGCCCAAACCGCAGATCAACCGCCAGACCACTCGAACGACCCCGGAACGATCGCTCCTGAATCAAGCCGGTGGATCCGGGCTCGGTGGGTGCAGAGCCCTTGCCGTCGCACCGTTCCGGCGTGTATCTATTACAACCGTAAGAAGAACGACCGTAATATAATTGCACGGAGTCGCGGTCCTCGCGCCGCATCCGGGGAGGCCCGATGAAGACGACAAAGAGCATGAAGTGGATCGACGTGCCCACGCGCACGATCGATGTCGGCGGGGTGCCGTTCGCCTACCGCGAGCTCGGTCCTACCGGTGGTGTTCCGGTGGTGTTCCTGCACCACCTGATGGCTGTCCTTGATGACTGGGACCCGAGGATCATCGACGGCATCGCCGCCCGCCACCGGGTGATCACGTTCGACAACCGCGGGATCGGCGCATCCGGAGGATCCGTGCCGTCCGACGTCGCGGAGATGGGCCGCGACGCCGTCGCCTTCATCCGGGCGATGGGACTCGAGAAGGTCGACCTCTTCGGGTTCTCGCTCGGCGGCGGAGTCGCACAGATGGTGGCCCTGCAGGCACCCGAACTCGTGCGCCGGATCGTCCTTGCCGGGACCGGTCCGCGCGGCGGCGGCGGCATCAAGGAGATCAACAAGGTCGCGGTCAAGGCGTACGTCAAGTCCGCGCTCACCCTGAAAGACGCCAGGACATTCCTGTTCTTCCCGCGCGACGCCGAGGGCAAGCGGGCCGCGAAGGACTACCTCGCCCGGCTCAAGGAACGCACCCAGAATCGCGACGAGAAAATCTCCCTGCAGGCTCGACGCGCGCAGCTGAAGGCCATCCGCGCGGCCGGACTGCACGCACCCGACGACCTCTCGGTGATCACCCAGCCGGTCTTCGTCGCCAACGGTGATAACGACCTCATGGTGGCCAGTAGCAACTCGGCCGACATGGCCCGCCGGATCCCGAACGCCCGGCTGAAGATCTATCCGAACTCCGGGCACGGCGGGGTCTTCCAGTATCACCGGGAGTTCGTCCCCGAGGTGCTGGAGTTCCTCAATGGCTGAGAGATCCGACCGGTCGATCGCCGGAAAGGTCGCCCTCGTCACCGGCGGTGGCCGGGGCCTGGGTGCGGCGACCGCGCGGTCCCTGACCGCCGCCGGTGCCCGGGTCTTCGTGGTCGATCTGCACCGTCCGGCCGCGGGCGAGGCGATCGACGAGCGGGTCACCTACCTGGTTGGTGATGTGACCGACCTCGGCGACATGACCCGAGCGGTCGAGACCGTCGTCAGGGACGCCGACTGCCTGGACATCGTGATCGCGAACGCGGGTGTACTCGGTCGGGGCGTGACCCTCCGGGCGTCCTCGACTTCGCTGGTCGACCGACTCTTCGACGTGAACATCGGGGGTGCGCTCAACACGGTCCGTGCTGCCCTTCCGGCCCTCACCGAGAACCGTGGCCGGCTCGTCCTGATCTCGTCGGTCTTCGCCTTCGTCAACGGGGCCGGCGCCATCCCGTACGCGATGAGCAAGGCAGCGGTCGAGCAGCTCGGCCGTGGGCTGCGAGTCGAACTCGCCGCTCATGGCGTCAGCGTCACGACCGCGTACTTCGCGGTGATCAACACGGACATGACCCGGCAGGGCCTCGACGAGGATCCAGTAGCCCAGGCGCTGCTCGGCACCCAACCGAGGTTCCTGCGCAAGCGCATCAGCCCCGAAGAAGCGGCGGCAGCGATCGTCGAGGGCCTGTGCCGCCGGGATGTACAGGTATTCCGTCCGCGCAGATGGACCGTGGTCTCGAAGGCCCGCGGCCTCATCGCACCCGGGATGGACTCCGGCCTGGCGCGGGATCGCACCGTCCAGAGCATCCTCGGACGCCTCGACACCCGTGAAGGCGAGGACTTCCTGACCACCTGAGGTCAGGAACAACAGCGTGCCCCGACTACCCACAGACCAGGAGCCATTGATGACGAGTTCGACCCGGAACGTGTCCGGACTGCTGATCCGCACTGCGTTGGAATACCCGGCGCGCACGGCGATCGTCTTCGGTGGCGATCGGATCTCCTACGCGGAACTCGACGCGGCGTCGAACCGGGTGGCGAACCTGCTGACCGAGCACGGCATCCGCCCTGGCGACAAGGTTGCCCTGTCCTGCGCGAACATCCCGCAGTTCACGACGATCTACTTCGGGATCCTCAAGGCCGGCGCGGTCGTCGTGCCGTTGAACGTGCTCCTCAAGGCGCGGGAAATCGCCTACCACCTCAACGACTCGGACGCGACGGCGTACTTCGCCTTCGAAGGCAGTCCAGAACTCCCGATCGGGCGCGAGGCGTGGTCGGCCTTCCAGACCGCCGACCGGGCCGCGCACTTCTTCCTCATCGGCAGCGGTGCGTCTGTGGACGGCGTCACCCCGGACCAGCTCTTTGCCGCCGCTGTCGCCGGGCAGCCAGAGACGTTCGAGACGGTCGAGCGTGCCGACGACGACACCGCGGTCATCCTCTACACATCCGGGACCACCGGGCAACCCAAGGGCGCGGAACTCAGACACCGGAACGTCTACGACATCGCCCGAGCCGGCGCCCAGCTCTTCGAGTCGGACCCCGCGACACCCGACGTCTACCTGTGCGTTCTTCCGCTCTTCCATGCCTTCGGCCAGATGGTCATCCAGAACGGCGCCGTCGGGTTCGGCGGCACACTCGTCCTGCAGGCAAGGTTCTCCGCCCATGAGGCGCTGGAGCTCATGCTCGACCATGGCGTGACGTTCTTCGGCGGCGTACCGACCATGTACTGGGGTCTGCTGGAGGCGCCCGACGACAGCGTCGACGTCGCCCGGCTGGCCGCCAACCTGCGCATCGCCGTGTCCGGTGGTTCCGCGCTTCCCGCGGAGATCCACCGAGAGTTCAGGAAACGCTTCGGTGTGACGATCCTCGAGGGCTACGGGCTCTCGGAGACGGTGGCCATCGCGTCATTCGCCACGTACGGCGAGGAGCCCCGTGCCGGATCGATCGGCCGGCCCATCCCCGGGGTCCAGATGAAGCTCATCAACGACGACTGGACGGAGGTGGAGGACGACCCCGGCGCGATCGGGGAGATCGCGATCAAGGGCTACAACATCATGAAGGCCTACTACAAGCGCCCCGAGGCCACCTCGGAAGCCATCCGCCAAGGATGGTTCCGCACCGGAGATCTGGCTCGCAAGGACGCGGACGGCTTCTACTTCGTCGTCGACCGGTCCAAGGACATGATCATTCGCGGCGGGTTCAACGTCTACCCGCGCGAACTCGAGGAGGTGCTCATGGAGCACCCCGCGGTCTCCTTGGTCGCTGTGATCGGAGTTCCGCACCCAAGTCACGGGGAAGAGGTCAAGGCCGTCGTCGTCAAGAAGGCCGGCGACAGTACGACTGAGGCCGAGCTGACAGCCTGGGGAAGAGAGCAATTCGCCGGCTACAAATACCCGCGCATCGTCGAGTTCGTCGACGCCCTGCCCATGACCGCCACCGGGAAGATCCTCAAGCGCGAACTGTCCTAGTGGACGGTAAGCCATGAAAAAAAGACCTGTCCTGCGCGCGCTCGTGGACGAGGCCCGCAGTCGTTGCACGCCCAACTCCCGCATCAGCGCCCGGATCGCCTGCGAGAGCGGTGGCTGTGGCACGTGCAGGCGCGTCGCAGCCCGGCTGAAGCGCAGGTTCTTGGCGACGGGTATCGCGCCCGTCTGACCTCCCCATCCAGATGCTGCGCCGAGTACCGGCTCACCGCCCCAGCATGCGGTCGCGAGCCCTGCCCAGACCGTCGGCCAAGACAGTGAGCTGCTCGGGGGTCAGGACGTCGATGAGCAGCTCGCGGACGGCGGTCACGTGGCCCGGGGCCGCCTGCTCGAGCGTGGCGAAACCGGCGTCGGTAAGGACGGCATACACGGCACGAGGGCCGCTCGGACAGATCCGACGCCGCACCAGCCCCGTCTTCTCCAGTTGGCTGATCTGGTACGTCACACCGCTCTGGGAGGCGTACACGGACTCGGCGAGTTCCGTCATGCGCAGCTCGTGGTCCGCGGCTCCGGAGAGCCTGGACAGGATTTCGTACTGCACGTGCGTCAGGTCGGCGTCGTCCTTCAGCTGTTGGTCAAGGCGCCGGTTCAGCAGCGCGGCGGCGCTGAAGAACGCCTTCCAGGCCCGCATCTCCTCGCCGGTCAACCATCGCGTGTGACCCACGTCACTACCTCCTTGTTCAAATTTTAAGTGGAGAGTACCTTGGCCATCGACTTCAAATTTGAAGTCGATGGCGTAGTGAGAGGTACCACGATGGGATTCACCAGAAGGGCGCTCCTCCGGGCTGGGGCGCTCGGCACGGCCGCGGCCGGTCTTCAGGCCATGACATCGAACGCGGCCTCCGCCGCGCCCGCCAGCGAACAGGAACAGCTGCAGGCCCTGTACAGCGCGGCCAAGGACGAGGGCGGACTGGCGACCCTCTACATGGGCGGCGACGCGCCCGGATTCTTCGACTTCATCCCGCAGGCCTTCCTTGCGCAGTTCCCCGGCATCCAAATCAACACGATCACCGACCTGAGCAAGTACCACGACGCGCGCATCGACAATCAGCTCGCCACCGGCAACCTGGTCGCCGACATCGCCATCCTGCAGACCACGCACGACTTCGACCGCTGGAAGGCCATGGGCGAACTCCTGCGGTACCGCCCTGTCGGCTGGAACAACGTGTTCGACAACGCCAAGGACCCCGACGGCTACTGGGCGAGCGCCTACTACGGAGTGTTCGCCCCGATCGTCGGCATCCATCAGGCGCCGACCGACCCCAACGACTTCCGTGCCACCGACCTGCTCAGCCCCGTCTTCACCGACAAGATCATCTCCACCTGGCCCAACGACGACGACGCGGTGCTCTTCCAGTACAAGCTGTTCATCGACCAGTACGGCTGGGGCTGGCTGGAGAAATTCGCCGCGCAGCGGCCCACATACGTCCGCGGTCTGCTGGGATCAATCAGCGGCGTGGTCAACGGCACGTACCTTGCCAACCCGGCCGGGGCCGGGGGCACGGGCCCCAACAGCGTTCAGGTGCTGCCCGCCCACGACCGGTTTCCGTCCTGGGCGCAGCGCGCCGCCATCTTCCGGCGGTCCCCGCACCAGGCCACCGCCAAACTGTTCCTGAGCTGGCTCCTCTCCCGACAGGCTCAGCAGGACGTCATCGCCGGCTTCACCTGGTCGGTGCGCGCCGATGTCGCCCCGCCCGCGGGGCTGAAGCCCCTCGCCGACTACCGCACCACCGACCCCCTCGACTTTCCGAGGTTCATGAGCGACCGCGCCGCCGTCGACCGGTTCAAGTCCCAGGTCGAGCTGTACGTCGGAGCAGTGCAAGGCCCCGACCCCGCCGATCCCCAGAACACCCTCGGTCGCACCCCCGGCCGATTCTGAAACCACGCCCTCACGCCCGCGCACCAGACCGGCCCAGGGTGGTGCGCGGGCTCCAGGATTCGGTAGGCGGCGGGGTCCGGCCGTGGGAGGTGCTCGGCGTGCGGACGCGGGTCCGCGGTGCCGCCCGGAGGGCCTTGGTTCAGTCGCCCGGCACGGACAGCACGTCGGCGGAGAGTGCCGGCCACTCGCCCGGTCCCAGCCGCGGCGGCGGCGCTTCTCCGGACCCGGATCCTGACCCGGTTGTGGGTTGGCGTGCATTGCCGAGGTGTGCCATCGTGCGCCGGTGACGCCACGTCACGGGTGGCGGCGTCGGAGAGGGCCGTCGCGAAGCGTTGCCTCACCCTCGCCCTGCCAGGACCCTAGGAAGTCGACGGGCGGCCGGTGCGCGCGTCAGACGCGCTGCCCGGCGTCCAGCAGGGCGAGGGCGTTGTTGATCCCCTGATCGAGGAGCTCATCGGCGAGTTGGCGGTCGGTCAAGGCGCGGGCAAGCTGGAGGGTCCCCGCCATCAGGCTGAGGAGGCTGAGTGCCTTCACACGTGCGGAGGACGGGGCCTCCGGCGCCATCCGGGCGGCAATGCCCTCGATGAGGACCAGCACGCCGTCGGTGTACGCCTGCCTGGTTGTTTCGGTGCAGCGCCCGAGTTCGTCGAGCAGAGCGGCGTTGGGGCAGCCGTCACCGAGGCTGTCGCGGTGCCAGGGCGACAGGTATCCGCGCACAATCTGCTCGATTCCGGCACGGCCGGGCGCTGCCAGCGCGACGACGCTCTCGGCCTGCGCCTTCAACTGGTCGGCGATTGTCGTGGCGACGAGGTCGTCCTTGGATTCGAAGTGTGCGTAGAAGGCCCCGTTGGTCAGCCCCGCGTCCTTCATCAGCGTCGAGACCCCGGAGCCGTCGATACCGTCTTGCTTGAACCGGCGGCCCGCGGTCTCGATGATCCGCCGCCTCGTCTCCTGCTTGTGCTCCTTTGCGTAGCGCACCACAGCGCATGCCCCTTCGCCGGCCGGAAGGGCCGATTGCCCCTTCTCCTACTCGCCAGTGTATGGTATTGCGGACGTAATCCAAAGAGTTGGCGGCAGCGCCGGCCGGTAGGAGGGCGCTGGGCAAGCGTCGGGCTTTCATCAACGAGGGCACCCACGGACCCGGCATCTGGACTCGCCACCCCAGCCGTTGCCGACTGTCGCTTCGTTCATGGTGAAGGGCTCGCCGCACCCTTCGCGCACGGTGCCGCTCAGACCCACCTCGCGACCGCATGTCTGGTGAATGTAGTGGACGGCGACCCCTTCCCCGGGCTCCTTGCACCATGCCTCGCCCCATGCCCGCAGGGCGAGTGGCACCGAGGTGAAGGCTTCGCCCTTGTCGGTCAGGTGGTACTCGTGGCGGACTCCTTGGCGCTTCTGGAGGGGCGACTCATCCCACGCCTCCCGCTCCGGCGCCGATGCCTCTACTCCCCGACGGATCCCGGACGGTCGATGGGGCGGTGGCCCACTCCGCGCAGAGTGCTTGCAATCACCGAGGCAATCACATAGTATTACGAATGTAATTTAAATGCACGGATTCTCGCCATCGACGACTCGACCGGCAACCCTCATGGCGGGTCCGATCTCGAACACATCAGACCGGCCACCTGCCTCACGGCCGACACCGCTCACTGGCGGCGTGGTTGCCGCGAGCAGCGGGCCCTTCTTATTTCACTAGGAACTTTCCATGGATCTCTCCACCAGCACCGCCCTTGTCACGGGAGCCAACCGGGGCTTCGGCCGCGCCCTCGCCGCAGAACTGCTCAGCCGC
>NZ_JBIWPO010000096.1:0-11715 GCF_044768275.1 Streptomyces sp. NPDC101152 | reverse complement strand
AACGCGCCGTAGAGGCTGCCGCGGCCCAGGCCGGTGGCGGCGCTGATGTCGTCGACGCTCGTGCCGTTGTAGCCCGAGGAGCGGAACTGCCGCTCGGCGGCATGCAGGACATGGTCGCGGTCAAAGCTTCGTGGTCTGGCCATGCAAAGAAGGTAAAGCCGACCCACTCTTCTTGACAACCCAGTACAGAACCATCTAGGTTTCTGACTGTTCAGTACACAACCGTCCTGAGCTCACCGGACAGGCTTGGTCCGGGCATGCAGAACCGGTGCGGACCGTGTCGACTTGAGCACAGGCGACCCCGCACAGCGCCCGACGAAGTCATGCCCCCAACCGAAGGAATCACCATGCAGACAGCTTCCCCCGTGGCTCTCGTGACGGGCGCCTCCTCCGGGATCGGGCGGGCGGCGGCGCTCGCCCTGGTGGGCGCCGGCTTCGCGGTAGTCGGCACCAGCCGCAACGCGGCGAACGCCAAGCCGCTCGCCGGAGTGACGTTCCTCGATCTCGACGTGGCCGACGACGACTCGGTCCGCTCCCTGGTCGGGGAGGTGATCGATCGGTTCGGCCGGATCGACGTCCTGGTCAACAACGCGGGTGTGGGCGCGGTCGGCGCCGGCGAGGAGAGCTCGATCGACCAGGCCAGGGAGGTCTTCGACATCAACGTCTTCGGCGTGATGCGGATGACCAACGCAGTGCTGCCCCACATGCGCGCCCAGGGCAGTGGCCGCGTGGTCAACGTCTCCTCGATGATGGGTCGGGTCCCAGCGCCCTTCATGGCCGTCTACGCCGCCACCAAGCATGCGGTCGAGGGCTACTCCGAGTCCGTCGACCACGAGCTTCGCGAGCACGGCGTGCGGATGCTGCTGGTCGAGCCGGCCTACACCAGCACGAGTTTCGAGGCGAGCAGCCTGGGGCCGGACTCGCCCCTGCCGGTCTACGCCGCGCAGCGGGAGGTCTCCCGAGACGTGCTGGCCACGGCCCTGCGCACCGCCGACGACCCGGCCGTTGTCGCGAAGGTGATCGTCGCGGCCGCCACCGACTCCAAGCCCAAGCTCCGCTACCCCGCCGGCCCGATGGCCAGACGTGTCAGCGTCCTGCGCCGGTTCGTGCCCTGGCGCACCTTCGACAAAGAAATCCGCAAGCTCAACCGACTGGCCGGCTGATCCCGCAATACACCCGGCGCCCGAGGAGACGCACATGTCCACCACCAGAGACACCGAAGCCGGCATCGGCATCTGCCGTCCGACCACTCTCAGACAAGGCTGACCCCCCATGGAGTTCGAACACGTCACCTTCGACTTGCCACACGGCACCTTTCACGCGCTGCAGGGTGGTGATCCCGATGGCCGACCGACGCTCGTCCTGCACGGCTTCCCGGACCATCCGCCGACCGCGAAGCCCTTCCTCGCCGAGCTCGGCCTCCGCGGACGCCATGTCCTCGCGCCCTGGCTTCGCGGTTACGCGCCGTCCCCGACCGCGGGGCCGTTCGACTTCGCATCCCTCACCGGCGACGTGCTCGCGCTGATCGACCGCTGGTCTCCCGGGAGAGCCGTGGAGTTGGTCGGCCACGACTGGGGCGCCATGATCACCTACGATGCCGTCGTCACCGCGCCGGAGCGGATCGAACGCGCGGTCGCGCTCGCCATCCCGCACCCCCTCACGTTCATAAGCCGGCCGCGCCCCGCGCAGCTGCGCCGGAGCTGGTACATGGGGCTCTTTCAACTGCCGGGAAGCGGCTGGATGGCCAGCGCCCGCGATCTCGCCCTCATCGACCGCCTCTGGCGTCAGTGGTCGCCCGGCCTCTCGCTCGATCCAGCTGTCCAGGCGGAGCTGCACGAGCACCTGCGGGCGAGCATGCCCGCGCCCATCAAGTACTACCGGGAGATGATGCGCCCCGGCATGCTCAAGGCGGCGCGCCGCCTGTCTCAGCCGATCAAGGTGCCCCTGCTGCACCTCCACGGCGCCGACGACGACTGCATCCTCCCCCCGAAGGTCGACGACCGGCATCGGTTCGCCGCCCCGCACGCGATGGAGGTCATCCCCGACGTCGGTCACTTCCTGCACATCGAGGCCCCCGAGGCGATCGCGGAACGGATCGCGGCATGGGCCCAGTTGCGGATGCCTTGACCCTCGCGGCGAGACCACCGGGAGGGGCGGCGCGGGGCCGACCGGCAGGCCAAGGTCGACCGGCTGCCCGCCCTCGGGGCGCGGCACGCGGACATCGGCTAGGGAGTGCAGTCCTGGACCACACTGGTGGACCCGGAGGGCAACGAGTTCTGCGTGCTCGCGGCGGAGTTGACCAGAGCGAAGCGGAGCGACGACCATGCGATGGCTGAAAGGCGACGCCGGCACCGAGCCGGCGCCGAGCGGTGATCCGATCACTCGGGGTGGGGGACGTATGGCACAGGCCACGGACGCTGTGCGGACCGTCATCATGACCGTGGACGACGATCCCGGGGTGTCCCGGGCCGTCGCCCGTGACCTGCGGCGGCGCTACGGCGGTTCGTACCGGATCGTGCGCGCGGAGTCCGGTGAGTCCGCGCTGGAGGCGCTGCGTGAGCTGAAGCTGCGCGGCGATCTGGTCGCGGTGATCCTGGCCGACTACCGGATGCCGCAGATGAACGGAATCGAGTTCCTCGAACAGGCCATGGACGTCCATCCTGGTGCCCGGCGCGTGCTGCTGACCGCGTACGCGGACTCGAACGCGGCGATCGACGCGATCAACGTCGTCGACCTCGACCACTATCTGCTCAAGCCCTGGGACCCGCCGGAGGAGAAGCTCTATCCGGTCCTGGACGACCTCCTGGAGGCCTGGCGGTGCAGTGACTTCCGGCCGGTGCCCAGCACCAAGGTGGTCGGACACCGCTGGTCGGCGCGCTCGTCGGACGTACGGGAGTTCCTGGCCCGCAACCAGGTGCCCTACCGCTGGTACTCCACCGAGGAGCCCGAGGGGCAGCGGCTGCTGACCGCTGCGGGGCAGGACGGGCAGCGGCTGCCGGTGGTGATCACGGCGGACGGTACGGCGCTCGTCGAGCCGGAGGTGCCCGAACTGGCCGCGCACGTGGGGCTGGCGACGATGCCCACGGCCGACTTCTACGACCTGGTCGTCATCGGCGGCGGGCCGGCCGGGCTCGGCGCGGCCGTGTACGG
This sequence comes from Streptomyces sp. NPDC101152, assembly GCF_044768275.1. Classification (NCBI taxonomy): domain Bacteria; kingdom Bacillati; phylum Actinomycetota; class Actinomycetes; order Kitasatosporales; family Streptomycetaceae; genus Streptomyces; species Streptomyces sp. NPDC101152. Next base: position 8,565 of record NZ_JBIWPO010000096.1, on the reverse strand, counting down.
GGCCTCGGAGGGCCTGCGGACGGTGCTCGTGGAGCGGTCGGCGACCGGCGGGCAGGCCGGGCAGAGTTCGCGGATCGAGAACTATCTGGGCTTCCCGGACGGGGTGTCCGGCGGTCAGCTCACCGACCGGGCGCGACGCCAGGCCACGAAGTTCGGCGCCGAGATCCTCACCGCGCGGGAGGTGACCGGTCTGGAGAGCAGCGGGGCGGCGCGGCTCGTACGGTTCGCGGACGGGTCGCAGATCGCGGCGCACAGCGTGATCCTGGCGACCGGTGTGTCCTACCGGCAGCTGGAGGCGCCGGGCGCCACCGAGCTGTCGGGCCGCGGGGTGTTCTACGGGTCCGCGCTCACCCAGGCCGCCGCCTGCCAGGGCCACGACGTGTACATCGTCGGCGGCGCCAACTCCGCCGGGCAGGCGGCCATGTACCTGTCCCGGGGGGCCAAGTCGGTGACGCTGCTGGTGCGCGGTGCCGACCTGTCCGCGTCGATGTCGCACTACCTAATCCAGCAGATCGAGCACGCCCCGAACATCTCGGTGCGCGCGCGGACCGTCGTGGAGTCGGCGCACGGCTCGGACCACCTGGAGCAGCTGACCCTGCGCGACGTGGAAACCGGCGAGACCGAACGGGTCGACGCGCAGTGGCTGTTCGTGTTCATCGGCGCGGCCCCGCTGACCGGCTGGCTGGACGGCACGGTGCTGCGGGACCAGCAGGGGTTCATCCTGTCCGGTCCCGGCCTCACCCCGGACGGGCGGCCGCCTGCGGACTGGGAGCTGGACCGGCCGCCGTACCACCTGGAGACCAACGTCCCCGGCGTGTTCGTCGCCGGGGACGCCCGCGCGGAGTCCGCCAAGCGTGTCGCGTCCGCCGTCGGAGAGGGAGCCATGGCAGTGATGCTCGTACACCGATATCTGGAGCAGTCGTGAGCGGGCAGGTCATGCCCTGCAGCCCGCAGGAGATCGGTTCGCTGTTCCTGTTCGAGAAGCTGAGCTCCGAGCAGCTCGGCAGGCTGTGCAGCGAGGGTCGGATCGAAGTGTTCGACCCCGGGCCGGTGTTCACCGAAGGTGACCCGGCGGCCTGCTTCTACGTGATGATCGAGGGCACGGTCGTCATGTCACGCCGGGTGGGCAGCGATGACATCGAGGTGAGCCGCACGTCCCAGCCAGGGGTGTACGCGGGGGCCGTGATGGCGTACCTCGGGGAAGGGAAACCGCAGCGGTACATGAACTCGCTGCGGGTGTCGGAGCCGACACGGTTCTTCGTCCTGCCCGCCGAATCGTTCGCGAACTTCATGCACGAGTGGTTTCCGATGGCGATCCATCTCCTGGAGGGGCTCGCCCTCGGTTCGCAGACCTTTCAGCGGGCCGTCGGGCAGCGCGAACGGCTGCTCGCGCTGGGCTCGTTGTCCGCGGGTCTCACCCATGAGCTCAACAACCCGGCCGCGGCCGCCGTACGGGCCACCGCATCGCTCAGGGACCGGGTCGCGCACATGCGCAACAAACTCAGCGCCATCGCCTCGGGCCCCTACCACCGCGACGCCCTGAAGGCCCTGGTCGACCTCCAGGAGCGTACGGCCGAGCGGGTCTCCAAAGCGCCGCCACTGAGCCCGCTCGAAGCGTCCGACCGGGAGGACGAACTCGCCGACTGGCTGGATGACCACGGTGTCCAGGACGGCTGGCAGATCGCGCCGACTTTCGTGCAGGGCGGTCTCGACGTCGGCTGGCTAGAGCAGATCGCGGCGGCCGTCGACGAGCAGGAAATCTTGCCGAGTGCCATCGGGTGGCTCAACTACACGGTCGAGACCGAGCTGCTGATGTCCGAGATCGAGGACTCCACCACCCGTATCTCGAACCTCGTCGACGCCGCCAAGCAGTACTCGCAGCTGGACCGCGCGCCCTACCAGGTCGCCGATGTGCACGAACTCCTCGACAGCACGCTGCTGATGCTGTCGGGCAAGATCGGTCCACAGGTCAAGGTCGTGAAGGAGTACGACCGTTCGGTGCCGAGGATCCCGGCCTACCCGGCGGAGCTGAACCAGGTGTGGACCAACCTGATCGACAACGCGGTCTCCGCCATCAAGGGCGCGGGCGGCGAAGGGACGTTGACCGTACGCACCGCTGTGGTGCACGACCGGCTGCTGGTGGAGTTCCGCGACACGGGCCCGGGAGTGCCGGCCGAGATCCGCGGCCGGATCTTCGACCCGTTCTTCACCACCAAGCCGGTGGGCGAGGGCACCGGGCTGGGGCTCGACATCTCCTGGCGGATCGTCGTCAACAAGCACCACGGTGACTTGAAAGTCGAGTCCGTACCCGGCGACACCCGCTTCCAGGTGCTGCTCCCCCTCACCGCCACCGACCCCGACACCGTCCCCGACCCGGCCCAGGAGTCCTCATGACCAAGGGCACCGGAATCGACCCTGTCGTCCCGCCCAGCGGGGCCGGGACGACGGGCTGACCCGTCTCGCCGGTGTGCTGGGCCAACCCCGTGTCCGCTGGCCCGTGCCGTGCTCATCGCCGGGGACACCGGGGTGTGCGCGGCGGGCCTGGACATCCCCGACGACGTCGGCATGAAACCCACGCACTACGCCGTCCACGTCGGCCGGGGTACACGGTCACCGCGAAGGACACGGTGTTTCCCCGTCAGCGATCACGCCTCCTATAGGGACCCCGCACGAGGACGACGCTTGCGAGCTCCTGGCGACCCTCCTCGAAGACGTGAGCGCCCCGTAGTGACGACAGCCCTGTACGAGATCGAGACCGGCGAAGCCGACTGCCGCCATTTGGGTTGCTGGTCGAGGGGCGGGCATGGGTTCCTCGGGTCGCGGATGGGCAGGGACAGTGCTGTGGGTCAGGTGGCTGGCCGGGACAGGGCTGCGAGGCGGGTGAATGCGCTGGTCAGCTCGTGTCGCCAACGCCAGGTAGCGGAGATCCGGAGGCAGAGTCGGCGGCCTCCGCGGGTGATGCGGGCGGCGGCGTGCGGCAGCCGGTAGCGGAGCTTCTTGGGCTCGGCGGTGGCCAACTCGCCGTCCAACGGCAGGGCCTGGGTCCAGACGAGCAGGCGGATGCGCTCCTCCACGCGGGCATGCGCGCGGTGGCGGGCATGCGCGCGGTGGCGGGCATGCGCGCGGTGGCGGGCATGCGCGCGGTGGCGGGCATGCGCGCGGTGGCGGGCCTCCAGGCGTTGCGCGGTTCCCCCACCCGTGACCGGGGTGTCGGTGAGAAAGAGGTGGCGCAGCCCTTCGTCGAAGTCGAACAGGGGCAGCCGGGCACCGGGATGCGGACGCTCACGCCGCACGATGACGCGGGTGCCGTCGGGGTAGCCGGTGAGGTCGATCATGCCGGTCAGCTCGGCGGCCTCTGCTCCGTCGCGCAGGGATCCGTCCTGTTCCAGGGCCGGGTGCCAGACCCGGTCGGGCAGGGCCCGGATGTGGTGCAGGAAGCACAGCAGCCGGTGGTAGCCGAAGCCGCGCTTGTAGGCGGCGGCTGCCTGCTCCTTCTCGGAGTGGCATGTGACCAGGGTGGCGTCGAGGTCCAGGACCAGGCAGGGCAGGTCGCGCCTGCCCGCGCGGGACGCTGGTACGCCGTCGCGGGTGTCGGCGGCTTGCAGCCAGGCGATTTCGCGTGCGGTGGCCCGGGCTTCTTGCAGGGCGGCCAGGGCGGGGGCCGATGTCGGCGAGAAGGAGCCAGGCGGTGGATGTGGCGGTGGATGTGGCGGCGACCGGGCCGAACACCTCGCGCTGGTCACGCAGGACAGCGAGGTCAGTGATGATCTCGCCGCCGTCGGTGAGCATCACGGCCAGGTCGACCGGCACCCGGCCGGGGGCGTGCCCCGTGCCGCGCGGCCGCAGCCGACGCAACGCGCTGGTGAAGGCGCTGGTCAGCCAGGTGACTTCGGCCAGATCGGCCAGCAGACGGGATCCGGCATGGCCGACTACCCCGCGACCGTCGGCCGAGACGACAAGTCGCGGACGTGACCCGGTAGTGTGCACGCGGAAAGTGCCTTCCCCCGCGAGACGACAGAAGCCTTACACAAGCTCTGTCGTCCCAGGTCAGAAGGCACTTTCGCTGTGCCGCTCATGCTACGGGCACGACCCCGGGTGATACGCGCGGGCCAGGGCGTGTTCCCGTGCCCGTTGCCTCGCCGCCGGGCTCAGAACCCGGGGAAGACCCTGCGCAGGTCGTCGAGGGTGACGGTGTCGCCGGTGAGGGTGACGGAGGGCGGGGTGTGGGCGGGGGCGTGCCGGCCGGTGATGAGTCGCAGCCACCACTCGGCGGGGGCCGTCAGCACGGCGTCGGCGTTCTCGGGTTCGCCGGTGAGCGCGACCGTCTCGCCGATCGAGAGACCGAAGGCGCGCTCGGGTGCGGTGGTGTGCACCGCGACGGCGACGGGGCGGTTCTCCAGGGCGTCCGCCTTGCCGAGGAAGCCCAGCTTCATGCCAGCCTGGTCGAGGAGCGGCCCGGTCGCGGCGGACGCCAGGGTCGTCGACGGGTCGAAGGCCACCTCGACGTCCCACGAGTGGTGGGTGAGCTCACTGAGCAGGATCCCCGCCGCGGTCGCGACGTCCACCGGCGCGGGCAGGAAGCCGAGGTCGATCCGGAGGTCGCTGCGGGCTCCCGCGTCGAGGCCCTCGTAACGTTCGACCAGCGCCTGGTTGGCGGTGACCAAGCCTTCGGCTCGCTCAGCCGGGGTCATCGCGTCCCAGCGGGCCCACACCGACTTGTTGAAGTCGCCGTCGGGGGCACCCGTACCGCCCGTCGCGCCCTCCAGTGCGGCCAGGCCTATTTCGGCGCCGCTGCCCAGATGGCTGAGCACCTGGGAGACGTCCCACTCCGACGCGCCGGACGGGCGGGTGAGATCGGCGGCGGTGAGTCTTTGCACCACGGCGGCGAGGTGGTTGTGTCCGCTGCGCAGGGCGTCGATGATCCGGTCTGTGGCTTCGGTCATGGTCGTTTCCTCAATGAAGTTGATCTGATTCGGTGTTGTCGTCACACGGCTGTCGGTGTCACCCGGCCGTCTGGGACGAGCGCTTGGAGAAGCCGATCGTGTATCCCTCGACGGTGGTCCGCACCGGCCGGTCGGGGTGATGAACAGCGGGATGTAGTGGTCGACGGTCGGATGGGCGTACGGCATACCGGGCGCCCTCGTCCGGAACGCGGCGAGTTCGTCCACAGCGCCGCGCGCGAGGGCGTCGGCGGCCCAGGAGGTCAGGCGAGCCTGACCGGCCCGGCGTCGATCGGCAGGCGGACCAGGAGATAGGGCTTGCGGCGCAGATCCTCGCCCTCGTGGAAGAGCGACATCCGGTTGAGCTGCAGTGGCGTACAGGTGCCGGTCCGAGGCGACGGACAGGGTGTCGACCCAGATGAGGTCGGTGCCCTGGGCGAGGGTGTGGTAGGTGCCGTCCGGGTTCCTTCGCCAGATGGAGTTGTGTTCCAGGTCGCCGCCGTAGAGCCGTCCCTTGTCGTCGCTCTCCAGGCCGTCGGCCATCGGCTTGAACCCGTGGTCCTCGACCGTCGCCGCCACCTCGGCTTCCGTGGCGTCCGGGTCGGCGAGGGCGTCGGTGGCCACGCTGTGCAGTCGGCGGCTGGACAGGGGGCAGTAGTAGAGGCGCTTGCCGTCGGCGCTGAGGGCGATCCCGTCGGAGCCGGTCTCGTAGTGCATGGGTTCGCCGTCCGCGGGGCGGATCATGAGGGGTTCGCCCTCGATGATGGGAAGGAACTGCTCGTCGGGGAGCGCTGAGGGCTGCCCGGCCAGTCGCCGCCAGGAGCGGCCGGTGGCGAGGTCGACCACGATCACGCCGTTCGTGCCGCCCGAGTCGGTGATGAACGCCATGCCCTCGGCGCCGCGCCGCAGGTCGAAGCGCACGTCGTTGGGGTAGCTGTTCGACGGCACCACCTCGGGCGGGAAGAGAATCTTCCGTACGATCCGGTCGGTGCGCAGGTCGACCGCCACGAGCTTCGGGCCGCCGTAGGAGGACCCGGCGAACAGCGGGTTTCCGGTGTCGAGGATCCACAGCCGGTCGGCCGGGTCGACGACGACGCTCTGCACCGACTGGAAGTGCCCGGCCAGGTCGGACGTGTCCTCGCGGTTCACCTCGGCGTTGGGGTAGGCCACGGGCTTCCCGTGCCGCAGTTCGGCGACGGTGAACGGGACGTCGTCGCCCCAGCGGGGGAAGTTGACGAAGATACGGCCGTGGCGTGAGACGGTGACACCCGTCGGCATCGAGCCCCAGAAGCGGGCGACGACCGTGTACTGAGCGGCGGTTGGGCTGGCGGTTGGACTGGTGGCGTGGGCGGGCCCGGCCAGTTGGGTGGCGGCCAGCGATGCGGTGGTCGCGCCGAGGAATGTACGTCGTTTCATGGGAGTGTCTCCTGTTGGGTCTGGCGCACCATGAACTTCGCCGTGGACAGCAGTTCTCCGGTGCGCGGGTGACGGGTGGTGAGGTCCATCGCGGAGAACGCCCTGTCGTGGACGCGCGGGGCGAGACGGTCGCGGTGGAATCCTGGAGATGCCCTGCTTTCCTGTGCTGATGCGTGTCCTGAGAACAACAGTCATGGCAGGTGGCAGGGCATTTCGAGGGTGGATTCCGGCTCAGTGGGCCATCACGGGCTCGCCCTCGGACGGCTCCAGAGCCCGGTTCGGGATCAGGAACGCGGCGATCACCGCACCGACCACGAAGAACCCGGAGCCCCAGGCCAGGGTGGCCGTGTAGCCCTCGACCCCGGCCTGCGCCGCGGCCAGCGCGCTGGGCTTGTGCGACGTCATGTAGTCGGTCGCGGCCGATGAGGCGATGGTGGTCAGCAGGGCCGTGCTGATGGAGCCGCCGATTTGCTGGCCGGTGTTGATCAGCGCTGAAGCGACACCCGCGTCCTCGTGGTGAATGCCCGAGGTCGCCCCCTGGATCGCGGTGGACATCACCGCGCCGATGCCGAGGCCCAGCAGGATCAGGCCGGGCATGATGTGGGCGGCGTAGGTGCTGTCCAGCTCGAGCCGGGTCAGCAGGGCCATACCGGCTGCGGCGACCAGGAAGCCGGCGCTGATCACGATCTTCGGGCCGACCCTGGGCAGCACCAGCGAAGGCATCGTGGTCGACGAGGCGACGACGGCCGCGACCATCGGCAGGAACGCCAGACCGGTCTTGATCGGCGAGTAGCCGAGGCTGGCCGCGAAGTAGTAGGTGAGGAACAGGAAGATCGAGAACATCCCCATACCCAGGACGAACACCGCCATGAACGAACCACCGCGGGTCCGGTCCAGCACGAGGCGCAGCGGCAGCAGCGGATGCGCGACCCTGGTCTCCAGCCAGACGAACACCGCGAGCAGCACCGCACCGGTGATCATGGAGCCGAGGGCGACCGGGTCGGTCCAGCTGGTGGACTCGACGTGCGCGAACCCGTAGACGACGGCGAACAGCGCGGCGCTCACCACGACGATGCCAGGAATGTCGAGTTTGGGCTTCTGGGTGATCACGGGCTTGGCCAGCAGCAGCAACGCACCGATCAGGGCGGGGACCGCGAAGGCGACGTTCACGTACATCACCCAGCGCCACGACGCCCATTCGGTGAGCATGCCGCCGACCAGCAGCCCGATCGCGCCGCCGGCGCCACCCAGCGCACTGAAGATGCCGAAGGCCTTCGCCCTTTCGGACGGTTCGGTGAAGGTCACGCTGAGCAGGGAGAGTGCCGCGGGCGCGAGCACCGCGGCGAACAGGCCCTGGGCCACACGTGCCGCGACGAGGATCTCGAAGCTGCCGGCCGAGCCGCCGACGACGGACGCGACCCCGAAACCTGCCAGGCCGATCACGAAGAGGGTACGTCGACCCAACAGGTCACCGAGTCGGCCGCCGAGCAGCAGCAGGCTGCCGAACGCCAGCGCGTACCCCGTGATGACCCACTGCCGGCTGCCGTCGCTGAAACCGAGGTCGTGCTGCGCCTCGGGCAGCGCGATGTTCACCACGGTCGCATCGAGCATGACCATGAGCTGTGCCACGCCTATGACGACCAGCACCCACCAGCGCACGGCATGTGAGCCGCGAAGGCCCGAGTCTTTCTTTCCGGAGGCGGGCGCCCCGCGGTCGATGCTGGTACTCATGTTCTTCCCTTGCTTGGTGGGCATGACTGAAAGCCGTCTAGAAACTGATTGGTTTCCTCACCGATGAAGGTGAGGCGAGGGTGACGGGCTGAGATCTCAGGGCTTCGAGATCATCGTGTGGCCGCTGTGGGGCTTGCCTCGGCGATCTTCTGGAGGGCCGCGTCGGTGTCCGCGATGGCCAGCATCCTGTTGATGTCGGCGCCGGCCAGTCATCGCGCCAGGCGTGCACGCACCCTGTCCGGTGAGCTCAGGACCGTTGTGGACTGAACAGTAAGAAACCTAGATGGTTCTGTACTGGGTTGTCAAGAAGGGTGGGTCGGCTTTACCTTCGATGAATGGCCAGACCACGAAGCTTCGACCGCGACCATGTCCTGCATGCCGCTGAGCGGCAGTTCCGCTCCTCGGGCTACAACGGCACGAGCGTCGACGACATCAGCGCCGCCACCGGCCTGGGCCGCGGCAGCCTCTACGGCGCGTT
>NZ_JBIWPO010000095.1:0-11874 GCF_044768275.1 Streptomyces sp. NPDC101152 | reverse complement strand
CAACTCGACCAGCCGCAACAGGCCCTCACTGCTGATAATCGGCGCGTCCATACCCCGTTGTCCATCGCACCCTGCACTGTGACAAGCAGACTGAGCTGGTTAACGCCGACCTCAAACGGAGCCTTCCGATGCACAGCCGGGCCCGAGACCAGGCCCAACTCGCTGCCGAGACCCGCAGGTTCTTCCACCGCCGTCAACGCCAGCCGCACATCGTCCGCGGCTACTTCGGCGGCCGACACGTCCGCTACATCCTCGAATAGAACCCTTTGAGTTTCGGATCAATACTGATGGCTATGGTCGTTGGCGGGATGTGGGATCGGGATGTCGCTGGAGTCGCGGTCGGATGACGGTGCCTGAGCTGACGGCTCGGGTGGTGCGGGCTGCGTTCCCGAAGGGGACTTTGGCCATCCGGGTCCGGGAAGTGCTCGGCCTGGTGTTCAGGGACGACGACTTCGCGGTGGCCTTCTCCGGGCAGGGACGCCCCGCGATCTCGCCGGGCGCTCTGGCCCTGGTGTCGGTGTTGCAGTATGCGGAGGGTCTTTCCGACCGGCAGGCCGCTGACCAGGTACGGGCCCGTATGGACTGGAAGTTCTTGCTGGGCCTGGAGTTGGATGATCCTGGGTTCGACTTCACCGTCCTGGGAGACTTCCGGGCCCGGCTTCTCGCGCATGGGCTGGAGGAACGTGTCCTGGACGTGGTTCTGTCCCGGCTGTCCGACGCGGGACTGCTGCGGGCCGGGGGCCGGCAGCGGACCGATTCCACACAGGTGCTGGCTGCGGTGCGCACGCTGAACCGCATGGAGTTCGTCGGCGAGACGCTGCGGGCGGCGCTGGAAGCGCTGGCTGCGGCCGCCCCGGACTGGCTGACCCCGCTGATCGACGGGTCGTGAGTGGACCTTTGACACCGCGCCTACGAAGCCGACACCAAGTCCATGACGACCTCGGCGGCCTGACGGAGGCTTCGCTCGCAGAACGTGCTCCTGGCCCGCCGCTACGGGGGAAAGCGGCGGGCCAGGAGCCCCTCCACCGTGCCACAACCAGGCACGTCCCGCAGGCTGGGCAGCCGAAGTGGCCCATTTGCCGCGGTACGCAGAGAAGGCGGCGTTGACCTCCGCAGGCTCCGCGCCGCACTCCCTGTCCGCAGTACTCCCAAGTCGTTCGGGGAGGGCGCAGGGCACCAGTCATGGCGCGACCGTAACGGAGGGCCGGTCCTCCAGCGCAGTGCCGCCGTGCTCCCAAGGCGACGGCGGGTCAGCGGCTACTGCCCACGTCCCGCGAGGTCGGTGACCGCCGCGAGCTGCCGGCTCCTGCCGCAGGAGGTCGGGCCGGGCGTCGGCGAGATCGAACGCCCGCCGGAGACTATCCACGAGGACGGCCTCGATCCGGTAGACGCGCACCTGGTCGTCGAGCTCGAGCACCTTGGTCCTGTTGTCGGGGCCGATCCTGCGCCGTACCGCGCGGACGGTGGTGAGCCAGGGCCGTTTCAAGGTCCGAGTTGCGGTGTGATCGTGCAGGTCAAGCGATGCCGAGCAGGTCGAGCGGTCTGGTGAAGGCGTTGTACGAGGTGTGGCGGAGGCCGGCGGCGATGTTGGTGTGGCCTCTGCGTCGGAGCACGTTGATCGCGAGATTGCGCAGGGTGGCCATGTTCTCAGGTCCCCGGCCGGTGCGGACCTTTGATGCGTCCTCGCGGAAGGCGGTGTCGCGGACGAAGTGCAGCCGGTTCTCGATGACCCATTGTGATCGTGCGAGATGCCCGATGACTTGGGGTGATGCCTGTTGTGTGGTCAGGTCGGTGAGGGCGTAGACGGTCCGACGGGTGCGTTTACCGGTTTTGAGGTCGGTGCGGTGGCGGGTGACGCGGGCGGCCTGGACCGCGTGCGGGAAGTCCAGCGTCAGCCCGGTGACGGTGAGGACCCGGGTCACGCGGGTCTCTTTGCGGCCGTGGCCCTGCTCGCGGTCGTAGCGCCGGGCGGTGACGTCCTCCCAGGGCAGGGAGCGTAACTGCTGGTGCAGTCCGGGCTGGTTGGCCTTGACGATCAGCAGGTAGTGGGCCTGCTTGTCCTCGACGAGGAACCGCGCGTGGTCACGCTGGGTGTGCAGAGCGTCGGCGGTGACGGTGACACCGGTCAGGTCGAGCGGCGCGAGCAGCGCGGCGAAGCAGGTGATCTCGTTCGTCTTGCGCGGCACCCGCAGCTGGGTGACGGCCTGCCCGTCGCCGGTCATCGCCGCCAGCAGATGAGCTGCGGGAAGCTCGCCGCGGCGGGATCCCCGGGCGCTCTTGCCGTCCACTGCGAGGGTGGCGGTGCCGACGGGATCGGTGCCGGTCAGGTCTGCGAGGCCGCCCGGGCAGGTCAGGGCGATGATCCGGCGGACTGTGGCCGTGCTCGGCGGGATACGGACCTGGAGCACTCCGGCGACCCGGGCACCGAGGCGGGCCAGAGTTTCCTGCGCCGCGCACCGTGCCCACTGGCCGATCGCCGCGTACGAGCAGGCAAAGGTCAGGACGGCGGAGGCAGCGATCAGCAGCACGCTAACGAACGGGTGACGCCGCCCGCGGCGACGGCGCGGATCAGCCAGGCCCGCCAGGCGTCCGCCGAGCGTCCCGGCGGACACGTACTCGCGCAGCGGCGACTTGACCGGACAGACAGTGGCAGACTGACGGCACATCGAAGCTCCGGTTGAACAGAGCGACTTGGCAAGGTCACCCCTCTCAACGGGAGCTTCGTTGCGTTCGTAGTGCCCCAGCAGCACATCGTCACACCGCCGTGACCAACACACCTACGCGGTCAACATGACTTTGAAACGGGCCTGGCGCTTCTGGGCTGAGTGGTCAGCCGGTGTACACAGTCCACCTTTGCCAGGCGTTGCTGCCGTTGCAGCCCTCCTCGCGATAGGCGTATAGGGTCCCGAAACCGCCGTCCAGGCAGACGCGCCCGTCGAAGGCGAAGAATGTCTCGGGGGTGAGGCCGTTGACGGTGGCTCCGGCCCTGGCCACAGCCCATATGGAACGGGGGTCGTTGTACGAGCAGGGGATCAATTCCACGTCGGAGGAAGCGGCAGGGGCGCCCGAGGGGCCGGTGCCCGGTCCAACGGCGTACAGGCAGTAGCCGGCGTGGGTCTCGTCGTCGTCGGTGGTCTGGATCTGCACGTAGGCGGCGCCTCCGGCGTCGGGGGCGGCGCTGATGATGCGAAAGTGATCGTCCCAGCCGCAGGGGCCTATGCCAGCCGACACAGAAGGGCGTGCAATGACGCAGTCGCCGCTGGCATTGTTCTGCAGGGTAGTGTTCGGGATGTTAAGGGTTGCGCTCGCGCTTTGCATGCTGAGGGTAAGGGCTGTTACGCCTACGGCCAGGACCGTGACGAAGCTTCTGGTCCGCTTCCGCATCCGTGCCATCTTCAAACTCCGATCGTGTGCGTGTCCCTGTTTTCCCCAAGGTGTGCCTTTGGGGGGCTTCCTGGGCCCGACCTGAGTCCAGAGTGAAAGCATGATGTGCATCAGTAGCCCTGTGGAGACGCTACGGGCGCGGGTCCTTGAACCGTCCTAGATTCGTCCTAATGCCAGGCCAGGCTGGCGAACGGCGTTGGTCGTGACGCGGGCGGAGGGCAGCGACGCCTTCAAGGGGGCGGTGGGCGGTCAGCGCCCCTGCAAAGTTGTTGATCAAGCCGTCAGGAGCAGGTTGAAGGGCGGCCGGTGTCGCGGGCGTGGTGGCGTAGGGCTGCAGCGATGTTGCGGTGACCGTGGAAGCGGAGGAGGGTGATCGCCAGGTTGCGGAGGCTGGCCATGACGCGGGGTGCCTGGCCGGTGCGGACCTGGGAGCTGGTCCACGTCGATGGTGACGTCGCGGACCGCCGGCCTACGGCTCGCCGGCGACGGGGTTGCTTGGCCGGACCACCCAGGTGTGCACGCAAGCGGGTCACGCGGCTTTGCTCACCCTCGCGCACCTCCGGGCCCGGGCGACCTCCGCGCCTGCACGGGACCGGTGCACGTCACGGAGAACCCCAGCGGCCCTGGCCCTGCGCTGCTTCGGTGCCGCCTGCCAGCCGCTCGTTTGCACCTCCGGCTGGCCGAACAGCGCCGCCGTCCACCTCCTGCGCCTCCTTGCCGACCGCGGAGCCGCACTGCGCTACCACGGCGACTTTGACGGCGAAGGCATCCACATCACGACCGGAAATCAGAGGGCCAGGCGGCGGATCGCGACTGCGGCCGCGTCGTCGTCCAAGTGGCCGTGGACATGGGCCAGAAGGTCGTCATGGAGAGCGCGCAGGAACTCGTCAGGGTCGTCATTGGTCCACGAGGGCGCCCGGTCAGTGAGCTGGTAGAAGACGTGGCCAGCGTCTCGTGCCTCGATGACGCCGTCCGTGTACAGAAGGAGCAGGTCGCCGACCTCGAACGGAAACGTCTGGAGCTCGTAGGCGGTCATGCCGAAGGCGCCGCCGAGTCCGATCGGAAGGTAGCTCGCCTCCGGCGTGAGGGCGGTGACGTGAGTGCCGCGCAGGAGCAGCGGCGGTGGGTGTCCGCAGTTGATGAGGTGGACGACCGGCTCGTGGTCGGGGATGTCGAGCAGGATCGCCGTGGCGAAGTCCTCGTCGGTGTCCTGTTCCGTCCTCGAGCGCCACTGGGTGCTGTCCCAGCGGAAGGCGGCGTCCAGGTGGACGGCGAGGCGGGGCAGGGTGGCCTGCCGATGGGCGGCCGCACGGAAGGCGCCGAGCAGCAGGGCGGTGTTGTTGATCGAGGCCAGACCGTTGCCGCGGACGTCGCCGATGAGGAGCCGGGTGCTGTGGTGATCGGTCCGCGCGGCCGCGTACAGGTCCCCACCCAGATCGGCTTCCTCCTCGGCCGGAATGTACAGGCCGGCGATCTGCAGCGGGCCGGCGCGGACGGGCAAGGGCTGCAGCAGCACGCTCTGCGCCGCCTCGGCGACGGACCGCACCCGGTGCAGCTGTCGCTCACGCCGGTCCCGCAGCACGCAGATGCCGACACAGATGACCGAGACGACGACCAGAGCGGTGATCTGAGCCTGGATGTTGGCGGAGGACAGGCTCTCTTTCAGCACACCGATCAGCACCTGGGCCGCCACCGCGAGCACTCCCATCAGAGCCGTCACGCGAACGCCCGCGAACGCCACGGTGATCGCCGGCGCCGCCACCAGCAGAGGGCCGAGGTGAATATGCGGCGGAGCCAACACGTCCACCACACAGACCGCGACGATCAGCCCCAGAGGGATCACCATCAGCGCGGGCGCGTGACCCGGCTGCCAGGACCGCCGGAGGTCCCGCCATGGTCGCAAGGACATGCCCCAAGCCTTCCACTCGCCTCCCCATTGCAGAAACGCGCCGCTCCGAAGGTCGCGCGCTGCGCATGACCACTGACCGCGCCTGCGCCCATGACGGCTTCCTGTCGATGGGCTGCCGTGCACGGCTCTGCTGCGCGAGGGGTGCTGGGCCACTCGCCAGCCACCCGGTGGCGCCGGGGCCCCGAACTGTGCATCGCATTTGACCATCCGGGCCACCTATCGTGCACAGTCACAATAGGATCGTAAATGTGTTCGATTATTTGAATGATCTGCCGCCCGCCCTGAACCGTCTCCAGGCCCTGCGGGTCTGGCACGTCCTGTGACTGGAGCGCATCGACCGCAAGATCGCCCACCTCCGGCAGCGCGAGATGCCGGACAGCGCAGGACGGGAACAGGCCGCACGGGCCCAGGTAAGCCTCACAACTCACCCAATCCGTACGGCCGTTCTCATGTTGCGGCCAGTGGCGCAGGACTCTTGATCGTCTTCTGAGCGGCGCCTAGGCTCCCATGCCCATGGAGATGGGGGAACCAGACCGCGGGCGGCGGGCATGGCACGACGGGCCGGTCAGGCGCCGGGTGGCCGCAGGTCTGCTGGCCTGGGCGGCGGGGCTGGTCATTCTGGGCACGGTGTTCGTCGTACTGCCGGGGGTGGTGGTCGACCACGATCTCGCCGGGGCGAGCGTCGCCGCGCAGGATCGCCTGAAGGCGGTGAACGATGTCCGTGCGACGCTTCTGCAGATGGTCGGCGGCCTGGTGGTGCTCTTCGGCGCGTACGCCACGTGGCGGCAACTGCGGGTGAGCCAGGACGGTTTGCGCGCCACCCAGGAGGGCTACGTCACCGACCGATTCAGCCGGGCCGTCGACCAACTCGGCAGCGACAAGCTGGATGTGCGCATCGGCGGGTTGCACGCGCTGTGGCGGATCGCGGAGCAGTCCGCCCGCGACCGGGAGGCCATCATCTCCATCCAGGCCGCGTATCTGCGTACACACCTGCCCTGGCCACCCGCCGGGCCGGAATCACCGGCGGCAGACGTGCCCATCAACGACATCGCACCCCTGGAGACTCGCGCCGCAGACGCGCAGGTGGCGCTGACCGCGCTCGGCGTGCTGTGCCAGCACCGGGAGCAGTCCTGGGTCAACCTCAGCATCACCGACTTGCGCCGGGCCGACTGCGACGGACTGTGGTTCCCCGAGGTCAACTTCGACCGCGCTTGCATGGAGGCGGCGGGCCTGTACAACGCAAATCTGACCCAGGCGTCCCTGGTCTCGGTCAACCTGCGGCACGCCGACCTGACGACTGCGATTCTCCGCCGGACTCGCTGCATCCTGGCCGACCTACGGGCCGCGAAGCTGGTCGAAACCGATTTGCATGACGCCGACTTCACCGAGACCGACCTGCGCGAGGCAAACCTGCGCAAGGCCGACGCCCACGGCGCGATCTTCCACCGCGCCGACCTCCGCATGGCCGACTTGCGCGGCACCGACTTGAGCACCGCCAACCTTGTCGAAGCACGCCTGACCGGTGCCCTGGCCAGTGAGCACACCCGCTGGCCCGCCGACTTCGACCACACGGCCGCCGGAGTCGTCGACACCGATGACCCCGGACCCGAGCCCTCGCCCCTACTCCAGCCGCCCGGGATGACGTGGCAGGCACCGCCACTGCGGTCGACTCCCTGACCGACGTCACCTCTCCGCAACGGCGCCCTGATCGTGCAGAGCCCCAGGCCGCCAGGCAGATCCGGGAGCTGGTATCGCTCCCAAGGTCGTTAGCCGGCCGACCCACGGCTCGAACGGAAGTGCTATCCGGGTGACTATCCTGCGATCGAGGTGGCGGGTGCCCGCCACCGAGAACAGGACGCACGATGACGACTGTCCCGCCCCCGATCAGCGAGCCCGACCCATCCGCGCTGACCTGCCCCGGGGTCGTGTCACTTGTCGTGCAACGCCAGTGCGTTAGAGGGCGTTTGAAGTGGGCAGATTGCCGTTTACGTCCCAGTACGTTCCTCGCCAGGTGGGTGTCGTCTCGTCCGTTATGCGCCTGGCGAGGTTGTCGATCGAGGCGATGTGGATCATGGCTTCGGAGCTGAAGTGAGAGTTTCATAGTCGCGGGCGAGACGGCGGTGCATCATGATCCAACCGATACTCCGCTCTACCACCCAGCGCCTTTCACGACCTGAAAGCCACGGGTCTCCGGATTCCGGTTGACGACTTCGACGTCGATGCCGAGGGTGGCGCCGTGCTCGACGACGGCATTCTTGAAGCCGGTGTCGACCCAGCTTTTGGTGATGGTCGGGTACGTCTCCTTCGCCTGGTCGAGGAGGCGGATTCCCAGGGCGTTTTCCGACAGGCCGGCGGCGGCGACGGTCACGGCGAGGATGAGGCCGATTGTGTCCGTGAGGATGCCGCGCTTCCGGCCGACGATCTTCTTCGCGGCGTCCGTTCCCTGGCTGGTCACGGGCACATTGGTGGAAGTCTTCACGCTCTGGGTGTCGATCACGGATGCGGTCGGCTCGGGCTTGCGCCCCTCTTTCACGCGCGCCAGTCCGGTCAGGTCATAGTTGAGCTGGGCGAGATTCCCTCGTCGCGCCAGGCGGCGTAGTAGGCGTAAACGGTGCCGTGGTTCGGGAAGTCGTGTGGGAGGTATTTCCAGGGGATACCGGTGCGGTTCACGTAGAGGATCGCATTGAAGACGTCCCGTAAACCGACCTTGGCCGGCTGTCCGGTTGGTCTGCGGTCGAGTCGGGCCTTTCTCCAGGCCGTCAACGTCGGCTCGATCAGGGCCCATCGGGCGTCGGACAGGTCGCTGGGGTACGGCTTGCGCTCGCTCACGGCGTAGCGTGATCACGGGCGAGGCGGAGGGCTCGGTTCCGCTGTTCATTGGGCGATTCCGCGGCAACTTCAAACCAGACGGACTTCCAGGTATAGAAGCGAACGAGATGGACGGCCGAGCATCCGCCCTGGAGAGCTCCATTCGTCGCCTATGGGATGAAGACCCTCAAAGTAGGGCAATGGCAAGAGTCGCATATAGGGCTTGACCTGCATAAATGCCCTATTAGATCCAGATCGTCACCCCGCCTGGTACCGCTCTCGGTACCGATCGCGGTACCGTGTCGCTATGCCTGCACTCAATGTGGAATTCAGCGACGAAGAGATGGCCCGACTGCGTGCGAGGGCGACGCTGGCCGGCCGCAGTCTGAAGCAGCATGCGCACGATGTCATCGTGGAGGAGGCCGACCGGATCGCCTTCGTGGACGGGGCGGTCGCGGAGGCCACCCGGGTGCTGCCCGGTGTCCAGGCCCGCTTCCCTGCAGGACAGCGGTGAGTCCGATCATCCGCGTCGACGTCGGCTGGGTCCTGCAGATCCAGTCGGCGATCACTCCCCTGAACGTGCCCATCATGGACTGGGGAAGTTTGGGGTACATGGCCGACCGGCATAAGTTCGAGCGAGAGCGCGGCGTCCTGTACTACGAGGAGACTGCCGCCCGGGCCGCCACGTTCCTGCACAGCGCGCTCCTGCTGCGTCCCTTCGCCGACTACAACCTGGTCATCGGCTGGGCCTGCACCAGCCAGTACATGCATGTCTCCGGGGAGTCCCTCCAGGTCAAGGACGATGACCTGTACGAGCTCGCCGGGAGCATCCGCTCGCAGGAAGCCGATTTGCGCTCTGTCGCGCAGCATCTGGAGTCCTGGCGCGCAGCTTGAGCCGAGGGGCAAGGCTGTCGGGCGACCAGGTTCCTATCCGCGCGGCCGGTACGCAGCCACTCTCCCAACTCGGCCGCCAGTGAGACGGCATGTGGCACCTCGGGGCCAGAGCGCGGTGTGTTCGTGGCGCACCCGTAGGCGGTGTGAGAGAGGCCGGAAATGGCGGCCTGCGCTGCGCGTGCGCCGAGGGAGTCGGCGGCGATGTGGTGCGCTGGTGCACGGTCACAGCGGGCGGGACGACCGTATGGGTCGCAATGTTCTCCCCGGGCGGCGACGGATTGCCGCTGCCGAGCGTGGTCCTCGCAGTTCGCGGATTGAGGGTGCTGACTGCCGGCTGCAAGTTCACCCGTTTGGAAAGACCGTGGCGGTCCAGCAGCGCGGGTCGAAGGCTGGTCGCCCGACTGCTTCGTAGGCAGGTCGTCGCCCCAGAGCCTCGACCATCCGGCAGACGCCCTGCGGATCGTGGCGGCGGGCCGGCCCGTCATGCGACCGTAGCCGTCGGCCGCGCCGGTCGCCACGCCCTCGAACAGGCACGGCACGGCCCGCAGTTCACAGTCGTCATCGAGGGCGGCAACGAAGTGCAGTTCGGAGGTGCCGGGGTTGGCGAAGCACACTTCGACACCGGAGGCCAGCAGGGTGCGGGCCACGGCGTGGGCACCGTTCACGGCAATCCTTTCTCGCGTTGGGTCGCATCGGCGCCGTTCAGCCGAACAGAACATGCGGGTCGAGGATCCCGTCGCCGTCGAAGGCGTGCTTGATACGGCGCATCAGCGCGAGCCGACGGGATTTTCCAGTTCCAGGAAGTACGGCTGCTTCGCCGTGCCGATCCCAGGTTCACCGGAGAGGGCCCCGCCGAGCGCCAGCCCGGCCCGGAACAGTCGTCGTAGCACCGCCTCGCGCGGAAACGTAAATCTAACGGCGGATCCGACGATCATGGGAGAGACGTCAAGTGACTGATACCGCCGTGGAGTTGGAGACCGTGGAGCCTGACGAAAGTGCCCAGTTGGGGCAGCCTGGGCCCGTGTCCGACGAGCAACTCGTCGCCTTGCTGGTGGACGGGGTTCGGTCGGAGGGGCTGCAGCTGACCGGGCAGGGAGGGCTGTTGCAGCAGCTGACCTGGCGGGTCTTGGAATCTGCCCTCGAAGGGGAGATCACCGATCACCTCGGCTATGAGAAACACGATGCGGCCGGCCGGGGCAGCGGCAACTCCCGCAACGGGGGCCGGGCCAAAACCGTGCTCACCGACGTTGGGCCGGTCGAGGTCAAGGTCCCGCGCGACACCGCAGGCACGTTCGAGCCGCAGATCGTCAAGAAACGGCAGCGGCGGCTGACCGGAGTCGACGAGATGGTGCTGTCGCTGTCCGCGAAGGGCCTCACACACGGCGAGATCTCAGCCCACCTGGCCGAGGTCTACGGGGCCGAGCTGTCCAAGCAGACCATCGCTACCATCACCGACCAGGTCATGGACGGTATGGCCGCCTGGCAGAGCCGCCCATTGGACCGCGTCTACCCGGTCTTGTTCGTCGACGCGATCGCGTCCGCAAGGCCGTGCGGGCCCGTGGGCACTTCCCGACCGAGGCCGCCGCCCTCAAATGCGTCTATCTCGCGCTGATGAGCCTGGACCCAACCGGCAAGGGCCGACGCAGGTGGACCATGCGCTGGAAGGCGCCGCTGAACGCCTTCCAGATCGCCTCCGACGGCCGACTCAGCCAGGGCGGTTTCAAGTTCCGCGTTCGCGCGGTTGGCGACCGACTGGGGTGCATAGCGGGCAGGCACGGGCTTCGTGATCATTGTGGTGTCTAAGCCTGATGATCACGAGGTAACCCGTGCCTGCTGCTGCGTCCTCTCCCATCCCCGCCGCGCTGATGAAACTGGGGTCGCTGGACAGCGACCGGGTCGCGGACCTGCGCCCGTACCTCGACTCGGTGCCCGACCCTCGTGCACGGCGGGGCCGGTGGTACTCGCTGACAGCGATCCTGCTGGTGGGTGCCTGTGCGGTTGTCTCGGGAGCCCGGAGCATCGATGAACTCGCCGAGTGGGGCCAGCGTGCCGCAGACACGCTGCTGAAGACCATCGGCATCCGCCGCCATCTGCTGGGGTGGCGGCGTACCCCGTCGGCGGCCACGATCGGGCGCGTGCTGGGAGCTGTTGACGGTGATGCCCTGGACCAGGCAGTCGGTGCCTATCTGGCCGACCGACACCGCACCGCCACCGGGGCTCGCACCGCGAGCCCCGGGCGAGCAGCCGTGATAGCCGTCGATGGCAAAGCACTCAAGGGGTCATCTCGCCTCGCAGCGCCGCGGCGGCACCTGCTCTCCGCGGTCACCCACGGCACCGTCGTGACCCTCGCCCAGGCCGAAGTCGGCGCGAAGACGAACGAGACGACGCACTTCCAGCCGCTGCTGGCGCCACTGGACCTGGCCGGCACGGTCGTGACCTTCGACGCCCTGCACTCGGTCAAGGCGAACATCACCTGGCTGATCGAAGCCAAGCAGGCCCACTACATCGCCGTGATCAAGAGCAACCAGCCGACCACCCGCCGCCAGCTGGCGTCCCTGCCCTGGCGGGACATCCCCGTCCAGCACGCCGCCTCCGAGACCGGACACGGACGCCGCGAGTCCCGCTCGATCAAGACCTGTGCTGTTGCGGACGAACTCGGCGGCATCGCCTTCCCCCACGCCCGCCTGGCCATCCGCGTCCACCGGCGCCGCAAGCCCACCGGCCAATCCGAGTCCCGCGAGAGCGTCTACGCCGTCACCAGCCTCGACGCTCACCAGGCCGGCCCCGCCGACCTGGCCGCCGCGATCCGCGGCCACTGGGCAGTGGAGAACTCCTCACACCACATCAGGGACGTGACCTTCGCCGAGGACGCCTCCGCC
>NZ_JBIWPO010000094.1:0-11920 GCF_044768275.1 Streptomyces sp. NPDC101152 | reverse complement strand
GTCCGTAGCCTAATCCGCCGCGCGTGGACCACCCACCGCTGGGACGACCGCCCGAACCACCGCCCATGAGTGCGCCTATCTGCGCGAGCTCTTAGCTGAAGTTAGGTGCAGAAAAACGCTAGGAGGTCTCGCCGCCCATGCCGAGAAGCGTTCCCTGAGCGGGATTCCGCCCTTGTGTGCATCTCAGTGTCGCGAGCGATACGTAGACTCCCGGATGTGCAAAGGGAGCCCTACCACCGCCCAGTTGGCCTAGGAAACCGAGGGCCGGAGCGGGCTCCCTGTGCGTCCACCTACTCACGCAGAACGAGAAAGGCGACACATGAACCATAACCAGCCGGGCCCTGACGTGCCCAGGCGACCCCCGGGACGTCGCGCAACTGGATGGCTGAAGCGCTATCGCCGCGTCCTCGTCCTCCGCGCCCTCTACGGCGCCGCGTACGGCGCGAGCACGACAGCCGCGAGCCTGTTCCTCGTCTGGCTCCACACCCGGTTCTGAGCGCCGCGCGAGCCCCTCGCCTGCTGGTGGGTGGCCCGCCCTGCCAGAGCTATCCGATTCAGCACTGAGCCCCCGTCATGCGGCGTGGGCTCAATCGTGTGCAGATGATCAGCCGGCTCGGTGATGATCAAGCGCCCTGGTACTCCTCCCACAGCGTGCGGCCGTCCGCGCAGCGGTCCGGCAGGAAGGCACAGCGCAGGCAGCCGTAGGCGTTCCGGAGGTATGTGCCGTACGCGGCCCGCACGGGGTCCACCGGCGCCGCCACGGGGCTGAGACCGGTGGCCAGCAACCGGCGTAGGGCCGCCCGCAGTTCGGCCGCCTGCTGGCCGAACAGCGGTTGATCGACAGGGTGCGCGGTCATGACTCGCTCACCTCCGTCGCCCACGCGATGCGGTCCTCGACGGCGGGGGACGCGGAGGCCGCGACCTGCTTGACCCGGGGCTGGCCGAGCAGCTCGGGCGACAGAACCATGGTCGCGATCTGGCGGCGCACCTCGACCGGCCGGGCCTTCCAGCGCCGTTCGATGTCCGGCCCGTACTCGAACAGCTCGGCCAGCGGAGACGGACGGGGTGTCAGCTTCGTCTCGCGGTCCTCCAGCTCGGTGATCTCGCCCTCCAGCTCCTCGATCATGGTGAGCATGGCGATCTTGGCGCGGGCCCCGGACGGGCGGGGAGCCGATTCCAGCTCTCCCAACTCGGCGCGCTTCGCCGCAAGCTGTGCGCGCACGGAGTCCAGCTCGGCGCCACCGTCCTCGGGGGTGATCGCCCGGTAGACGTCCGGGTCGGACAGGAAGGCGATCAGGTCAAGGGTCAGGACCGCGTCCACGGCTTCCTTCGGGATCGAGACGCAGCCCTTGTCCCGGCAGGTGTAGCGCCCCGTCGTCTTCCGGCCGTCGACCTTCACCGGCCCGCCGCACACATCGCAGCGGAGCGCGCCGGTGAACTCGTGCGGGGAGGCGCCGTGCTTGACGGTCTTGCGCGCCGGGTCGGCGAGGATCTTCCCGACCTCCTTGAAGAGCGTCACGAACGCGTCGGCCGTCATCGGCGAGCCCTTGAAGTCCGCGATCACCGGCCAGTCGCCCTCGGACTCCTCGCCGTAGTGGACGCGGATGCCGATGTACGCCTTGCGGGTGGCCATGGACCGGAGGTGCTGAGCGCTGAACGGACGGCCGCTCTTGTTGGTCACGCCGCGCGCCGCCCAGTCACGTTCGATGGACAGGAAGGAGTGGCCGGACTTGATTCGCCGGAACAGCTCGATCACGAGCACGGCCGTGGCCGGGTCCGGCAGCTGGGGGCCGGAGCGGGTGACCTTGCGTCCGCGTCGGTCGGTGGTCCACACCGGCTCACGCATGTACCCGAAGGGGACCTGACCGTTCGGCTTGCCTGCCGCAAGGTTGGCATCCAAGGAACGCTTCACCCTCGTCCTGATCTTGTAGCTCTCGTACCCCGAGTCGTTCGCGTCGTCGATGAGCGCCTTACGGTCCCGGCCGTTCGCCGGGTCGTACATGTTCCCCTGCGAGGTGACGAAGATCTTCACGCCGCGCTCTTCGCACAGCTCGATCAACGTAATCCACTCGCCGACCTTGCGGGAGCCGCGCGAGGACTCCCACAAGATCAGGACGTCCGCGCCGAAGGTGTCGTTCTTCAGGTCGTCGGTGAGCTTGTCGAAGCCGTCCCGGCCCTTGCGCTGGTACCGGCTGGCAGAGCCGGTGTCCTCGTACGGCTCCCCGAGCGCGATGCCGTGATCTTCAGCGGCTGCCGCGTTCTCCCAGCCCTGCTCGTCGACCGACCGGCCCTCGCCGCTCTTGTCGCTGGACACGCGCCGGTACTCGCGGCCGGTCAGTGTCTCTGTCGCTGTGGCCATGATCCCTTACCCCCCTGGTGGGCTGTGGTCCTGCCCTTTCAGGGCCCCGCCAAGGAAAGTTGGCCAAGTCGAGAGTGGGGGAGCGTGCTCTCGGCGTGCCGGACGGAATGCCCCGTTGATGGACCGGACGTACTTGGGGTTTCGGCCGGTGCGGCGAGAGGGCGTGCCGGGCGTCGCGGCGGGGCGAACGTCGCCTGCCGCATCACACTAGGATGTATGGCCCGGCGTCCGGTGCGCCGGATCCGGTGCGGGAGTGTGGGGGAGACGATGGAGTCCGGGAAGCGGATGTCGACCGCGATCGATGCGACGGTCCCCACGGCCGCCCGCATGTACGACCACTACCTGGGCGGCAAGGACAACTACGCCGTCGACCGGGCCGCCTGCGCGGAACTCGACAAGGTCGTCCCCAGCACGCGGGCGCTCGCGCTCAACAACCGGCGCTTCCTGCAGCGCGTGGTGGGAACACTGGCCCAGGAGTACGGTCTGCGCCAGTTCCTCGACCACGGATCGGGTCTGCCCACGCAGGACAACGTCCACCAGGTCGCGCAGCGGGTCGGCCCCTCTTCACGCGTGGTCTACGTCGACAACGACCCGATGGTCCTGGTGCACGGGCGCGCCCTGCTGGACCAGAACGACCGCACCGCCGTCATCCAGGCGGACCTGCGCGACACCGAAACGATCTTCTCGCACCCGGACACCCGGCGGCTGATCGACCTCTCGGAGCCGGTGGCGGTGCTGTTCAACTCGGTCTTCCACTGCATCCCCGACAGCGACAGCGACGGACCGCCCGCGGTGGTGCGCCGGGTGGTCGAACGGCTGGCGCCCGGCAGCTGTCTGGTGATGTGTCAGCTGGTGAGCGAGGACCCGCGGGTGCGGGACTTCGTCACCGACTTCATGGACAAGGCGACGCAGGGTCACTGGGGGCGGGTGCGCCAGGAGAAGGACGTCGCCGAGTGGTTCGAGGACCTGGACATCCTGGAGCCGGGCCTGGTGGAGGTGTCCACCTGGCGGCCGGACAGCGAGGTTGCGCCGCGTCAACTCACCCAGGAGTGGATCGAGTTCGGCGGAGTGGGACGCCTCAGGTAGCGAGCGGCCGGCTCACCGGGCCCCGTAGCGCCCTTCTGCCGTCTCGCGCAGGAGGGCCAGCGAGTCGCGGGGGTTGAGGGCCTCGTCGGCCAGCCGGTCCAGGACCACCCGGTACTCCTCCGTCTCGTCGCGGTCCTCCAGGAAGGTCGCGCTCCTGATGTGCTCAAGGTAGACCACGTCGGGCAGGTCCAGGCCGCCGAAACGCAGGTAGGTGACGGGGATGGCCGGCGCGGAGGCGTTGGTCACGTCCAGGGGGACGATCTGGACCGTCACATGGGGCAGTCGCGCCATCGTGACCAGGTGCTGGAGCTGCTCCCGCATCACCTCCCGGCTGCCCAGGACACGCAGCAGCACCGACTCGTCGACGACCGCCCACAGCTGGGGCGGGTCCGAGCGCCGCAGCAACTCCGTCCGGCGCATCCGCAGTTCGACGCGGCGCTCCACCTCCCGGGCCGTCGCCGAGGGCAGGCCGCGCTGGACCACGGCACGGGTGTAGGCGGGAGTCTGCAGCAGCCCGGGAACGTACTGGATCTCGAACGTACGGATCGCCTCGGCCGCCTCCTGCAGCCCGACCAGCCGGTCGAACCACTCCGGCATCAGACGCTTGTCGAAGCGCTGCCACCACCCTGGCTCCCCGGCCCGCCGCAGCAACTGGAGCAGCACCGACGCCTCGTGGTCGTCCGTCTTGTACAGGTCCAGCAGCGCCCGGACGTCGGCCTCGGTGGGCGGCCGGCGCCCCTTGCCCGCCTCGATGCGCGACAGCTTCGCCGGGCTGAACCCCACAGAGCGGGCGGCCTGTTCCTGAGCGAGGCCGACGTCCTCGCGGAAACCCGCCAACTGCACCCCGACCAGCATCTTCAGCAAGGTCGGGGCGGGCTCCGTGCGGTTCAGATACGGTTCGAGGCGGGAGACGCGCGGTGACTCGGCGGACATCCTGACTCCCGGTATGCAGGCGACGACACGGCGCATTATCGCATCGCGCGACCCCTTCGCGCATATGTCGGCGGAAGGTGGACCGCCCACCAGGTCAGACGAGGTGGTCGAACTCCCCGTCCTTCGCGCCGGCGAGGAAGGCGGCCAACTCGGCGGGCGTGTAGACCAGCGCGGGACCGTGCGGGTCACGGGAGTTGCGCACGGCGACGCCTCCGCCGGGCAGGGCGGCGACTTCCACGCAGTTGCCCTCCGCGTTGCTGTGACGGCTCTTGAGCCAGGTCACGCCCAGGGCGCTGGCCCGTACCCCGTTGCGAACTGAGGCCACGGCACTCTCCTTGCTTCCGTCACGCCACGTCACGGGCCTGCCGTCGACTGAGCGCGACGGGCCGTGCGTGGCGTGGATCCATCTCTCAACGGGTGCAATTTTCCGTGAAATTGCACGAGCACGCTCTCGGCGTGGATAATAACGAAGGCGTCAACCACCCCCGCTGGCGCCCGTCCTGTCGTCCTCTCGGGGAGGTGCTGTGTCGTCGCCCGCGCATTCAGCAGCCCTGTTCGGCCCGCCCGCGCCCACGGAGGACCGCAAGCCGCCCCTCGCCGCAGCCGCGCGGTCCGCGCCCACGACCGCCGCTCTGCGCCTGAGCGGCACCGGCCCCGGGTGCGCCCAGGCCCGCGCCTTCACCGAACGCACCCTGGCCGCCTGGCAGTTGGACGGCTGCGTGGACGACGCGCTGACCATCGTCTCCGAGCTGGTCGCCAACGCCCTGACGCACGCCAGACCGGACCCCGCGGCGGAGACCGAGGTGTGGCTGAAGCTCACCCTGCGGACCGCGCACCTGGTCTGTGCCGTCACCGATCCCGACACCGCCGTGCCGACCTGCCGGCCCACCACGGACGCGCTGGACGAGAACGGCCGCGGCCTGCGCATAGTGGACGCACTGTCCGAGCATTGGGGCTGGACCCGCCGGGCCCTCAAGGGCAAGACCGTCTGGGCCATGCTCCCCACGGGGCGCCCTTCGTGGAACGGGGGCACGGCGACAGCCTGAAACGATGACCGCCCACCGCAGGCACGACCACCCGCCCACCACCCTCGGCGACGTCACCCGGGTGCCGTGGCACGACATGAGGGACACCACCGGGTCCGCCGCCGCCATCCCGTTCCTGCTCGCCGCCCTCGCCTCCGGCGACACGGCCGCCTCCAGCACCGCGCTGACGGGACTGCGTAACCGGATCTGCCGGTACGGATTCGTCGTCGACCAGGCGACGGCCGTCACCGTCCCCTTCCTGTGGGACCTCGTCCAGCGCCCCCAGGTCACCTGCCGGGCCCAGATCCTGCACCTGCTGCGCAACATCGCCGGCGCCCGCCAGTGGGAGACCACGGCCGCCGCCTATCCGAAACTGCGCCGCCGCCACGGCGACCACATCGCCTGGGAGGACGCGGCCCGCCGCGCCGTCCGCGACCACAGCGACGCCATCCCGCGCCTGCTGGCCGACCGGGACACCGAACTCGTCCGCGCCACCGAGGAACTGGCGACCACGCTCGCCACCGTGTCCTGACCGCGCGAGCGTCGGGGGCCGTCGCTCAGTCGGGCAGGGCCGAGGCCCCGGACAGGTGGGCGGCGCAGTCCAGGAGCAGGGCGTGGACGAACGCCTGGGGCAGGTTGCCGCGCAGCTGGCGCTGACGCACGTCGTACTCCTCGGCGAACAGCCCGGGGGGCCCGCATGCCGCCCGGGTCCGTTCGAACCAGCGGAACGCCCCGACCTGGTCGCCGAGCCGGTGCGTCGCCAACGCCATGGCGAACCCGCACAGCAGGAACGCGCCCTCGGCCTCGCCCAGCGGCCCGTCCTCGTGGTCGAAGCGGTAGAGGTAGCCGTCCTGAGCCAGCCTTTCCTCCAAGAAAGCGCGGGTCCTGGCCACGCTGGGATCGTCGGGGGCGGGGCAGCCGCGGGCCAGGGGCACCAGCAGGGCGGCCTCGGGACCGTCGTCGTCGGCGGCCCGGCGCCAGTGGCCGCGAGGGTGCAGGCAGCGGCGGCGCGTCTCGGCGAGGACGGTGTCGGCCAGCTCGGCGCAGCGGCGGCCCTGGGCGCCCGGCAGGACGGCGGCGATCTTGCGCAGTCCGGCGACCGCGCACAGCCGCGAGTGCGTCCACCACCGGTTCTCCAGCTCCCAGATGCCCGCGTCGGGCTGCTCCCAGTGGCGTTCCACGGCGTCCACGGTGATCGACACGGCACGTTCGGCGTCCTTGTCGAGGCGGTCGTGGTGGGCCGCGGCGGCGAAGAGCTGGAGAGCCTCGCCGAAGGTGTCGAGCTGGAACTGCTGCCCGGCATGGTTGCCGACCCGGTCGTTGCCGCCGGGATAACCGGGCAGCCCCAGCGTCCGCTCGTCGGGCACGGGCTCCCCGGTGACCGTGTACGCGGGCCGCGTCTTGTCGCCGTCGGCGAGGATGCGCTCGGCGGTGAAGTGGACGGCGCCGTCGAGGAGCTCGTGCGGCCCGTGCGCGGCGACGGCCAGCCCGGCGTAGCACTGGTCGCGCAGCCAGGCGTAGCGGTAGTCGTAGTTGCGGCCGGTGTTCGCCCGCTCCGGCAGCGAGGTCGTGGCGGCGGCGACCATACCGCCCGCGGCACTGGTCAGCCCGCGCAGTACGGCGTAGGCGTGACGGGCGTCGCGGGGTGCGACGAGTGCGGAACAGTCCGGCACCGCGCCACGCCAGGCCTGCTCGGTCGCCCGCCACAGTTCCCCGGCGTCCAGCCGGGGCGCGTCGGACGCCGTCGCGACCTCCAGCACGAGATCGTGCTGTTGCCCCTCGCGCAGCCGGAACTCCGCGTGCAGTCCCAGCTCCGGGTCCCAGGACGCGTCCGGTGCCCCCACGAGCCGTACCCGCAGGTCCTCGGCCTCGGCATCCCAGGTGCCGTCCTGCAGTCGGGGGCGGCGCATGCGGTGGACGCCGAAACCGGGGCGCGGGTCCAGCCGCATGCGCAGCAGCGTTTGGCCGCGCCGCACCCGCATCCGGCGCAGCAGGACCACCCGGTCCGGGGCGGCGGGCATGGCCAGCGCGTCCCGGCACTCGATCACACAGTCCGGTGTCACCCACCGGTTCACCCGGATCAGGGCGCCTTCCTCGTAGGCGCCGCCCCACACGTGCCAGCGGTCGGCGGGCTCCACCGCGAAGTACCCGCTGCCGCCGATCAAGGTGGAGAACACCGCGTCGCTGTGCCAGCGCGGCGCGCACAGCCAGACGATCCTGCCCCGAGGATCCACCAGCGCGCCCCGCTCGCCGTCGGCGAGCACGGCGTACTCGCGCAGCACCCAGGGCGGGCAGCTTGCGACAGGTTCCTCCCGGGCCGAGTCGGTCTTGCGCTCCATGGGCGTCGGACTTCCCCGCATCGCCGGGGGGAAACAAGAGGCATGATCGCCGCCGCTGCGGATACCCGTCGGACACCTCGGCCCGCATCGGGCTGTGCGACGGCCGGCGGCGGAGGAAGACCGTGGGCGTTCTGGCTCGAGTGGACGCGTATCAGCGACGGCACCGCTGGGCCGGCTTGCCGCTCGCCGTGCTGTACAAGTTCTACGACGACCAGGCGTCGTACCTCGCGGCGCTCCTGGCCTACTACGCGTTCCTGTCGCTCTTCCCGCTGCTGCTGTTCCTCGTCGCCGTCCTCGGCATGCTGCTCAACGGCGATCCGGGACTGCGGCAGCGGGTCCTGGACTCCGCACTCGGCGAGTTCCCGGTCATCGGCGACCAGCTCGGGCACAACATCCACTCCCTGCAGGGCAGCGGTGCGGCCCTGGTGATCGGCGTCGTGGGCAGTCTGTACGGTGCGCTGGGGGTGGCCCAGGCCGCGCAGTACGCCCTGAACAAGATCTGGGCGGTGCCCCGGCACGCACGCCCCGACCCCTTGCGGTCCCGGCTGAAGGGTCTGTCCTTCCTCCTGCTGCTGGGCCTGGGGCTGTGCGTGACGACGCTGCTGTCGGCCGCGCAGTCCGCGGCGGGCATCTTCGGCGCCCGCCCGGCGGTAGGTGTCCAGATCGCGGCCGCCCTCGTGGGCGTGGCACTGAACGCCGTGCTGCTCCTGGCGTGCTACCGCGTCCTGACCGAGCGCCACCTGCGGCTACGGGATCTGTACGGCGTCTGCCTGCTCGGCGCCTGCGCCTGGCAGGGCCTGCAATGGGGCGGCTCCTACTACGCGCGGCACGTGCTGCGCGGAGCCACCGCCACCTACGGCATGTTCGGCATCGTGCTAGGCCTGCTGAGCTGGCTGTACCTCGGCGCGCTGGTGTTCCTGCTGGCCGCCGAGATCGGCACGGTCCGTGTCATGCGGCTGTGGCCGCGCAGCCTGCTGACCCCGTTCACCGACCGGGTGCGCCTCAGCCCGGCCGACCGCCGCGCCTACCGCTCGTACGCCACCACCGAGTCCTTCAAGGGCTTCGAGAAGATCCGCGTCCGTTTCGAGCCGCCGCCGTCGGACGACAGACCAAAGGACGAGAAGCAGCCCTAGCATGTGACCTGCGTCTCACCCTATCCGGGGACGTCACCATCCTCGCTGCCGGACTCTCCCGGATGGCAGGACAAGCAGGAGAGGGGAACCGACGTGAAACTCGTCGTATTCGGCGCGAACGGACCGACCGGACGCCAGGTCACAAAGCAGGCGATCGCCGCATGGCACACCATCACCGCCGTCACACGCCATCCCGAGGAATTCCCGCTGCGCCATCCGCGACTGAGGCTCGTCGGCGCGGACGTGCGCGACCCCGCGGCCGTCGAACGCGCCGTCGCCGGACAGGAAGCAGTCGTCTCCGCGCTCGGAGTGCCCTTCAGCCGACAGCCCGTCACCCTGTACTCGGAAGGCGTGACCCACATCACGCAGGCCATGGCGAAGTACGACGTCCGACGCCTGGTCTGCGTCACCTCGACCGTGCTCTTCGACGTGCCGGCCCCCGGCGAGGGCCTTTTCTTCCGCAAGGTGCTGGAGCCCTTCATCGCGCGCACCATCGGTCGCACCGTCTACGACGACATGCGTCGCATGGAGCGGATCGTGCGGGACAGCGGTCTCGCATGGACGATCGTCCGCCCGTCCGGCCTCTTCGACACGGACGCCGTCAGCGACTACCAGATCGCCACCTCGCGCCTGCCCGGCCGGTTCACCTCACGCGCGGACCTGGCCGACGCGCTGCTGCGCGAGGCGACCGGCGACCGTCATGCGGGCGCCTTCCTCGACGTTCGGACCACGACCGGTGTGCCGAGCATGCTCGAGGTCATCCGGAAGGAGGCGTTCGGCGGCCGGAAGTGAGCGGATCGGCGCTTCCCGGCCCCGGAAATCTTCATCCGCAAATTTGTGACAGCCCTCACGGTACGGTTTGCCGTGCGGACTTGTCGCGGAACCAGCGAATCCTCATTCCCGGGAATGCCTTTGGGATGCCGGTGGCACGTGTTCCCACTTTTTTGCGTACGCATTTCGTTGGCAAAGTGCTGGGTGTTGTCCAGGAGCACGCTGTTAACGTCGCTGGCGCCGAATCCGGCCCGTGGGGGCCGCCCCACCGGAGGGAAGCACAGTGAGGAGCAACCCAGTGCCCCGGAACAACTCGACACCGTCACCACGTGCCTCGCGGCGCGGGCATGCCCGGCGCGGTATCCGGTCGAAGTGGTCGCTCGCCGTCATCGGCGGCCCGATGATCCTGGCCGTGGTGGCCGGATCGGTGTTCGCGGCGAGCGGCTCCCACCACCAGGACGCCCAGGCGAACGCGGCCGCGCAGCCCGCGCAGCAGGCCGTGCCGAATCCGAACTGCACGCTGGTGGTGCCCCGTCACCCGCTCACCGCCCGGGGCCTGGCCACGCCGTACGAACTCGTCGCCACGGACCCCCGGAAGGGGCGCTGTCACGAGGCCGATCCCGCTCAGTCGGCGTTCGTCGAGGCGGCGATCCTGACCAAGAACGGCAAACTGACTGTGTACGACCCGCTGGTGGTCGACAAGGGGACGAGACCGGCCGCATCCGTGGTCCGGCCCAGCGTGCCGGCGGGCTCGACGGTCGGCATATGGTTCGGCTTCAACAGCGCCGAGCTCACCCTGAGGTCCAGCGGCGGCTCCGGGAACCTCCGCCAGGGCAGGTGCGTCAACGGCGTACCGGGGTCGGTCTTCGGCCAGTTCGCCTACTGCAACGCGCCGGCCTTCTTCCGCGCCGCGAACGCCGAGCACGTCAGGATTCCCGCCCTGGGCAAGGCCAAGGACGGCCGGCCCTGCCCGACCACCCGGGACTTCTCCGTCGTGGACCAGGACGGAAGCGACAACGTGGTCACCCACTACCTCGCCGACGCGCGCGGCCGCATCGCCCAGAACAACGCCGCGAGCAGGAGGGCCCTGCGCAAGGCGACGCCCACGGACCTGACCAACGGCAGCGACAACCTGCTGCTGACCCAGTTCATCGACCCGGCCCTCGGCTGCACGCCGTTCACCGCGCCCAACCAGTCCAGTGACGGTCGGCTCTCCTCCGCCCTGCCCCTGGACGAGTTGTCCGCCGCCGCCGGCCAGCGGGCCCCGATCGCACTGGTCCCGCGCAACGACCCGATGACGCTGGTGGGCGGCCGCGACAGCGTCCGCAAGACCGACCTGTACCGTGCCGGAGTCGACATGCCCCCGGTCGGCCGGGGCGCCGACGGAAACGGAAAGACCTTCTGCAAGACCCTGTTCGGTGATCCCGCCGGCCTCCAGCGCGTCTTCAAGGACAAGGCCCTCTTCACGGCCGCGCCCTCACCGGACCCGGCGACCGCTCCGAACCTCTTCGGTTTCCTGGCCTCACGGGCGAACCAGTCGTTCACCAACCTCGGCTGCGACCGGCTGCTCGGCGTCGGCAACCCCGTCGGTCTCACGACGGACGCCAACGGACTGGTCGTCGACGGGGTGCTCACCCGGCTCGGCCAGACACCCCCGTCCGGCAAAGCCGCGAGCAGCCCGTCGCCGTCCGTGACGGCGAGCACCTCGGCGCCTTCCGCGTCGGTGGCGCCGAGTACCTCGCCGTCGGCCGCGAACAGCACGTCCCCCACGCCGAGTTCCGCTCCGACCAGCTCGCCGATCACGTCCGGGACGCCGTCGCCGTCGCCCTCGGTGACGGGGAGCGCAACGCCGTCAGCCATGTGAGCGGTCAGCCCGCCTGCCGCCGGGCCGGCGCGGACCGCTGGGTGAGCGGTTCGCGCAGGCCCAGGTGGTCGCGGAGCGTCGTCCCCGTGTACTCGGTGCGGTAGACCCCACGTTCCTGCAGTTCCGGGACGAGGAGGTCGACGATGTCGTCGAGGCCGTCGGGAATCAGGTACGGCGTGACGTTGAAGCCGGATTAGATGTGTCCGCCTCACAGGTACCGGCGTACGTAAACGACGTGACGGCCGGTGCGTACGTCAGGGTTCGGGTTCCATCGTGGTGACCGAAGCCACATGTGTATGGTGATCGTTCATGGGTGAACTCGGTTTGGTGAAGCGGCAGTTCGGGCACCGTGCCCGACTGGCGTTGTCCCCTGCCGAGGTCCGGCTCATCGATGACCAGGCGCATGCGGC